>JAFDAM010000006.1 GCA_019313825.1 Deltaproteobacteria bacterium
CGATATCGGATACCAGAGTATTGAAGGCGGAACAGGGACCCGGTTCAATAATGCGGGTATGGCGGAACCGCCATGGGAGTATTCCGGGGTAGATCAGAAAGAGAGCGGTCGGACAGAGATCGAAGCAAGTGAGGAGTACCTTGTAAGGGAAAGGCCCCAGATTATTGGCCAGTTAAAGGATACATATATATTGTTCCAGACCAGGGATGCTCTTCTCATGCTTGATCAGCACGCAGCTCACGAGAGGATTGTCTATGAAACGCTTAAAAAATCCTATCAGTCTTCTAAGATTGAGAGTCAGGCATTTTTGATCCCCCATAGACTGGAGCTTTCCTTGAAAGAGGGAAGAGTTATACTGCAGAAACTTGATCAACTGTCCGGGTTGGGGTTCGATTTCGAGCGTTTTGGCGGAAACACCTTTTTATTGAGGTCGGTACCTTCTATTCTGGTCAATGTACAATGGGAGGAATTCCTGCTTGACCTGATCCCCATAATGGAAGAGGAGAGTGACCTTACAAATGATAAGGCCATGGATAGATTATTGACCATTATGTCATGTCATAGTGCTATCAGGGCAGGCCAGCGGATGTCTCCCGGCGAGATGGCCCTTCTTTTGGAACAATTGGAGGAGATGGATCTGCCCACAAACTGCCCCCATGGAAGGCCTATTTTTAAAAGATTCACCTACAATGAGATAGAAAAGATGTTTAAGAGGGTTGTGTAAGTTTGACAGGTGCATCATGCACTTATTAACCGCAGACAAACCTGCCATCCCGTCTCATCCGCAAGCAGATTCGTCGTGGACAGGAAGGCGGGCAAGCGCAGACTTTTTGTCCGCGTCTATGTGTTCTGCGGTTAATGTATCGGTTTTGCTCAGAACTCTTGCCTTGGGAGATAGACAGGTCAAGACCCTTTTATTGTAACTTGAAAACCACGTTCTTCTTCCCGTTCTGCGGGAAATCTTCGATGGACGTAGTCAGGGAAAATTGGCTTTGCCTGAAAAGGGCAATATATCCGGCAATGACTATCTCTTCAAGACGACCCCGCCCGGGCGGGGCTACCTTTTGAGGAAGTGGCCAAATAACGAAGGCCAAGGGCTCAAGGCTTAATGTATCAGGTATAGTTAGAAAAAAATCAAAATCTTCCTTTTGCCTTATGCCTTATTATATATCGCCTTAAAAAGACAGCCATCGCCTCCTAGGGTCGATACAACCTTTAGGGTGCAAACAAAGCATGTCCTTGGGGCGTGGATTCTTTACTAAACTTCAATGACAGATAACAGACCAAAACTGGTGATTATTACCGGACCGACCGCCTCAGGGAAGAGTTCGTTGGCGGTTGATCTCGCTCTGGATTTCGGAGGGGAGATAGTTAATGCTGATTCCATGCAGATCTATCGCGGCATGGATATTGGCACTGCCAAGCCTTCAATCAGTGAGAGAAGGGGTGTCCCCCACCACCTTATCGACGTGGTAGACCCTGACGAGGAGTTTAACGCGTCCATCTACCGGTCATTCGCGGAACCCCTGTTAAAGGAGATTGCAGCAAGACGTAAGGTCTGTTTTGTGGTTGGGGGAACCGGGCTCTATATCAAAACCCTGTTAGGCGGCCTCCTTGAATGCCCTCCATTCGATCCGAAACTAAGAGAAGAGTTATCCCGTGGATGCGAGGAACAAAGCTCGATTCAACTTCATGAACGGCTGAAGATACTTGACCCTGAATCCGCCATTAAGATACACCCTCACGACAAGATGAGGATAATCCGTGCCCTTGAGATCATCAAGCTCACTAACCGAACACTTTCATCCTTGATCCAAAAGCACGCGTTTAAAGAGATGAGCTTTCGGGCATTAAAGATCTGCTTGTACATGGAAAGGAAACAGCTGTATCAACGGATAAACGCGCGGAGTCTTGCCATGATTGAAGCCGGCCTCGTGGAGGAGACCCAATCCCTTTTGGACAATGGGTACTCTCCCGAGCTGAACGCAATGAGGTCCCTCGGCTACAGGCATGTGATGAGATACATTGAAGGAGGCTGGGATCTTGATGAAGCGATCCGCCAGCTTCAGACAGATACTCGACGGTATGCAAAGAGGCAGTTGACCTGGTTCAGGGGAGATCCTGAGATGGTATGGGTGAAGCCTGAGGATCGGGACCTTATTAACAAGGAGATAAGAGAATTTATTTGAATATAGGAACCCGGATTTCCCTCCGGGCTGTGCGTTCCATAGGCCATAGGCTAAGCCGTCGAAGGCCCCGCATTGCGAGACAAGATTATTGTGCTCTGCATGAGTAGGTTGCTTAAATCCGGCGATGCATATTAATAAGGTTCAATGTTCAGAGTTCACGGTTCCCCGATGACTTGTGCGGGGGGAGCGACGACTGAGGCGTCAGCTCCTTTCAGTCGCGCAAAGCGCATAGCGCATAGCGTCTTTATGTTTTACTCTATGCTCCATGCTCTATACCCATGCGGTTTTACACATACGCCGCAGGGAGGAGCCATCGAAGGCAATCCCGCTAGGCGCGGGAAATATGATGCCTTGATGGTGAATCAGGGGCGTATTCTTTACTTGACTATTATCAAGATAATAAGGGAATATAAGTAGTTAAAGAGACTGCAAGTTTCACTCTATATCATAATGGGTATTCTTTTCAATCAATACTTGCAAGTCATATTAAGGGGAATATATTCTTTATAGTACTGTTCCTTCGAAACTTGAAGATCGGCCCAAAGGGCTTTGAGGAGTGCACCCGTAAATGGACTTAAGGAGCGATCCCTTCTGGATCTTGAAGCAACCTTCCTCAAGCAAAGCACTCATTAAGTAAAACACCCCTCAAATAAAGCGCTTCTAAGTGAAGCAATTTTTACGAGAGGAATCAGGCTTTTTCCACCTATATTTTGCGAACCTATAGACGAGGCAAGAACAGATCTATGGCTAAACAATTGATCAATAATACCCTCTTTAGAGTCATTTTCGGATTATCCGTCTTTTCTGTTGTGACCCTGTCCTTGATAATGGCAGAGACACAAGCGAAAGTTGACCAGGAAAACATTCTGGCCATTGGCAAGGGAAAGATTACAGCGGGCAATATTGCTGCGGCACGAACGACGGCCATCTCCGAGGCGCTGGTTAAAGGAGTTGAAGAATACTTGGCGAGGCGTCTGGGAAGCCAGGGCATGATCAACAACTTTGAGAGACTTATTCATGATATCATACCGGGATCAAGAGAAGAGATCGAGAATTTCCATATCCTAGCGGAAGAACAGACCGACAAGTACTGCAAACTCCTTGTCCGCATCAAAGTTAATGAAAAATTGATGGAAGAGAAATTAAGGGAGATGGGCCTCATTTTAATGGAGGGACCGCCAATCAAAGTCCTTTTTTTAGTCTCTCAGAGTAAGTCGCAGGAGGCAAGTGTCTCCTACTGGTGGAATGATCCCTATAGTGTCCAGGGGTTAATCACAACAGAGCTGGCACTTCACAGGGTATTTCAGGAGCGTGGTTTCAGACCTATCAACAGGTTGGCAAATGTCCCTGAGGAGACCTATTCCCCTGAGATGAAGATATTGGATCTATCTGATGAAGATGTCGTAAGATGGGGGAGATTTTTCTCCGCGGATGTGGTTATACATGGTAAGTGCGAAATTGTTGAAGGAGAATTTGTTTTCATTACCCTCAAGGCCTTTGATATTGGAGAAGGCATGATGATATTTCGGGGCAGTCAGATAGAGGTATTTGATAAAGATTCCGATAGTATGGAAGATGTAATTCAGCCAATTGAGAGAGTGGTTAATAATATTGCCATAAAACTCGGTCCTGAAATAATAAAGGCGATTGAGGTGGGTGAAGATGAGATCAACAAGATAGATATCGAGATCCAGGGTTTGAAGAGTTTTGAGCAGTTCAGGATGTTCAGCGATTTTCTGAAAAAGGATATTCATGGAGTAGAATCTGTAATACAGACAAGAATCAAGAGTAATTCCATATCCATTCGGGTTGTTTTTTCAGGCAAGAAAAATAGATTTATGGACATGGTATTAGAACATGAGTCTTTTCCTTTTCTGGCGGATGTGAGAAAGACAGAAAAAGGGGAGATTATTATTAATATAAAGTAGGCTATGGCTTGACGTCTTCATGTCTCATAATATTATATAAATATCAAGCTGTTACGTTAAATAGATAAATAGATACTTGAACTCAGTCCCTGGATACTGGGAAAAGAACGCTTATTCATGTTATCCAGCATCACGGATTCCCAACGAGTCGGGATTTAAGCCGAGACTTGAGTTTAATAAAGAACTTTTTTTCACAAGCTTCAGAACCCCTTATTTGGATTCGGCTTGTCATAACACCAAAGAGGTTCAATGACCGTCTCTAATTTAATCACTTCCATCAGGATAATCCTAGCGCCTATCTTTATCATATATTTGATTAACGATCAGTTGCTATCAGGCCTGGTTGTGTTCGTGATATGCGGTGTGAGTGATGGCGTCGATGGGTTGGTGGCAAGGTTATTCAAACAGAAGAGCAGGCTTGGGACCTATCTGGATCCCCTTGCAGATAAGATAATTCTGATCTCTGCGTTCGTAGTCCTCGCTGTCAGAGGGCTTTTGCCGTCATGGCTGACAGTAATGGTTATCAGCAGGGACACATTGATCCTGCTGGGAGTTATTGTAATTTATATTAATAATATGAAGCTTGATATCAAGCCGTCTCTAACAAGCAAGATCACAACTTGCCTTCAGTTTATTACCGTGATTGCAGTGCTTTCACATGGCTATATTTCATTCATTTCAGGTTTTATTATATATCTTTACTATATTACTGCCCTTTTTACTATCATTTCAGGCCTGCATTACATGCATTATTGGTTCAAAATGATGGGTGAGAGTCCGGATAACGTATGAAGGATAGTACTTGGCTAAAATGCTGGATTTTAGAATAAATATCATGTATATTACTGCTTGACATAAATCGATTGAATTGATAAGCAGTCTCTGTTTTTAGGCACGTAGCTCAGGGGGAGAGCACTACCCTGACACGGTAGGGGTCAAGGGTTCAAATCCCTTCGTGCCTACCAGGATTATTACGAGATTGTGTACCTATAAGTGCCATCATTGGGTCTATTGGACAGGATAAGATAAAAAAGGTGATACTTAAGGCCTTGCTAAGAGTGTTCTGTATGTGATGAAGGTTTAGATGAGGCATCTAGGTAAGTTAATTACTTGTTTTAGATGCCTTATTTAGTTTGGAATTACTATAAATGAAGAGTTTTAGAATCGCCATAAAAGGTCAGCCTGCTAAGGATATTGAGGCAGAGAATCTTTCAGGTCTCGAGGCCCTGCAATATCTCGATGTAAAGGGCCTGGACAAGGTAGTGGCCGTTAGGGTAAACGGCGGGAGTCAGGACCTTTTGGCTCCTGTAGGGACTGAATCAGAGCTGGAACCTGTCTTTATTGAATCAGATGATGGCCTTAAAATATTGCGTCACAGCACTTCCCATGTGTTGGCTATGGCTGTGAAGGCACTTTTTCCAGGCGTCCAGGTGACCATAGGCCCGTCCATTGAGAACGGTTTTTACTATGATTTCGATTATGAGCGGCCGTTCAGGGATAATGACCTTCCCAAGATCGAAGAGAATATGAAGGAGATAATCAAAGCGAATCTCCCCTTTAAAAGAGAGGAGATGACAAGCCGGGAGGCCATAGACCTCTTTAAATCCCAAGGTGAAAGCTACAAGGTAGAGATTATCGATGATCTGGGTGAGGAAAGTGTATCGGTTTATACCCAGGGGAGTTTTACCGATCTGTGCCGCGGTCCTCATCTCCCATCTACCGGCAGGATCAAGGCCTTTAAACTGACACACGTGGCAGGCGCCTACTGGCGCGGGGATGAAAAAAAGGCTATGCTGAGCAGGATATACGGTGTGGCTTTTGCTGATAAAAAGGCATTAAAGGGACATCTTAATAGGCTTGAGGAAGCAAGGAAAAGAGACCATGTCAAATTAGGGAAACAACTAGGCATATTCAGCACCTATGAAGAGATAGGCGCTGGAATGATTGTCTGGCATCCCAAAGGAGGCATGCTGCGCCACCTCCTGGAGGAGTTCGAGATCAAGGAGCACCTCAAGAGGGGCTATGAGCTAGTCAAGGGTCCGTTGATCCTGAAGACGGAGTTGTGGGAAAAATCAGGGCATTTTGAGAATTATCGTGAAAATATGTACTTTACGGAGATAGATAAGCAGTCCTATGGGATAAAGCCCATGAATTGCCTCTCTCATATGCTCATTTACAAGTCCGGCATAAAGAGCTACCGCGATCTACCCAAAAGGTATTTTGAACTGGGACTGGTTCATCGCCATGAACGTTCCGGGGTATTACGTGGATTATTGAGAGTCAGGGAATTTACCCAGGACGACGCGCATATTATATGCACCCCTGAGCAATTGGACGGGGAGATAAAGGGGGTCCTTGCTTTTGTTAAGGATGTGATGGAAATCTTTCAGTTCAGCTATGAACTGGAGGTCAGCACAAAGCCGGAAAAATCAATCGGATCAGATGAAGACTGGAATCAGGCGACAGATGCTCTCATAAAGGCCATGGATGATAATGACCTGGAATACCAGGTCAATGAGGGTGATGGCGCCTTTTACGGGCCCAAGATCGATGTCAAGTTAAGGGATGCGCTGGACAGAAAGTGGCAATGCGCAACAATCCAGTGCGATTTTACATTGCCAGAAAGGTTTGATCTGTCCTATATTGATAAAGACGGTCAAAAGCACCGCCCTGTTATGATTCACAGGGTTATTCTCGGGGCACTGGAAAGATTTATCGGTGTATTGATAGAACACTACGCGGGCGCCTTTCCCGTATGGATTTCTCCTGTGCAGGCGATGATTCTTACTGTGACTGACCGGAATATCCCCTATGGTAAAAAGGTCTTAGAAACCTTGCGAGGATCTGATATAAGGGTAGAGGCAGACTTTAGGAACGAAAAATTGGGTCTGAAGGTCAGAGAGGCCCAGATGCAGAAGATCCCGTATATGCTTATCATAGGTGACAGGGAATCTGAAAAAGAGGGTGTAACCCCGAGGTTAAGGAGCGGTAAGAACCTTCCGTTTATGACCGAAAGGGAATTCATTGATCTTATTAATGAAGATTGTAGACAAAGGAGGTAGTGGTTATAGCAAATAAGTCCGATGAAATCAGGGTAAACGCGAGGATCCGTGCAAAGACCGTCAGATTGATCTCCGAAGATGGAACTCAACTTGGTATAATACCTATTAACGAAGCTCTTGATAATGCGAGCCAGAAAGGTCTGGATCTGGTTGAGGTTGCACCCAATTCAGATCCGCCTGTTTGCAGGATCATGGATTACGGCAAGTTTAAGTACCAGACCAGCAAGAAAGATCAGGAGACGAGGAAAAAAGGAAAGACATTACAGGTCAAGGAGATCAAGTTCAGACCACATACTGACACACATGATTTTGAATTTAAGCTCAGGAACATGAAAAAATTCCTGCACAAAAAAAACAGGGTCAAGTTGACCGTGATATTCAGGGGACGGGAATTGGCCTATAAGGATGCAGGCATGGATCTCCTGAACAGAGTTGCCGAGGAAATCCAGGAGGAAGGGACGGTGGAGCAGTCTCCCAAGCATGAAGGTCGTAATCTGACCATGGTCGTTATCCCAAAATAGCGAGATCCCTCAACGCAAGTAAGAAAAGAAAACTAGGATGCAATATAGCGCTGCCACACTTTGCCTTTATATAGTGCGGTAGATAACAGGCCCATATCCTAATTTAGGAGATAGGTTAAAAACAAAAGCGCAGCATCTCTTTTTGATAGTCGAAATGGATCTGACGTCATTCAACTAGAGATCTTATGCTTTGTGGAATAAAGTGGAGGTTTGAAAATGCCAAAGATGAAGACCAACCGTGGCGCGGCAAAGAGATTCAAGACCACAGGTTCAGGAAAAATTGTAAGGAATAAGGCATTTTCCAGTCATATCCTTACGAAAAAGAGTACAAAAAGAAAGAGAGGTCTGCGTAAATCAGGGCTTGTCGATTCGACAAACCAGAAGAGTATTTCCAGGCTGATACCTTATAAATAGATAAAAAAGAGGTTAAACAATGCCAAGGGTAAAAAGAGGATTTAAGGCTAGACATAGAAGAAAAAAGGTTTTAAAGGCGGCAAAAGGTTACAGGGGTGGCCAAAGCAGGCTCTTTAGGACCGCAACCGTTGCCGTAGACAGGGCCAGGTCGTATGCATACCGGGACAGGAGAAATAAGAAAAGGGATTTTCGAAGGCTCTGGATCATACGGATTAATGCGGCGGCACGGGAGAACGGTTTGTCATACAGCAGTCTGATGGGCGGCCTTCATAAGGTAGGCATCGAGCTTGATCGAAAGATCCTTGCGGAGATGGCCGTACATGATCCCGTTGCCTTTGCTCAAGTGGCTGCTATGGCAAAATGATGATTACTGTGAGTAATCAGCGATATTAAAGGAATAATAAGGCCCCGTTTGGATATTCAGGCGGGGCCTAAATGTCCGTTGATTAATAATGAAAGAGAAACTCCTTGAAATAAAAGAACAGGCTATTGGAGAACTTGAGTCAATACAGGATATTTCCGGCCTGGAAAAATTCAGGGTAACTTACCTAGGGAAAAAAGGCCTGATTACTTCCATGATGAAGAGGCTCGGAGAGTTACCCCCGGAAGACAGACCTGAAATAGGTAAGTTGGCAAACCAGATAAAGACAGATCTGTCGGGCCTTTTTGAAGACGCACATGGGAGGATAGAGGCAAAGGGTACAGAAGAAGAATTTTATCTGGATATTACCTTGCCAGGGCGAGAACCTGCCAGGGGGCATCTCCATCCCATTAGCCGGGTGAACAGGGAGATCTGCAATATATTCATGAAGATGGGTTTCAGGGTCGTGAAGGGACCGAATGTTGAACTGGATTATTACAACTTTGAGGCCCTTAATTTTCCAAAGGATCATCCTGCCCGTGATATGCAGGATACCTTTTATATCTCCAAGAAAGTGGTCTTAAGAACCCATACATCAAATATGCAGATACGTGTAATGGAGAGTCAATCCCCACCGGTTAGCGTAATTGCTCCCGGAAAGGTTTACCGGAGTGACTCGGCGGACGCCTCTCATGCACCCATGTTTCACCAGGTAGAGGGTTTCCTGGTGGATAAGAACGTTACGTTCGCGGATCTGAAAGGAACCCTTACCAGTTTCGTTCACCAGATGTTTGACAGAGATACGGCCCTTCGTTTCAGGCCCAGCTTCTTTCCGTTTACTGAACCGAGTGCGGAAGTGGATATCCAGTGTGTCATATGCAGGGGAGAGGGCTGCAGGACCTGCTCGCAGACAGGGTGGCTCGAGATATTGGGGGCAGGTATGATAGACCCCGAGGTCTACCGGTTTGTTGATTATGATCCTGAAACCATTTCTGGTTTTGCATTTGGCATGGGGGTTGAAAGGATCGCCATGCTTAAATACGGCATAGATGATCTGCAGCTCTTCTTTAAAAATGATATGCGGTTTTTAAGGCAATTCTGAACTAGCCACCGAGACGATTCTTTTAGAATTAAGGTGTACTAATTCGGCAATACCTATCACTTT
Organism: Deltaproteobacteria bacterium; assembly: GCA_019313825.1. Classification (GTDB taxonomy): domain Bacteria; phylum Desulfobacterota; class DSM-4660; order Desulfatiglandales; family HGW-15; genus JAFDAM01. The sequence continues at coordinate 9,641 of JAFDAM010000006.1, forward strand.
AAGACAATATCTACTACCTTTCGAGGAAGTGGCCAAATATTTAGGGCTTAGCAGTGTTAGAAGCAAACTCATAGAAGCCTGGGATATAAACCCAAATATTTGGCCACAGCGAAAGATAGTGGAATTTCTAAAAAGATATTGCCTTAAAGTGACAGACATTGCCTCCTATGGTCGATACATACTTTTCGGATGTAAAAAATACGTCCTTTATACGCCCAGTTAGGCGGTGATCATTTAATTTTATTGCTAAGAGAGTTTAATCAATGCGACTGAGTCTGAACTGGCTGAAAGATTATGTAGACGTCGATATGTCACCAACCGACCTGGCACATCTCATGACTATGTCAGGTCTGGAGGTGGAGGGTATTGAAGCAATTGGCCAGTCCCTTCAAGGCATCGTGGTAGCAAGAATCATGTCCGTGAAACAGCATCCTGAAGCGGACAGATTGTTTATATGTAATATGGACACTGGCAAAGGAGAAGTGCCTGTAGTCTGTAGCGCGACAAACCTCCATGAAGGGGCATTGGTTCCTATGGCCATGCCTGACACCAGTCTGCCCAACGGAATAGTTGTCAAGGAGAGTCGTATCAGGGGGGAACATTCGGCCGGCATGCTTCTGGCCGAGGATGAGATGGGACTCTCCGATGATCATACGGGTATCATGATTCTCCCGGATAATCTCGAGCAGGGAACACAGATCTCCTCCGCCATGCCCCTGGAAGATTATACCTATGAGATCAGCCTGACGCCAAACAGACCTGACTGTGCCTCTGTCATAGGTATTGCAAGGGAGATCGCAGCTCTTACAGGTCAGAAACTGAGAATGCCCGAAATAAAATTAGAAGAGGGCGATACCCTCATCGAAGATATTACAAATATCACTATTGATGATCCGGAAGGCTGTCCTCGATATGCGGCAGGTATTATCCAGGGGATTGAACTGAAACCGTCACCCTTCTGGATGAGATACCGTCTCTATGCCTCCGGGATAAGAAGCATCAATAATGTCGTTGACATTACCAACTATGTATTGATGGAGATGGGGCAACCTTTACACGCCTTTGATTATCATCGACTCAAGGAGAATAGGATAGTTATCAGACGGGCCGCGGATGGCGAGAAATTCACCACCTTGGACGGCCAGACCCATACCCTGGACAATGAAAACCTTATGATCTGTGATGGAGAGAGATCCGTTGCCCTGGCAGGAATCATGGGAGGGCTCAATTCGGAGATCTTTGCAGGTTCAAAGGATGTATTGCTGGAGAGTGCGTATTTTGATCCTGTGACCATAAGAAGGGGATCGAAAAGGCTTGGCCTGTCCACAGAGGCATCCTACCGTTTTGAAAGGGGAATAGATATCGAGGGCGTGACAAGGGCGGCGAGAAGAGCCTTGATGTTGCTCTCAGATTTGGCCGGAGGAAAGATCGCCAAGGGATTGATCGACAACTACCCGAAGCCTTATGATCCCCCTGTTATCGATCTAAGGATAAAAAAGACAAATGACTACCTTGGCACATCACTCTCCAAAGAGACTATTGCCTCTTACTTAAAGGGTCTTGAGATGGAAGTTAGCGATCTGGATGAGGATGTAATTCAGGTCAGACCGCCTACGTTTCGTGTTGATATCACGCGTGAGGTAGATCTCACAGAAGAGGTGGCACGGTTGGAAGGGTATGACAAGATACCTGTAACCTCTCCCTTTATCAGACCATCTGAAGAGGGTGATAGCCCCGGGCTTCTGATTCGCGACCAGGTGAGTGAGATTATGGCAGGCCTTGGTTTCAGCGAAATCATTACTTACAGCTTCATCTCTCCTGATTCAGCTGATATACTTGGAGCGGAAAGTGAGAGTCCCCTCAGATCCTTTGTAAACCTTCAGAATCCTTTGACCATAGACCAGTCTGTTATGAGAACATCCTTGATACCCGGTCTTCTGTCTGTCGTAAAAAATAATATTACTCATGGTGAGACGGATCTGAAGCTCTTTGAGTGGGGGAAGATTTTTCTGCACAGTGATGCGGGAGAGCTGCCCGATGAAAAGGTTTTTCTTGCCGCTATAATGACAGGGCTGTATAAACGTAAAGAGTGGTATAACAAGGATAGAGACACAGACTTTTATGACATCAAGGGAACTGTTGAGGTCCTTTTGAAGGGCCTGGGCCTGAGAGAGATAGAGTTAAAAAGGGATAAGGTGCTACCAGGGTATCATCCTGAGGTCTCTTGTGGTATATATATCTCAGACTCTCATATAGGAAACGTGGGGCAGGTCTCCCCTGATGTTATGGAAGGGTATGATGTCAAAGCTGAAAGCGCCTATCTCTTTGATCTGGATATAGAGGCCCTTTTAGAAAAGATTCAAGAGGAATCAGTTAGATTCGAGCCTTTTGCAAAATTCCCTGCCGTTTTCAGGGATATATCCCTTATTACAGATCGAAAGACAGAAAGTATTAGAATCCGGGATATTGTTGAGAGCGAGGGTGCAGATCTGGTTGAATCCGTAAATCTCTTTGACCTCTATGAAGGCGAAAAGATGGACCATTCCAAAAAGGCCCTTAGTTTCAGGATCTGTTACAGATCAAAAGAAGGCACATTGGATGGCAAGGTGGTAAACCAGTTGCATGAAACCATCATCAATAGGATAATGGAAGAGACAGGAGCTATACTAAGAGAGGGCTGAGGATATCATGCAGATACCTGATGACAGGCGATATTTCAGGATAGGTGAAGTAAGTCGTATCATCGGAGTCGAACCATATGTCCTAAGATACTGGGAGAGCGAATTTTCTCAGATCAGGCCCGGCAGGGCCGATTCCCAACAGAGGACCTACCAGAAAAAAGACCTGGAGATCATCATGGAGATAAAAAGGCTTCTTCATGATGAGAAGATGACTATCGAAGGCGCCAGGCAGAAACTGAAGAGAAAGCAATCCGAAGGTAATTCTCCGGAAGATCTTTTAAGAGAAGTAAAGGGAGAGCTTCAGGATATCATGAAAATACTCACCTAATACCCACCCCCATTTATTTGAAAGTATAAGTTGATTCGGCAATACCCATCTCTTAAAGACGATATCTACTACCTTTTGAGGAAGTGGGCAAATATTTGGCGCTTGCTGAGTCCGTTGCAAATCCCCAGGAGTTCCGGGGCGTAAACCCCAAACATTTGACCACTGCAAAGGTCAGTGGAATTTTTAAAAGATATCGTCTTGAAGAGACAGGCATTACCTCCTTGGCTATACTATGCCCGCCTTGAGCAGATTCATCCGTCCGTAGTATTCCAACCCATCTATACGGTAATATCGATCGGGCAGGCCGATATTCTCAATGCGTTCCGGGGGAACAAGTCCCTGATATCCTATATTGTGAATTGTAAAAACCCGCAGATCTAGGCAAGGCTCCCTGGTGAAGGAGGGCCATGATAAGGCCGGTTTGCCAGTCATTGCCCAAAATAATATCAGGATTTAGACCCATTGCCGTACACATGGCAGGGACGGTCCGGGAGAAGAATATAAACCTTTCAAGGTTATCAAAATATTCTCCCTTGCTATTTCCGTAAATTTCACTTCGATCAAAGAATTCGTCACGCCGGACCAGATAAACAGGTATTTTGTGGGCCAGCTTCCCAATGAGGATGTCCGCGGAAATTTTCAGCCTGCCTAACCGAATCGGGAGGTTTTCTTTTAGGAGTTTAAAATTGCCAATACGTTCCATGGCCTGGCGATAGGCCGGCAATACTACGGCGACTTTACAGCCCAGCCTCCTGAAGGCCAATGGGAGACTGCCGACCACGTCACCAAGACCACCGGCCTTGGCCAGCGGGTCAGCCTCAGAAGCGGCAATCAGGATGTTAACCCTGTCCTGCTTCATTTTGATTTCATTTATCATGGACACACGCAGCCAGCCGCCGCTTATTGAATATTGGTTTTTACCAATACCTTTGCCACGAGCAAAGTGCAATTCAATTGCTTAAGGATCTCTTTTTTTCAATATTTCCGTCATTATCCGGTCCAAGGTCTTTCCCACGGAGTCGTGGATTAATAGATCAGCCTTACGGTCGAGAGGGGTCTCGTCGCGATTAATAATCATTAGTCTTGCCCCGTTGTTGACGGCTTCTTCCGGGACCGAGGCAGCAGGATAGACGACCAGAGAAGACCCCATTGCGATGCAGAGGTCGCATCTGTGCGCGTACATGATCGCGTCGGACATCTTGTCCTCTGGCATGGCCTGACCAAAGGAGATGGTATCAGGCTTCAGGATGCCGGAACAATCATCGCAGTATGGAATTTTCACGCCCGCACTTATTCGATCTTCAATCTCATCCCTCTCATAGATTTTCCCGCAGTTCAGACACGTGACCAAAAAGGCAGTGCCGTGTATCTCTATTATCTTGTCCGGTGAATTGCCCGCCCTGTGGTGGAGCCGGTCTATGTTCTGGGTAACGATAGACAGGAGTTTCCCTGTATCTTCCAGGGTCTTTATTGCCAGATGGGCAGGGTTGGGCCTCGCTTCCTTCATCACAACGTAGTATTCCGAGCTCATCTGCCAGTATCTCTCCCTGCATCCCTCGTCTGACACTATTCTTTGAAAATAGAAGTCTTCAGGGTCATACCTGTCCCATATTCCTCCCGGGCTCCTGAAGTCTGGTATGCCCGATTCAGTGCCCAGGCCTGCTCCGGTAAAGACCAATATCTCACTGGCCTCTTGTATCAATTCAACTCCCTTCGCGATCAACTGTTCCATTGTGCCTCCCGACAGTCACTCTGAAAAGATTCCATAACCCTTCTCCTTAATCAATTTCAAGGGTGTTTGGATACAATTTATGTGCAATTAATTATGACTCGCAGTATAATAGTATAATTATATCATTTATGCATCCATTTAGTGAGAGATATTGACAGACAAATAGGAAATCTTAAATATTCTCATTTTTATTATTAAGGTATGCGATATAACTCTTCAGTTTGGTTGAACAGAATAGGTCTATAATGTAGGATAATTAATGATAAACAATTGGTACCGTTTAAAAGTGATGGCATATGATCTTTTCATATCAAAGGTTATGCCGGTCTTTTCAAGACGATATCTCAAAAAAAATTCCACCTAAACATTGAAGTAGTCTGATTTTTAAGGGTTTACGCCCGGGAACGGTTGCAGAATGTCCCGTTATAATTGGGAAAATCTTTTTAAACTCTTAAAAATCAGACTACAGGCAAAGAACGGAATAGATATCGCCTTGAAAAGATTGGCATGACCGGAGATTAGGCCGACTTTTATTTTACCCGGTTTAAATATTCATGCCATCACTTTTGAACGTTACCAAACAATTCTAATAATGGAGCGAGATATCATGCTTTCAAAGACTCAACTTGACAGATATTCAGATGTTCTCTTATGGGGGCTGAAGACAGCCAGGACAGAGAGATACCGAAAAGGTGACATAGTAATCATCCGGTATGATCTTGCCGCCATAAGACTTGCCGAGATCCTCCAGGGCAAGCTTCTTGATATGGGTATGAATCCGATTCTGCGTTTAGGGTTCACAACGCATATGGAACGCAATTTTTATGAGAGGGCCAATAACAGGCAGCTCGTTTTCCAGTCCCCGGGCGAAAAGGAGCTCAATAATAATTTAAACGGAAGTATCTACCTTTATGCCCCTGAGTCCATAACCCATCTCAGTCACATTGATCCGAAAAAGATAGGAAAGGCCGCCATTGCAAGGAAGCCTTTGCGAGACATCCTTTGGAAAAGGGAAGAGAAAGGATCATTCGGCTGGACCCTTTGCATGCTGCCCACGCCGGAACTGGCAAAACATGCCGGACTTTCCTTGCAGCAGTATACGTCACAGATCATCAAGGCGTGTTACCTCGATAAAAAAGATCCGGTCAAAGAGTGGAGGAAGATATTCAGAAGTGCCATGACCATTAAGAGATGGATCAACAGCATGGATGTAAGATATTATCATGTCCAATCAGATAGCATTGACCTGAAGATCACGCCTGGGAGGAAGAGGAGATGGATCGGGATATCAGGGCACAACATGCCGAGCTTTGAGATATTTATCTCTCCTGACTGGCGGGGGACAGAAGGGATCTATTACGCGGATCAGCCCTCTTTCCGAAGTGGCAACTATATAGAGGGCGTGAAACTGGAATTTAAAAAAGGAAACGCCGTCAAGATCGGAGCCAAAAAAGGGAAGAACTTTGTCAGGGAACAGCTAGCCATGGACAGGGGCGCAAACAGGGTAGGGGAGTTCTCTCTAACGGACAAGAGATTCTCCAAGATCAATAAATTCATGGCGAGCACCCTCTTTGATGAAAATTTTGGCGGTCGCCATGGAAACTGTCATTTGGCCGTAGGTATGTCCTACACTGATACCTACGATGGTGATCCGGCAAGACTCACACCCGAGATGAAAAAGAGGCTTGGTTTCAATGATTCAACCCTTCACTGGGACCTGGTAAATACAGAGAAGAAAATGGTTACAGCACATCTGAGCTCGGGAGAAAAGGTTGTCATCTATGAAAATGGGATGTTTAAAAACTGATGATAAGGTGTTCATCATCCGGTAAGAGCGGGAAGCTGCCATGATTTTCAGGATCTTGGCTGATATTACGATCCTATTACATCTAGCCTGGATATTGTTTCTGATATCCGGTTTTATCTTTGCTCTTAAAAAATCCAAGATTGCTTTCTTTCATATTGCAGGGCTCGTTTTTACATTTTTTTTAAACCTTATGCAATGGCACTGCCCTTTAACCTACTTGGAAAACTATCTGCGCGTTTTAAGTAATTCTAATACAAATTATACTGGTTCATTTATTATCAACTATTCAGAAAATATCATATACCTGGATCTGCCTGAACTATACCTCAGGATTAGCGCGATATTTTTTGTGGTACTAAATATTATTGGCTATGCTTATCTTATAATAAAATATGGTTATTCCGGAAAAATCAGTACACATAAATAAAAATGACTATCATAAGTAGAGTGATTGAAGGGTTATGGAATCTTTTCTTCGATTCCGAGCCTCTCCCGCCGCTGGCGGGATCATTTCAGACAGTTACGGACGGGTGAAGCCTCCCCCCCTCCCTGTTCTCCGATCCTGCGGATCGGAGCCAGGGGGTCCCCCATTCCGTAACAATTTGAGACCGGGAACCCGCCCCGAAGGGGTGGGACTGAGTGCCTGAAGGGTACGAAGAAATACGAAGGCCTCCGACTCGGCCGAGCTCGTCGCGGGCCGACAGTCACTCAGAAAAGACTCCATAACCCTTTTCCTAATTTCAAAGCCTGGATTTTAATGGGGTCAAGAGAGGAAACCATTGCTCGAACATACATTTATACATATACAGGGTATCGGTCCAAAGACAGAGCAGAAGATCTGGAGACAAGGCATCCATACCTGGGGACAATTCTTGAGCCACAAGAGGCCTGTTATATCTTTAACCCGTGATCCGATGATACGCGCCCAGTTGGAGACTTCTCTTGAAAATCGCGCAAATATCGGGTTTTTTTCAGATCGACTCTCTGTATCGGAACAGTGGAGGCTCTTTGATGAATTTAAGGAGAGGGTTGTATACCTGGACATCGAGACCAGCGGCGGTTACCCTGGGATGGACGAGATAACAGTTATCGGTCTCTATGACGGACAAGAGGTCCGGACCTTTGTAAATGGTCACAACCTGGAAGGGTTTGAGATAGAGATAGCCTCTTATAAACTCATTATCACATTTAACGGGAGCAGTTTTGACCTTCCCTTTATCCGGAGACACTTTCCGGGTATAACTCTCCCGCCGGGCCATATCGATCTGCGATTCTTCCTGAAAAAGCTGGGCTACAGGGGTGGTCTTAAGACCATTGAAAAGGAGTTCGGGCTTGAGCGCGATTCAGATATCGATGGTATGGACGGGTTTGAAGCGGTAAGACTCTGGAGGGCGTATCAGTGGGGAGATCAGAAGGCATTGGACCTATTGATACAATACAACACCGCGGATATCGTAAACCTCAAGACTTTGATGGAAACCGGCTATGATCAGATGAAAAGCAGATTATTATCGCAATAACCACCAACAGTTTTTTCAAATGAATCGTATTATTTTTCATATTGACATGGATGCATTTTACGCATCAATCGAACAGTCGGATAACCCCACCCTGAGGGGGAGACCTGTAGTCGTGGGCGGCACATCGAATAGAGGCGTGGTTTCCGCAGCAAGCTATGAGGCAAGGAGATATGGTGTTCGTTCCGCTATGCCGATCTTCCAGGCAAGGCAGAAGTGTCCTGATGCGATCTTTTTGTCTGTCAGGATGGAACGTTATAAAGAGGTGTCTCGGCATATCATGAATATCCTGGAATCATTTTCACCATTGATAGAGCAGGTATCCATTGATGAGGCCTATATTGACCTCACAGGAACTGACAGGCTTTTAGAGGCACCGGAAGAAGTTGCCCTTATGTTAAAGCAGAGGATTAAAGAAGAGACTTCATTGACCTGTTCAATCGGCATTGCTCCTAATAAATTCCTTGCCAAGATCTCATCGGATATGAACAAACCGGATGGTCTTACAATCATCTCTGTTGACGATGTTCCGCGATTTATTGATGATCTCCCCATTGAAAAAGTCCCCGGTGTTGGTGGAAAGACCGTTCAGATACTTCACGATATAGGTGTTTCGAATCTCGTGGATATTAAGAGATTGGAAGATCGATTGCTGATAAAAAAAACAGGTAAATTCGGCAAGAGGTTGATACAACTATCCCGTGGTATAGATGAGAGCCCGGTTGCTCCCTATACTGAATCCAAATCAATAAGCAGCGAAGACACATTTACTGCGGATACGAACGATATGACAATCCTTAAAGAACAGCTCTTGGTTCAGGCGGAGATTGTTGGAAGAAGATTGAGAGAGAAGGGGTTTAAAGGTACAACGGTGACCCTGAAGATGAAACGTGCTGATTTCAAACAGATGACAAGGAGTGTGACACTTGATGAGCCCACCTATTCTTCACAATCAATCTATGAACACGGTCTTAAACTCCTGGAAACTATTGATACTTCAAATAAATATCGCTTGATTGGTATAGGGGTTTCAAATCTTGCCACTACGGATAAGTTATCTAAGCAGCTAAATCTATTCGATAATATAGAGCAAAGGGGTGAGCGTTGGGAGAATGCTGAAAAGGCAATGGATACTATCCAGGATAAGTTTGGGAGAGATGCCATCAAGCGAGGCAGACTGTTGCATAAAAATGACCCGCAGATCAGTTAGAACGATATACGGGTCTTATAAGTTTTATTAGATGTTTACGATCCAAAGCATAAAGTTTAAGGTTAGGCTGTTAAATTGACATCTGAACGAGACATCTATCTAAAATGGCTTCCCCAGATGCCGTTATTCTCTCCGGTGCTTTTCTCTACATTTTTTATTATTTGGAGATGGCCGAAAGAAAAGATGCACGCACACCCGAGAAGCTCTTTTTAAATGCCACCCGATACCCCGTTTTTTTAAAGTTTAACCGTTGGAGGCCTCAGACCATCGGAGATCATGGACCGTCCCGTGGTTTTTTTGGTGGTGTTGAAGTGGGGTGGCAATTCTAAGCGATATTTTATTAAATTTCAAAGAGCGATATGTAAGAATCGACCGCGAATTAATGATTTTTCAAGGATCTGTCTTACATCTAAATAGTGTATCGGCATTCCCCATTAAAACTTTAAATAAACATTTCGTTTATAATTCTAATATAGTACATAAATTCTGGTTGTAAAGGGGGGACAACCTTTTTATCTAAACCCTATAGGGCGGGAATGGGATCAACCCATAAACTTTTTGATCTCTTCTAGTCTTGGGATACCTTTTCTTGCTCCTATCTCCCTGCATTTCATGGCAGATGTTGCGGATGCGAAACGCATGCATTCAAGCATATCCCAACCCTGAAGCAGACCATAGATATAAGCGCCATGATACACATCTCCCGCGCCCGTCGTATCGACAGCCTTTACTGGAAAGGCTTTCTGCTTGACCATATTCCCGTTGCAATACCCAACGCTCCCTTTGGATCCGAGTGTGATAATCACGTCTCCGGGGCAAAATTGGCTCAGGGCCTTAAGGGACGCCTCGGGCGAGTCTCCCAGCCCTGTCAGGGGTTTAGCAAATCCCTCTGAGGCGATCAGGACATCCACAAGGGAGATCAACTCACGGGAGCCTTTTCTCATGGTCCCGCCATCCAATACTACTTTGATCCCCATATCTTTGGCCTGCCTGGCCGCTTCAGTAGCTGAATCTGTCATCAGATTATCAAGGTGCAGGATGTCGGCCTTCTGAAAGGGGCCCAGGTCCACATCCCCGGGTTTGAGAAAGGGGGCGCTACCCCTACGCCAGAAGATATTCCTGTTTCCTGAAGCTTCCGTTATCGCAATAAATGCAAACTGGGAGGTGTAGCCGGGCGTGATCTTCAGGAAAGTAGTGTCCACCTTTTCCTCTTTTAGCCCCTTTAGTATCTCAAGGCCAAAGGAGTCATCAGAAATAGAGCCCATAAAAGACGTTGGAATTCCGAGGCGGGACAAGGTTACAAGGGCTGTTGAGGCCGGTCCTCCACACTGTATATGCAGGTCCATTAGTTCCGCCTTATCGTCTTCTTTGGGATAGGAAGGGATTCTCCCCAGGTAATCAACGCATGCCTGGCCAAGGCCAACAACCTGTATCTTATCAAGGTCTCTGTTCATCTTTCTTTGACTCTATGGGTCCTGGTTTTGAACCGACACATTTTTAACAATTCGGCAATACGTATTAATAAGGTTCACAGTTCCCCGATAAACCGGGATCTTCGACAGGGTTAAAAAGATTTCGAGATAAAGCGTAGATTTTTTAGTGATAGAACGTGATATTGAGACTGTTCCGGTTTATCCTTTCGTCAAATTTTTTCCGCAGCCATCGCTTGAACAATATCCTCGTTTTCGGAATCAGTATCATGAGTCCGATCAGGTCGGTCATAAATCCCGGGGTCAGAAGGACAATACCCGCTAAAAAGATCAACAGGGCATCAAGCAGCTCTTCAGCAGGTATCTCTCCACGATGCACGCTTTCCCTTACTTTAAGCATGGTATGAAGACCCTGAAAACGGGCGAGAAAGGCGCCAAAAAATGCCGTGAGTATCACGATTATAACAGTATTCATGGCTCCAAGGTAAGCGCCGATCTTAATCAGCAGGTATAATTCCAGGAACGGAATAATCGTGAACGCAAGGAAGAGTTTTAATAACATCTGTCTATCCCGGGTATTTTTTCAGTTTGTCAAGCTCATCCCTGACATTTTCTAAATTATTATTTAGCTTGTCAATTAGGTTGGATGATGGATATTTCTCAATTAATACTTTAAGTATATTATAGGAAGACATGAGAAGATCTTCTCTCTTTTGTGGATCATCGGCCTGTTTTGCAATTAAAAAGATTTTTGCCGCCCTGTTTCTCTCACGATTGATAAGTCTATTTATGGCAAGATCTTTTAGCTTCTCGGTCTCCAGGTCAGTATCAGGGCCATTGTTTAACTCTTCAAGCTTTGTTATTGCCTCTGCAAAGTTCTCTTCTTCAATCAATTCCACCACCATTTCTATGGTCTCATTTTTATTAGAGCCGCTTTTTATATGTATCTCTTCAGCCAGCTCCACGGTTTTAAGGGCCTGATCTATGGTCTCTATCTCGGGCCCTTCCTCAGTCCTGAGCTTCCATCTTAACAATAATAATCTGGCTTTGGTGAACTCTTTTTCTTTGACCAGTCTATCTACCTGCTCGAGAAGGGTATGTAACTGGTCCGGTTCCTGTGTTGAGTCGGTTGAATGGTCTTCAGTCGGTATCTCTTCGTGATGGGCGATCTTTTCCTCATCTCCTAGGACCTTCTGCTTTGCCCTCACGAATATGGACTCCTTTTCATACAGGTTGTCTATCAGTTTTTCATAGACCCTTAGGGCCTTTTCCCTGTTACCCATATCAAGCTGCCATTCGATAATATTAGCCCTGAGATGAATGAGGTCGGGCTTCCCTTCCAGTTCGCGGACTATCCTTTCACCTATACTCACCGCCTCATTCAGCATATCTTTCTTGGCCAATGCAACGGCAAACAGGAGGCCTATCTCCGGTGTCAATGAATCAGGGCCAAAGGCAGCCTCCAGTTCAACACAATCAGCGATGACCCCCTGGTAATCACCGGACATGTAGCGATCCAGGATCTTTCTCCTTTTCAATGAGAACTCCTTGATAACCCTGGACTGCTGTTGAGCATCATGTGTGAGGGTTTTAGAAAAATATCTTTCATCAAGCCGGTTTAAACTATTGAAAAGAGTATGGATTATCCCTTGATAATCATAATCCACCCTGTTTGCCCTAGTGGCTGATCTGATAGTCTTATAGTCTGACAACAGATTCAAGGCGATCTCCCTGTCTTCGTCATTCAGCTTTTTCAGCTCCAAATGATTTTCAAGAAAGGCTATCTTTTTATCAATGACATCAGCAGGCAGAAGCGGGGCGGTTGCAATCTCAGGTTTCGGACCGACCACGTCTCTTCTGATCTCAGGAAGGCAGCCAAAGAGCGCAGGTATTATTAAGCTAGCGATAATGATCAGACTAATTCCCGGTTTTTCCCTCATAAGATGATCCTTTAAAGGGTTCAAATATCCTTTCAAGTTTTAATGTATCCCCTTTGATAGTATATGAACGTATCTTGGGGTTGTCAGCAGAAATATCTTTCTCCTCATCTTGTATTGGCAGCCCGGTTAAAGAAGAGATATCCACATGTCCGAGTTCCTTGTCATCCGATATTGGTGAATGTATATCAAAGGCCAGATCAGCAATCTGGAGGTTTTTCTTGTATTCCCTGCTGTTGACAATTGAATTAGCCGTCCCAATCCAAAGGGGTAGGGCGCCGGAAGCGCCATAGATGGTCACATGTCTCCCTTTCATGGGTCTATTATCATCATATCCAACATAACTTGCAATAACATAACCTTCATCAAGGTCAAATTTTTCAGCATTCTCTTCTAATCCCGGGATAAAACCTATAAAACTCGAATTAGTGAAACGATTGGAGGTCCCTGTCTTTCCGAATAAAGGGATCGGGATACGGAGAATTCCATTCTCAAACTCCATTGATAAATGAATCGCATCTTTAGCCGCTTTACCAGTCCCGTTCTCCATGACCATCCTCAGGATTTCAGCAATCTGTCCCGATACCTTGCCGGGCAATATTTTTTCAGGTTGGGGCCTGTATTCCCAGATAGTTACACCTTCCCGGTCGACGATCTTTGTGATAATAGGCACCATGCCGCGGGACGTGGTATCAGTAACAGGATAGAGGGTGCCGTTCATCACTGTATTGTAGGAGACGGCTGCCTCAAGAATGCTAATGGAATTCGCGCCAAGAGGAAAGGAGAGGACAGGGGCAAGGCTGGTTGAGATCCCCATCTCCTGGGCAAGCTGTTTCACGTAATACAGATTAACAAGCGTCCTGAAGTCTTTTACCCAATAGAGGACCTCCAGTTCATATCTCTTATGAGCAAGCAGCCCCTTATAGCTCTTTTTCAGTTCTGATTGAAGCAGGTCTATAACTTCGGACGGGATAAGGCCATCGATCCATATCTCTTTCATATTAATTTTTTCGGGTCTTTCCAATGCCCATTCCGGTGTTATGGGTTCCAAGTCTTTAAGATTCATATGATGCGCGGCTTCGGAATACAGAATCCTGAAGCTATTTTTATTTTCCTTGAAAAAGTAGAAATGGCGTAATCCCTCTGACAAGGCGTTCTTTATATTCGATCCAGCTTTATCAGTAGTAATATCCAATATTTGACGGACTTTCTTAAACTTTCTCTTCATGTCAAAATCAAGTGTCCTGAGTCTATTGAAGCTCAGCCGGGATATCTGGATATCATCCTCCTTCTTGAGATCTAATTTTCTGTTGTCTATGTTGAAATGAAGGCGGCGGAGATTATCCATTACATCTTCAAACCCGCTAAAGATGAGATCTGATTCTATCTCCTTTTTGGATTCTTCAAAGGCCGCCTCCATGAGCGCCTCTCTGTTAACCACGACCCCATGTCTGTCTCGGATCCTCTTCACATATTCCAGATATGATTCAGCCCTTTCCCTTTCCAGACCAAGCAGTTCAACCACCTGGCGAAATTCACTCATGTTCAGACGATCGGTGAGATGGTAAAGGAGCCAGACAGTGGCGAGGTTTTCTGATTTGGCCCCTGCCCATATCATGGATACCTTGTTGCTCTCGGGCTTATGGTCTGGTTTAGGGAGGTAGAAGGTGTTTTCAAACCGGAACAGATCTCTCATGTTGATTAAAGGATCGAGGATGTTCCATTTTAATTGGAGGGCGGCCGTATAGACAAAGGGTTTAAAAATGGAGCCCAACTGTCTTTTGGCATCTACTGCGCGGTTAAAATATTGGTTAAAAAATCCGCCAACCATTGCCTTAATCATGCCATGCCTTAGAATGATAATCCCGCCTTCCAGCTCCGGGATCTCCGAAAGCCCCAATCTCCTCTCACTGTTTTCTCCCTGGGACTCCACAAATCTAACCGGAACCAGATCATCTACATGAAATACCTTCATAAAGTCAGGTATGTGGCGTTTATCAAACACGGCCCAGTTGCCCAGTTTCCACTTTAACCAGGCCTCGCCCATTGTTTTAAGCCCTTCATAATTGATTATCCCTTTGTCATTATCCCAGGCAACGTTCAGGGAAGGGCTATTACGATTATTGTTGATCTCCATGATTTGGGCGAAAAAGGGGAGGTCGGCCCTAGGACTATTATAGGCTGAACCGGTGTGCTGCTTGTATCTTTCCTGAAAAAGATCCGTGTTATAGCCTGATAATTTCACGTCCAGTATTGGCAGATGACTTCTTAGGCTATTCACGGCGCCCTGCTGTATCTCTTTATCGATGGAGGTATATATCTTGATCCCCGAGGTGGCAATATTGTCTATGCCCTGTTCATGGAGTATCTCCCTGAAGTACTTTGATTCAAGCTGCTCGCGGACATAATCCAGGATCACGTTCAGCCTGTATGTCACTTCTCCCTCTTTGAAAGGGACCTCCTTCTCCAGGGCTTCAAGGTATTGCTCTTCCGTGATCAGGTTCATCTTCCTCATGTTATTAAGGACATAATCTTTTCGTATCCTTGCAAGCCTTCGGGCCTCTATTTTTTCTTTTTCACTCTTTTTGCCAAAGGGGTTGTATAGATAAGGTCCTTTTACCGAGCCCGCGATAAACGCGGATTCAACCAGATCCAGGTCCTCTGCATCCTTGTCAAAGAAATACTCCGCCGCTATCTTGAGGCCCTTTCCGAAACCGGTCACAAAGAACTGGTTGATATACATCTCGAGGATCTCTTCTTTTGAATATCTCTTTTCAAGGAGACGGGCCTGGATCAGTTCTCTTAACTTGGCCGTATAGGTCCTCTTCCGGCGTTTGAAGATGTTTTTAGCGGTCTGCTGGGTAAGGGTACTCCCCCCCTGAACCACCCTGCCTGCCTTCATGTTGGCAATAAATGCTCTCGCAATGGCCCTGATATCAAATCCAGGGTGATCAAAGAAATTTCCGTCTTCAGACGCTATGAGCGCCTTGATATAAAACTTGGGGGTGTCTTTGTAATCTATATACCGGCTGTGGGTCTTTTCAAAATAGACGCCGATGGGTGTCTCACCGTCATCATAATAGACCGGGCTTTCCGAAAAGATGATACTCTCAATGACACCCTTCTCTATACGGGTAGAGGTATCCCTTGACACCTGGATATATATGCCGGCAAAAAAGGCGACAAAAAACAGAGCCAGTACCAAGGCGGAGTATAGAACGATTTTCAGTATCTTCTTCATTTAATTTTCTCACCGGTGAGAACTTAAAAGTTCTCCTGAAAGAAGCCTCTCTCGCAGGATCTCCTTGAGGTTCATGCCCTTGAGACGCAGTCCCTTACGTCCGTATTTCATATTGGCCTCAATCAGATACCATTTTCCATTAACGTCCATCATGTCAAGTCCCACGTCATTAAACCTGCATCTCCTGGAGTATTCCCGTGCCAGATTCAGACCGTCTTCAGGAATATCTTCGAAATTAATCGAGCCCCCCTGGAAGATATTAGTTTTAAAGGTCTTTGAAGGGCTCTCCCTCCAGTAGGCCAGGACAGTGCTGTAATTAATAAGGATAACCCTTAGGTCCCTTTCAGGGGGCATGTATTCCTGAATATAGGCAACACTGGTAAGCCTTGAATACTTTTCCAGCTCTTCAACATTATTGATTTTGAAGATCCCTCTGCCCTGAGAAGAACGCCTTGGCAATTTTGCGATAAAGGGGAAGCTGAAATCCTTTAAGATGTCGCCGTGGTGGAGGTGATAATATACCCTGGTCCTTGGATGCGGTATGTCCAGCATGTTAAAGAGGGTGGTCTGCTTGATCTTTTCATCGGCATAGATGTATGTCTCCAGGCTGGGGAAGATCTTCTTACCAATGGTAGTGAAGAACTGCGCATAATTCAGGGTGGGGTAGAGGATGGTATCTGAATTGAAAATCAGTTCCCTTTCATGGACCGTATAATCATAGAAGTTCGGTTTCACCCCAAGGGTTAGTACTTCCGGGATGCCTAGTAACCTGCTTCCCAAGGCGATATAGGATGTATTGTCTCTTTTCATATAACGAATCCTTAAAACATTCACCACATGCCCACAGAAAGAGCAGCGCGGTGAAACACTCCCTTAAGCGGTGTCTATTTAGTTTTAATAAAGTATATACAAATTTGAAAAATTTTATCAATAAAACGGAGGTATGATTAAAATTCAAACCGATCATTCCCAATGTCTTGACATGCACCCCTCAATCGCTTTACTGTATTTGTCATTCTTGCTTCAGGGTCATTTACAATGATAGCAGATGCAATAATTGCGCCGGTGCTTAATCCCATACGAGAGGCCTTCAACGCTACACCAGCGACAGTGAGGTTTATTATTACTACCCACGGGCTTTTTGTTGCTATAGCATCCCCTTTCATAGGAAGCCTCATAGATAGGATTGGACCTAAAAAACCTCTTATAGGTGGGCTTACTCTTTACGGCATTGCCGGTGGGGCGTCAGAAGAGGGGAGCCATTCCAGGATCTCCCTCGCTCTATTCCTGGCCCTTTCCATGACTTCATGGATATCCATGATTAACAGGTTTCGATCTTCCATGATCAAACGTCCATTGATGATAGAATGGCTGACATCATTGCCTCCGGCGGCATAGACAAGATGGGAATAGGGGTTGTACATTGGGGTCAGGTGCGGTTTATTAACATCAATAATTATTACGTCCGCTTTTTTCCCTTTCTCAAGAGAACCTATGATATCTCCCATTCCCAGGGCCCTTGCCCCCTCGATGGTTGCCATCCGTAATACGGTTAAGGCATCCATAACTGTAGTGTCCATATTATCTATCTTGTGGAGTTTTGCGGCCATATCCATCTCTGTGAAGAGATCGAGATTGTTGTTTGAAGCGCATCCGTCGGTTCCGAGACCCACAGTAATACCTCCTGCAAGCATGTCGGGAACAGGCGCAATTCCTGATGCCAGCTTCATATTACTCTCAGGATTATGAATGGCCTTCACACTGTTCTCAGCCAGCAACCCTATCTCATTATCATTCAGATGAACGCAATGGTCTGCGATCAGATGAGGCCCAAGGATCCCTAATGACCGGAGATGTTCTACCGGCCTTTTGCCATACCTCTGTTGGATCTCATCCAGTTCGTTCTCCGTCTCTGCCAGATGAATAATCAAAGGCACTTTGTGCTTTAATGCGAGAGCGTTTGCAGCGGAAAGCAGATCTGGGCTGCAGGTGAACAGGGCGTGGGGCGCTACTGCAATGGAGACAAGGGGATCATTCCGCCATTTTTTAATAAGCGATTCCGTGTATTTTAGGCCGTTTTCAATGGAGCCGTAATTCGGGGAGTCGAAATCATAGAGTACTTCGCCGACAAGGCATCTCATGCCAGCGGCCTTTCCGGCCCGGGCCGCCTCTTCTTCAAATAGATACATGTCGCAAAAGGTTGTTGTCCCTGACATGACCATCTCAGCGCATGCGAGCAGAGACCCTGTATATACGAAATCGGCGTCCATCCTGCTCTCTACCGGAAAGATATAATTATTTAGCCATTCCATTAAAGGAAGGTCATCTGCAAGGCCCCTGAAAAGGGTCATGGCCGCATGAGTATGTCCGTTAACCAATCCCGGAAGTATAAGGCCTCCTTTGGCGTCAATAACGGTTTTTACATCAAATTTATTTCCAGGACCATCCCCGATATATGAGATAGTGTCTCTTTTTATTCCCAGAAAACCGTTCTCAATTATCGAATTCCGGGAGTCCATTGTTAAGATCATTCCATTTTTTATCAGCATGTCAAGTTGCATAAAAACCCCCTTCAAACGGTCCTTTTCATACCCCTTTGGTGTGTATACAGTGTCACGTCCTTCTTAGACCGCAGTGCGGGATCTTCGATAGGTGTGTCGCAGATTCCCGCCTTTTTAGCGGGAGGCCAGAGAAAAATGGCTCTTTCTTGAAATGGATTCTAATCCGCCAATGACCATCTCTTCAAGGCGATATCTACTACCTATCGAGGAAGTGGTCAATACATGGGTTTTAGCAAGTCAGTTGCAGATTAAAGGGATTCAAAGGCATAAAACCCAAATATTTGACCACTGAAGAGGCCAGTGGAATTTCAAAAAGATATCGCCTTGAAGAGACAGCCATTGTCTCCTTTGATAAACATACTCCTTTACGGTGTATGCAGTGTCACGTCCTTCTTCCCGTTCTGTGGAAAAACTTCGGTAGGCGTGGATAATTTACTCAGGCAGATCCCCAATGATCCTTTCCCACAGGTCCGCAAGCTTAGGGCCAGCTGTATTGGCAGTGGCAACAACCTCTTCAATGGAGGTCTTCTCCATACAATCGGGATTATTTACATTAGTTATAGCAACAATCACCGTTATCTTTAGACCACAGTGCACACCGGCAATGACCTCTGATACTGTGGACATCCCCACTGCATCAGCTCCGATCATTCTGAGAAAACGGGTTTCAGCAGGTGTTTCAAGGCTCGGACCTGTAATCCCGACATACACTCCATGCCTTAGTTCAATCCCTGCCTTTAAGGCTTTCTTCCCTGCAAGGGCGATTAGATCACGGTCATAGACTTCTAACATATCTGGAAAACGAGGGCCAAACTGCTCCAAGTTATGGCCGATTAACGGATTTGTACCGGTCAGATTGATATGGTCGGTCACGATCATCAGATCGCCCGGCCTGAACTGAGGATCCAGGCCTCCTGCTGCGCTGGAGATAAAGAGGCGGCTGATTCCTATATTGGACATCACTCTTATGGGAAAGGTTATATTTTGCGGGGTATAGCCTTCGTAGATATGAAATCGCCCCTCCATTGCCATAACCGACCTGTTTGCCAGTTTTCCGGAGACAAGCGTCCCTTTATGTCCCAGGGTAGTTGAAGTTGGGAAATGGGGTATCTCTTTGTATGGAAGCCGGAAGTCTACCTCTATCTTTTCAGTCAGATTTCCAAGACCGGTTCCGGTGATCATGCCGATTTCAGGAGAACCCTTTATCTTTGAAGACAAGAAATCAGTGGCAGCCTGAATCTCTTTTAGCATTATATACGCCTCCCTATAGACTCCCGATATATTATTCCCCATAAGTTAGTTCCCATGAAAAGTCAATAATTTATAGGGGGATAGATATGAGGGACCTTAAATATAGATGAATAAAAAATGCTTGACAAATTTGTAAATATATGTAAGTTAAAGGCAGTTTTTCTTAAGGGAGGCTAAAAGTGGATATCGAATCACTATTAAAATACTCCACGGATCGTATTTCCCGTGGAGTATTTATTATAATAATAATATTCTGCATAGTAGGTTTTCCCTACCAGGGAATTCAGTCGGACATGAAACCGGTCCTCAAAGGACCACGTCCTTACATATTCAACTCTGCTGATACCGGTTCCCCGAATAGATATACGCGTCTTAAAACCAGTAAAAGAGAGCATATTTTTTTCCCTATCATTATTAAGGCTTCTAATCGATATAGCGTTGACCCGGCACTTGTACAGGCGATCATTATGGCCGAGTCCGGTTACAATCCCATGGCTGTTTCAAAAAAAGGCGCTATGGGGCTCATGCAGCTCATGCCGGCTACAGCTGTTTACCTTGGCGTGGAGGATTCTTTTAATCCGGAGCATAATGTAAACGCGGGTGTAAGGTACCTTAAAAAATTACTGAATCAGTTTGAAGGGGACCTGCTATTGGCTGTTGCGGCCTATAATGCCGGAAGCGCAAACGTCAGGAAATACCAAGGGATTCCACCATATAAGGCCACTCGGTACTATGTTAAAAAAGTCCTTGAATACTATCAGTATTATCAAAAAGAGATAGAGCAAAAAGGTAGTAAGATCTAATCCTTATCACTTCCTTATTAAAACGCCCTGATTCTATTTATTTTGTTCACGGGAATCTGATATCCCCTATGGGGAAGTAGGTCCAGGGCAGATAGGGCAGTCTTGTCCGGCTGCCCTATCTGCTATGTATTGATGTTATAACCGTAAATAGTGAATACTTGGCTTTTGTTCTTGACCTACATATCTCCAGCCTAATATATACAATCTCGGTAACTTCCAATCGTTGAGATACAATACGTTTTCCAGGGACTAGGATGAATAATAGGAAACAGGATAAAAGTGTAAGGGCCATCTCAAAAGAGATGAAAATTGATCTACATATTCATTCCAGATGCTCTGATGGGCAAATGGATCTTCGCGAAATATTCGAAGAGGCCAGAAAAAGAGAGATTGGGCTGATCTCCATAACAGATCATGACTCCCTAGATTGTCAGGAGGAAGCAGAGATACTGGCAGCCGAGTACGGCATACAATACATCTATGGGCTGGAGTTAAGCGTCTCCTTCTCACATCCCGGATACAGGGAATCAAAACCTGTATCTCTCGATTTTCTTGCCTATGAGTATGACATCCATTATCCGCCTCTTAACCGTAAACTTACA
The DNA here is from genome assembly GCA_019313825.1 of Deltaproteobacteria bacterium. GTDB lineage: Bacteria > Desulfobacterota > DSM-4660 > Desulfatiglandales > HGW-15 > JAFDAM01. Next base: position 30,741 of record JAFDAM010000006.1, read on the forward strand.
GAACTGAGAGAATACAGACAGAATAGGGCTGAGCAAATACTTGAAAAGATAAACCGGGAGTTGGCCAGGGAGGATCTGCAGGAATTTACGCACAAAGACCTGGAAGAGATTCGGGATTCGATGGACGGAGCCTTCGGGCGTCCCCATATAGCCGATCATATGGTAAAAAAGGGCGTAGTTGCAAGCAGACAGGAGGCATTTGATAGATACCTGGTCAGATGCAATGTGCCCAAGATGCCTTTAACCCTTACTGAGGCATCAAAGCTTGTAAAAGGCGCGGGTGGGAGATTGATGCTGTCCCATCCAAACCATCCCAGGGGGACTTCCCTCATCAAGCTCACTCGCGATCTCAAAGAGCAACAGAAGATAGTTGAAGAGACAATGCTGTCATACATAGACGGTATCGAATGCTGGCATTCTGAGCATGACCGGGAAACAACAGAGTCATACCTCGCATTTGCAAGGAGATTGGGTTTGATGGTTACAGGGGGGTCTGATTGCCATCAGCAGCCTGTTATTCTAGGCACGGTGAATATCCCCTATTACGTAGCCGAGCAGTTCAGTATCGACATAAAAGGAGAATGATATGAGTTCCATTATAGATGACCTTCTGAACCCGGATGCCCTTCCTGATGATACTGAAAAGGTCTCACTTGTTCAGACCCATATATCCATAGTCCTTGTGGCTGACGAGTTTGTCTATAAGATTAAAAAACCGGTGGATTTCGGATTTTTGGATTTCTCCACCCTGGAAAAGAGGCATTATTTCTGCCTTCAGGAGATCAATCTGAACAGACGCCTGTCAAAAGACCTATATCTCGGAGTATTGCCCGTTTTGTTTGATGAAGGGACACATAGCATAGGTGAGGGTAGGGGAGAAGTAGTGGACTATGCTGTTAAGATGAAGAGGATACCTGATGAGATGCTCATGAAATCACTGTTCGAAAGGGGTGAACTCAAGACTGAACACCTAAAAGAGGTTGCCCGTGTCCTGGCCGGATTTCACCTTACTGCCAACCGCTCTCCTGAGATCGATGAATTTGGAAAGCCGGATATGTTTCGAATAAATACAGATGAAAATTTCGAACAGACAGAGAGATACATAGGTGCAACTATTGAGAGGAAAGATTATAACGCGCTGAATCAATGGACAGACGGTTTTTATCATGAGAACAAGGACAGCTTCCATGAGCGAATCAGATCAGAGAAGATACGGGACTGTCACGGTGATCTTCATATGGAACATGTCTGCCTGGCAGATCCAATCTCTATTTTTGACTGTATTGAATTCAATGACCGCTTCCGTTATACTGACACACTAGCTGATATCGCTTTCCTGTTAATGGACCTGGAATATAGAGGCAGAAAAGATCTTGCCGATATGCTATGGGGTTTTTATACGGAGATAGCGGGCGATAGCAATATGGATTCATTGCTCACCTTTTATAAGGTCTATCGTGCCTATGTAAGGGGCAAGGTAAACAGTTTCCAGATCGATGATGACCAGATAGCGCGGGACAAAAAAAAAGAGGCTGTTCAGACTGCCAGAGAATACTTTCGACTCGCCAGAAGGTATATAGAATAATCAATCGTTTTTTTCAAGTAATGAAATACGGTTTAAGGACGATATATAGGATACAATTCATATTTAAGGAGTGTTTTCGTGAAAGAACCATTTATTGATTTTATGGAAAAGGAGTTGGGGGCGGAAGCAGTATTAATAGCCTGCGGACTTCCCGCATCTTACAAGACTGAAACCACCGAGGTTCTTGCAAAGATAAAAAACTACCATGTGTTAAGGACCGATATGATAAGACTTGAGGTCCTGAGAAATGAGGATATATTTGACGAGAAGGTGGCATCAAGTATGGAAAAGAGAACGCTGGTATATGATGAGATGTTCAGAATGGCTGATGAACTTGCAGGCAAGGGGAAAGGGATCATTCTGGATGCCACTTTTGTTACCCAGACACTGAGGAGACGCGCTGCTGATGTTGCTGCAAGACACGACAAAACATTTGTGATTCAACAGACTCAATGTCCCCAGGAGGTGTCTGTCGGCAGGATATTGAAGAGGACAAAAGACAACTACGAATCTAATGCCCTTACTGAACAGGCCTATCTGAATAATAAGAAAAAATTTGAGACTGTTGATCTTGAGGACCTGAAAAGGTCATTTCCCTTCCTGAACATCGTGCATCTATTGGTGGACACAACATCCGATTTAGAGGATGAGTGGTTTGTTATTGATAAGGTTACCCGATAGCTTTATTCTATTAAGAGGTGATTTTTCCCATGTCTTATAACACAGTCGGTATTATCTATAGGCACGGTTTTAAGCCCGCAATAGTACAGGCCGAAAAACTTGAAAAATGGTTAACTGATAAGGGCATAACCGTTTTTTCAGAGGAGATAGGCCTAAAAGGCAAGATGGAGGGCTGCCAGGAAGAGTCCTCCAATATCCCGGATTCATTGGATTGGGTTATCGTCCTTGGAGGGGATGGAACCTTGCTTGGAGCAGCGCGCAGAGTGGGCAGATACGGTGTTCCGATCCTGGGGGTCAATTTGGGCGGTCTGGGTTTCCTGACCGGAATTTCCCTCAACAGACTCTATTCTGCCATTGAAATGATACTCCAGGACCAGTTGGAAGTAGAGAACAGGTTAATGCTTGAGGCAAAGGTTATTCGCATGGAAGAAGAGGTCTGCCGTTTCATTTGCCTTAATGATATTGTGATAAACAAAGGCGCGCTTGCCAGAATTATTGACCTGGATGTGTTTATAAACAAACAGTTTCTGACTACCTTCAGGGCCGATGGGCTTATAATATCCACTCCCACAGGCTCAACAGCATACAACCTGGCTGCCGGAGGTCCAATACTCTATCCAACCATGGCAAATATAATCTTGACCCCCATATGCCCCTTTACCCTTACAAATCGACCCATAATCCTGCCCGAATCAGATACCGTATCCATAATGATGGACAAGGAGATTGAAGAACGGGTCTGTATGACATTTGACGGACAGGTTGGGTTTGATCTTCTTTATGGCGATGAGGTGGTGATTTCCAAGTCTGAAGAGGGGATAAAGCTGTTTAAATCTCCTGACCAGACATATTTTGAGATTTTACGTACAAAACTGATGTGGGGAGGGGCAACATACAATAAAGATGGAGACAATTAAACATGTTTTCCAGGTAGACCGCCGGGAGATCAACTACCTTCGAGTTATTATCGAATCCTATGACGGGATGGCAGTTGTAAGAACGATTGACCCCCATGCCGCGCTCATTGAACTGCAGGTATCTCCCGGATGTGAGGACCTGATCTTTGAACTGGTGAACTCGCTGAGAAAAAATGAGGATATTCGAATGGTTGAGGTTTTTCTGTAGTGCCACAATATTATCATATAACCACGATGGGCTGTCAGATGAATAAATATGACTCGAATCATATTAGACAGCTCTTGCAGAATTCCGGTTTTCTTCCTGCTGATATCCCGGATAATGCTGATCTCATTCTGATCAATACATGCACGGTCAGGGCCAAGGCCCAGCAGAAGGCCTTCAGTCTTTTAGGACGCATGGTATCCCTGAAGAAGAGAAGGCCTGATCTCATATTAGGTATTACGGGCTGTATTGCACAGCAGGAAGGCCCTGATCTGATCAAGAGATTTCCTGGTCTTGACCTCGTATTGGGTACGAGAGAGATCGGCAGGATAACGGAGATATTGGAGACCATAAAGGATGACCGGAAGAAAGTCGTGGCAACGAATATTGAGCTAAAACCGATCTCTCCGGTCAATTACAACGGTTTCTTTAAAGGCCAGGTAAAGAGTTACATATCCATTATGGAAGGCTGTAATAATTTTTGCAGTTACTGTATTGTCCCATATGTAAGGGGTAGAGAGATTAGCTGTCCTCCTAAAGAGATACTTAAAGAGGCAAAAAACCTCATATCGCAGGGTGTAAAGGAGATTACCCTATTAGGTCAGAACGTCAATTCCTATTCCTGGGGGGAAAAGAAAGAGATCAATTTCCCAATGCTGCTTAAAACCTTGAGCAGGCTTGATGGATTGCTAAGGATTCGTTTTACAACCTCTCACCCAAAGGACTTATCAGATGACCTGATTCATTGTTTTGGAGAACTGGACAATCTCTGTCCTCATATCCATCTCCCGTTTCAGGCCGGTTCCAATAAGGTTCTCAAACTGATGAACAGAGGATATTCCCGTGAAAGATATATGGAGCTTATCAACAGATTAAGAGAGGTGAAGCCGGATATAGCCGTAACGAGTGATGTTATGGTGGGGTTTCCTAAAGAGACTGATGAAGATTTTCAAATGACCCTTGACCTTATAAACAAAATGGAGTTTGATAACCTCTTTTCTTTTAAATATTCCGACCGAAAAGGGACGCTGGCGGAAAAAATGAGTGGAAAGATAGATAAGGATGAAATATCTTTCCGATTAGATGTACTCCAGCAGGTCCAGAAGGGTATCACCCTGAAAAAAAACAAAACTCTTGAAGGCAAAAAAGTGGAGATCCTCGTAGAAGGAGACAGTAAAAGGGGAGGACAGTTTACCGGCAGGACCGGAACAAATAAAATTGTTAATTTTAATTGCAATAACAATATAATAGGCCAATTAGTTGAAGTTGATATTGAATATGCGTTTGTTAACTCTCTGAAGGGTGTGCTAATAGGATCAGATAATTAACAGAGCAACTTAATCTCAAGTATTTTGGAAAAATATGGAACCCGAGAAGATCGATTATAATAAAGAATCAATACTTATTGTTGATGATGATGAGTACCTAAGAGATACCCTAGAAAAGCTGTTGAAAACCCTTGGCTTTTCCACCAGTTCTATATCCAACGGTTCTGATGCCCTAGAACTTCTAAATGAGAAAGAATTCACTTTTGTACTGACTGATATGAAGATGCCGGGGATTGATGGGATGGAATTAATACAAAAGGTTAGTGATAACTTTGATGTCAATGTCATAGCCATGACCGGGTACGCGGAAGGGTATAAATATGTAGACGTTATTAATGCTGGGGCCAGTGATTTTATAAAAAAACCCTTTGGTATTGAAGAATTGGAGGCAAAAATAAGAAGGATCCTTGCTGAACGAAATCTCAGAAAGGAGCTTAACAGGCTTTCAATCACGGATTCACTTACAGAGCTTTTCAATCAGAGACATTTTTATGCCAGACTTCAGGATGAGGTAATACGGGCGGAGAGGCAAAGACATCCGCTTTCATTAATCCTCCTTGATCTTAATGGTTTTAAAAAATATAATGACACCTATGGTCATTTGGCAGGTGATGAGATATTACGTCAAGCAGGTGTCATAATCAATAGTTCCATCAGGGAAGGTGTTGACTCGGGCTACCGTTACGGCGGAGATGAATTTACCATTATCCTCATTGATGCTGATATGGACATCGCCAAAGATATAGGATTGCGTGTCCAGAATTCTTTTAAAGAAAATGAAGAGGTAACCGTGAGCCTGGGATATGCAAAGTTTGACTATGGAATGTCTGTTACTGACCTGGTATCAGAGGCTGACAAAGACCTTTATCGGGCAAAGAAAAAAAATAGTTCTTGAGTCTTCTTCCGATAATATATATTATGTAAACTAATATTTCTGTGGCAATATATGGCTGATCTGATTCCCGAATTGCTACAACTATAATGATCTTTGGTACGGTTATACCCCATCAGGGTCTTTCATTTAAAATATCTATTGACATATTATGCTGAAAAAGATTATATAAACCTAAATTAACTTGGAGGGTATATTTTACATGAGTAGCGTAGTCAAAAAGCGCCGTAAGAAGATCAGGAAGCATAAATACAAGAAGCTAATGAAAAAGATGAGGCACAAAAACAAATAGTTTTTAACCCCCTTTTCAGTTGTTACTCGAAAATAAAGGCAGTTCCAAATTTTTTTGGCTGCCTTTTCCAGCTATCAAACGTAAAATCCGGTGGCCTTAATAGCCCATCTCCCCTGCTACTTTCAGCCAGATCATTCCCGGATCGGCTAATTGGAAAGATCATTGTATAAGATATGGCAGTATAGGCCTTTTTACCTAAACTGACTCGACTCGATCTATCTCCGGCACATTCTGCTTCAAGATTTTCTCAATACCCATCTTGAGTGTCATCTGTGACATGGGACAGCCGGCGCATGAGCCCTGTAATTTGACCTTGACCACCCCGTTTTCATCTACGTCGACTAGCTCGACATCACCGCCGTCAGCCTGAAGAGAAGGTCTCACCTTATTCAGCGCAATTTCTACTTTTTCTTTTAACATAGAATTACCTCCATATATTCTATAAGTATATTACATCTAACATAACATTGATACATCTAAAATCAATGATTTATTTCCCCATATACCAATCTATCCCGGTAATGTCCGGTTAGGATTTTGCATTATTGACATCTGTATTTTAAAGATGACCGTTGGAGGTCTCTTTTCAATGGCGAACGGGTTAGAAGCAAAACTTTTATAAAAGGCGCCTTCCGGGCGGACGGAATGCTTCTCCGTTATTCAGCCTCGTTCAGATCGGATAATATCCGAGGAAGCCCCCCGTCCGCCTCCTCCGGCTTCATGCGGATGCGCTGCACATAATGCAGTTCGACCATGAAAAGAGACCCCCACCGGCCATTAACTTCCATATGACAGCATTGCAAAATCCTAACCGGACATTACTGAATCTATCCGAAGAATTCAATTACTCTTTTATCCAGATAAAGAGAAAGACCGTCCGTATTTTCAGGAGACCAGCCAAGGCTTTTATGCCATATCTCGTCACTTTCCATACAGAGATATAGACCAGGATCGTTGTACCATTTCTTAATCACTTCCCCTATAAAAGAATAAATTTCCATGCGTATTGGCTTGAAATAACGCATCTTTCCGTCAAGTCCGCGTACAAACTCTCCATCAAGGATATGTGTGCCCGGGTGGCGTCTCCTTATGATGGATTTAAGGGCCGGCATGTACCTGAGACAACCCAAACTTATCCATATTATCCCTTTGGGATCAATGAATCTGTCAATCATCTCAATGGTCCTCATGTAATCCTCTTTCCATTCGGGATGTTGAATCATTGGATCAAAGTGAAAACCAAGGGTAAAGCCCTCGGCCTGACATCTCTTGGCTGCAAGGAGTCTTTTTTTGATTGATGGCGCCCCGTGTTCTTCCTTGGACACTATATAAGGACTGTTCAAGGACCAGGAAACAATGATCCTGTCCCTGTATTGGGATGTGAGCAACCCTTCTATCCGTTCTGTCTTTGTTTTCAGCTCCAGTACAGCATTTTTCCTTGCCGTGAAAAAGTGAGGAAGTATATCACTCCAGCCTGCAACATGATCAAGCGCGAGACTATCTGTGAATTCTCCGGTGCCTATTCTGAAGATCTTATCGGGGTGACTATCTATGATCTGACCGATGCGGATAAGTTCATCTTCCAGATTGACGAATATCCTCAAGGAAGGCTGATTGAAATATGCCTGGAGTATACAATAACTGCAATCCAAGGGGCAATTGGTGCCGACATGAAGGATCTGATATCCACAGCAGATATATCCCCTTGTCCCGGGACACGGTTTTAGGACTTCCCCTTTGAACTTGATCAGTCGAAGGGTCTCTTTATCCATGTCCTGAAAATCATGTCTTTGCCCAGGAAAATCAGGGATAATATTTTCGACAGGTAGATTGTCAAGCCTTTTCAGCACGCTGGAGGTTAGATTATGATCCGCTGCACCATGTTCAACGAGGATCTTTTTTATACGATCTTTCCTCATGAATCTTCCTGCCAGGGATCTCCGACTTTTTTCAGTCTATCTATTTGCGCTAGGGAATCGATCTTTTCCTTCAACTCCTTGCCATCCCTGAAAAGTATCTCAAGCCGGTATTCAGGTGATTCAAAAAACGGAGGATGTTGTATCCTGACTCCTTGTGGCAGGTTCAGCCCGGATATGTTTTTCTTAAAGGTCTTTTCAGATCTGGTTAAAAAAGGAGATCTCCTGGACCTCAAGAGGTCAAGGACATGTTTTGCCTTTTGCGGGTTATTTGTTCTTTTATCTTCCAGCAGCCTTGAAATCTGCTCTTCATCTAATAGTTCAGAAATTGACTTCTCTTCTTTAATGGATATATCCGTTGAATATTCAATGAATTGAATTTGATGGTTAAAGTTAAGCTTTACATTTGATATCCATTTGAAAATGGCAGTGCGTGATCTGTTGTCCATGTCAAGTATGAGCCTGGTTGCATTGAGGGAAAGGGTCCCATCCGCAATCGACTCCTTTATCTGTGTATCCAGTTCTTCAAGCCTTATTAAGATATCCAGATTCATTGTATTGGAGATATCTAATAATGGCATATAATGCTCACGTATCTCTTTTCCGGGGATGAAAGGAATCAGGCGATTCAGAACCATCCCCTTTTCCACATCATTGAATCTCCTTGTTGAAATATTATCGTGCAGGTTGAAAAGGAGGAGCTCAAGTGGTTCCAGCCCTGAATCAGAGAGGTCTATACAAGGGACCTTTTTCCAGCGGAGGGATCTCAAGGCCATTATCCGGCGATAGCCTGCCACAATATCCATGCATCCGTCCTCCCCCCTTGTAACAATGGGCGCGTTGATAAGACCAAATTCCCTTATTGATCTGACTAACGGTCTTAGATCGAATCCAAAGCTTATGGTATAGGGTCCGGGCTTTTCCTTGATATCATCGATATTTAACAAGATAGGGCCGTCCCTGAGAATATGCCAAATATCGTCCATAGGATGCTCAGTAAAAGGTTTATCTAACCTGCAAAACCACGTCTTTCCCTCGCATTTCAGGGGTAAGAGTCAGCAGACTCTGCCCCCTAATAATCGGGACTGTATTTTTTTTAGATTATCTCTGGTACCAGCATCCAGGCTATGGCCCATTCTCCGCCATTATCACTCGCAAGACATACCACGCCACCCTGCTGGAAAGCCACAACCGGACTTAATTCGTTACCAGTAATCAGCAGAGACGTGAGCTTGGCCAGATGCGGCAGATGACCCACGATCATCAGGTCTTTGTCACCTCCTTTTATATCACTGACAATCTCTTTGACATCATCCATGGGAGAAAGACCGTCCTTCTTTATCGATTTCTCACCAGGTTTCAGTCTGGAGATAATGATTTCGGCGGTCTGCCGGGCACGAGCCTTTCCGCTTTGAAGGACTTCATCAACTTTTATATTGCACTTTTCAAGAAATCCGGCCATCCTGGCAATATCATCCCTTCCTTGATCTGACAGTGGTTTGTCCGGATCGTCCTCTTTGGGAACCGGCTTACCATGCTGCATTAAATAGATCCTCATCGTAATTCCCCCCTTTCTTGGTCATGGAAATGGCTTTATATTACGCATTAGAGAAAAAGAGATATTTGCTGTCTGATTATACATATCAGATAATGGATTTAACGGTCAAGATAGTATGAAACTTAAAAACATTGCGATATTTTACGGAAAATCAAGATTTTTTATTCCTAACTGCTTGATAAATTAGACTTTTAGTTGACAAAGACATTACATTTCTGTATGCATTTCTGTAAAAACTGTAATTTATGCATGAGGAGAATGATGAAAAAGCTGTTTTCCCCTTTCTCTATTAAAGGACGCAAGTTACGAAACAGGATTGTTATGCCGGCCCTTGCGTCTTTTCTAATTGAAGATGATGGTTCCTATTCCGATCAAACAGTAGAGCATTACAGGAGAAGGGCAGCCGGCGGTCCGGGCATGGTTATTGTGGAAGCCCATGGTGTGGCGCCTGAGGGAGTCGTTGCTAATCATCAGGCCAGGATATATGATGACCGATACATAGAAGGACTTTCCCGGATTGCCGAAGTGATTAAATCAGAGGGGGCAATTCCAGCAATACAGATACATCATGCTGGAAGGCAGGTACCGGCCAGGGTTATCAAACGTAAGCCATTTGCACCCTCCCCTCTCCCCTGCCCTGCAATCAAAGGTGATGTTGAACCCCTGACAATTGATGGAATCCGGAAGATTATTAAGCAATTCGGGGATGCCGCTGACAGGATTACCCAGGCCGGTTTTGCATTGATTGAGATACATGGGGCACACGGCTATATTATCAATCAATTTCTATCAAGGTTTTCTAATATCAGAGAAGACGAGTACGGCGGAGATATTACCGGGAGGACAAGATTTGCTGGAGAGATTGTAAGAGAGGTCAGACAGAGGGTTGGGGATGATTTCCCTGTATCCTTCAAGATCAGCGCCCAGGAATTTGTACCCAATGGGCTCACTACTGAGGAGAGTATAGAGATTCTCAAACAGCTTGTTGAAGAAGGCATTGACATTGTCCAGGTCTCAGCCGGTAATGATGCCACGCCGGAGTGGATCTGTCAGCCAATGTTCATGAAGAAGGCATGTCTGGCTGATTCTGCCGCAAAGATTAAAGCGGCGTTGAATATACCGGTTATGGTCGTTGGAAGGATTAATGACCCTCTTATTGCTGATTCCATAATCGTAGAAGGAAAGGCTGATCTCGTCTGTATGGGCAGGGGCCTGCTGGCTGACCCGGAATTACCCATAAAGGCCAGGGAAGGGCGGCTGGATGATATACGAATCTGTATCGCATGTAATAAATGTATGCAGTCCATCTTTCGTAAAGGCCGAATAGAATGCCTTGTCAATCCAGCGCTTGGCCGTGAAAAGGAGATGGCTTTCCGCGCTACGGAAACTCCCAGAAAGGTTATGGTCATTGGAGGAGGACCCGGTGGATTGAATGTTGCGTGGGTGGCAGCAAAAAGGGGTCATGATGTCTCTCTTTATGAAAGACAATCAAAGTTGGGCGGGCAGCTTATCCTGGGGAGTATCTCCAGCTACAAAGAAGAGATGGTTAACCTTCTCAGGTTTCTGAAGAACCAGATCAAAAGATATTGTGTCAAGAGCCATCTTAACTTTGATGTTACTGTCGATACAATTAGCGAGAATAATCCGGATGTGGTTATCCTTGCCACGGGATCTGTCCCCATCATGCCTCCTGTGGAAGGTATAAACAGCCACAATGTTGTCACGGTCCCCCAGATCCTAAACGGAGTTAGACCGATGATAAAGGAGGCAATAATAATTGGCGGAGGTGCCACAGGCTGTGAAGTGGCGCTTCATCTTGCCGAGCATGGATGCCCTGTCACAATAGTCGAAATGCTCCCAAAGATCGGTGTGGAGATTGAGTCCATAATAAAGAAGGTCCTTCTACAAAAACTTAAAAAAAATAATGTGAAGATCTTGACGGAACACAGACTGTCAAGCGTCTCAAAGGACGGAGCGTTTGTGATCGATAAAGAGGGGAAAGAGCTGTTTCTTAAAGGGAGATCAGTGGTTATTGCCGTCGGTAATTCACCCGAAAACAGCCTGTTTGATCAGATAAAAGCCCTAGGGATAGAAACATATAAGATCGGAGACTGTTTAGAGGCCAGGAGCGCGAAAGAGGCAATCTTTGAAGGAGCATCAATAGGGAGGTCTATATAACAGCCTTAAACCCTCTTTTCAGCATGCTTCTCAGGACTTTCCTGCCCTTGCCCTTTTGATCAGTTCCTTGCCAAATTGATCAAGATATTCGTCAATATCCTTCTTCCAGTCAGGCATTATATTGAGGCCGTTTTTTTTCATCAGCCTGTTTTCTAGGATACAATTGGCCGGCCTTTGGGCGGGCTGGGGATAATCACTCATACTGCAGGGCTCAATGGGTGTCTTAATTTTCAATTTCTTGAATACATACCTGGCAAACTCCAATCTGCTGCAATAACCTTCCGAAGTCGCATGAAAAGTGCCTTTTATATCTTTTTCAAGGAGTTCTTTGATCTGAAGGGCGAGGCGATATGTCCATGTGGGAGAGCCAATCTGATCATCCACAACACGGAGAGATTTTTGTTTTTTCTTCAAGGCATTGGCGAGAATAGAATCGATAAAGTTATTCCCGTTTATCCCACATAACCAGGCAGAACGAACAATGATATAATTGGGAGCGTTCTCTTTGACCGCGACCTCGCTTTCCACTTTGCTCCTGCCATAGGCGGAGATAGGGTCTACGGGATCATCTTCAAAATAGGGTTGCGGGACACTTTTTTTTCCGCTGAAGACATAATCACTTGAGAGATGGATTAACCTGCAATTAAACCTGGCAGCGCCCTGTGCCAGGTTGCGCGGGCCTTCCACATTGATCTTACGAACAGCAAAGGCCTCTGTCTCACATGCGTCAACGTCGGTAAAACCAACGCAATTGAGAATGATGTCCGGAGCGAGTCGCTGGAGATTTTCAATAACCACATCCCAGCTTATAATATCCAGTTCTTTTCTAGACGGAGCAATAACCTCATAGTCCTTACTCAGAACCTCTTTACAGTCACTTCCCAGCATCCCGCTGCTGCCTAAAAGTAGTATCTTCATCTCTAATCAGCCCCCTAGTATCCAATTCGAAAAAAGTATCGTAACATATCAGAAGAAAAAAGCCAGCAAAATCTTTGACTTAACCTTTCGCCTTTTATTAGATAGTTGAAATATGTTATAATTATTAAAATTCCATAGTTAATATTAATTTAATAAAATAATTCTGAAGATATCGCATTCTTTATGAGGGGGTAGATTTTCAGTGATAGGTAAGAAGGGATTTAAAATATTCTTTTTAAAGATCTTTATCCTGTTCCTATCCCTGTCACCCAATGTCTCGCATGGGAGTGAGGGGACACCTGAGACCGCAAACAAGGCTCAGGTAGATAGGGAGATTCTTCAAGGTATAGAACTTCTGTATTCGATGAAATTTAATGAGGGCGAAGATCTGTTCTACAAAGTGATAGCAAAGAAGCCTGAAGATCCCATGGGTTATTTCTATCTTGCCATGGCAAGCTGGTCTCGAATGTCCGATGGTTTCTGGTCTCCAGAGGTTGTAAAGCAGTATGGCGAACGTATCGACAAGGCCATATCCGTTGCAAGAGATAAGATTGAAAGAGGAAAGGCTGATAGTTTTACATATTTCTACCTGGGAGCGGCCTTGGGTTTTAAGGGGCGCTTTCGATTGATCCAACATAGATGGCTCTCCTCTTTTTTCATAGCCCTTGAGGCCATAGATTCCCTTAAAACATGCCAGAAGATGGACCCTGATAACAGAGACGTTCTGTCCGGCCTAGGGATGTATGACTATTACACTGACCGACTATCCGGCGTCCTCAGGTTTTTGTCTTTTCTTTTTCTGTATAAGGGCGACAAACAGGAGGGCTTAAGGAAATTACATGTTGCGGCTGAAGAAGCGATCTATTCTTCTATAGAGGCGAAAAGCATGCTGCTGCATATATATCTTTTCCTGGAGTCTGACTTTCATAAGGCACTTCCCTTTGCCAAGGATCTGGCTGAGAGGTTTCAATCAGACCCTGGTTATAGATCGCTGGAAGGAGTTACCTATATCCAATTAGATATGGATTCAAAGTATCAAGAGGTAGTTGATCTCTTTCGCCAAAAGAGCCAGAGTGAGAGATCATCGAGTATCGCATATATATGGGCAAACAGGGGGCTTTATCTTGAGGCCAGTTACTATCTTTTTCATGATCAATATGTTAAAGCGAGGTCAAGGTTGGAGGATGTCTTGGCCCACACAGATCCTGAAAAAGATCCCCTCATGACCGTATGGCCTTTATTGAAGATAGGGATGAGCTATGATCTGGAGGGTGAAAGGGAAAAGGCATTAGCATATTACAACCGTATTTTAGATATGGAGAACGGTGCAGGCGCGCAATTCCTGGCTGAAAAATACATCGCTGAACCCATAGAAAAGGGGGACCCCTTTCTTGGTTTATAGGATTTTATTAGGTAATCCGAGTTTATCGAAGATAACCGCTTAATTTGACGGAGAAAGGATCAGGCTTTGATGTTCCTTAGAGGTTGTATCGACTAGAAGAGGCAGCTATAGCCGGGAATAAACACTTATTCAATCTTTTAATCCTCCACCATAATTTAGGCATATGAAGAAAATATTTTTAAAAATACTGTTGATAATATCCGTATCTGTCTTGACTTTTAGCGGTTGTCTGCAATTTGCGCTACGACTCTCTCCTACCCTGTTTCCTAATCTTGCGTCTTCCATCTTTGAAGAATGTGATCCTGAATTGGCCAAAAGCTCTATCCCCGCCAACATGAAACTACTTGAAGGACTTCTCAAGGGCGATCCCAAAAACAGGCAGATTTTGACCACCCTGTGTATGGGTTTTTGTGGATATAGTCTGCTCTTTGTGGAGGCAGATAATCCTGAGAGGGCCTCTGATCTCTATCTCCGGTCGAGGGATTACGGGATCAAGGCGCTAGGTGAAAAAGGGCTCTCTCTTAAAGATTTAAATATCGCTGATCTTGAATCTGCATTGATGTCTATTGGCGAGAAAGAGATTGAAGCACTGTTATGGACCTCCATATCCTGGAACGCATGGATCAATCTGAATCTTGATAAGCCTGCCGCCCTCGCTCAATTGCGATCCGCGCAGGCCTGCCTGGAAAGGGTCGTGGAGATAGATCCGGATTACCGGCACGGATTGCCGCGTATCTTAATGGGGGCGAACCTTTCCGCCAGGTCCCGAATGTTTGGGGGAGATACGGAAAAGGCAAAGAATCATTTTGAAAAGGCATTGAACCTGAGTGACCGGAAATATTTTCTGGCCCAGTATTATTTTGCGAGATACTACGCAGTAAGGGTGCAGGACAGAGAGCTCTTTTCCAAGTTGATCAAAGAGATTATCCAAGGTGACCCGTATGAACTGAGAGACGTCTGCCTGATCAACAGGGTGATGCATGTCAAAGCGCAAAAGCTCAGGGAGATGTCCGATGAACTCTTTATTTAGTGGGAGATTCTTTTGAGACTGACCTTTTTTTTTATTATTCTAATCATTCAAATCTTGTCTACTCAATTTGCATTCCAGCCTGATATCTGTCACGCGGAAAAACGATTCATGATAAAGTTCGCTACTGTGGCTCCTGAGGGCTCCACCTGGATCAAGCATATGAGGAGCCTTGACAAGAGACTAAGGGAAAAGAGCGACGGAAAGATCGGCTTCAGGCTGTATGCCGGCGGAGTAGCAGGTGACGAGATCGATGTGCTTCGAAAAATCAGGATAGGACAGATTCATTGCGCGGCCTTCTCCGGGGTAGGCATCGCGCAGATACTCCCAATGGTCAGGATCCTTGATCTCCCCTTTTTATTCCGAAACAAGAAAGAGACGGATTTGGTCCATACGGAACTTCGCGATTATTTCTCAGGACAGTTCAAGAAAAGAGGTTTTGAATTCCTTGCGTGGGCAGAGGTGGGAAATGTGAATCTGTTTTCTAAAAAGCCGATCCAAAGGGTGGATGATTTTCCAGGACTCAGAATATGGACATGGTCGGGAGATCCCATATCAAAAAAGACGTTTTCCGTAATGGGGTCCAACCCGATTCCCCTGTCCATCACCGATGTAACCACAGCGCTGAATACGGGCATGATTGATACGGTATACGCGCCGCCCCTGGGCGCCCTTGCCCTTCAATGGCATTCAAACGTGAAATACATGACCTCCCTGCCCATAGCTCATGCCACCGGCGCTGTTCTTATCTCAAAGAGCTATTTCAATAAAATACCCCACGATCTATCAAAAATACTTAAACATGAAATGGAACAAACCATGATCGAGCTGACTGCCGACTTGAATAGTCAGGCTGAAGAAGCCGTCAGCCTGATTCAAGGGAGCGGCGTGAAGCTTATCCCCATGCCTTCGGGATCTGATCTGGAGGATTTCTACCGGGTTCATGACCAGGTGGCGCAGGCATTATCAGGTAAGATATATCCGAAGGAGCTTCTTGATCAGGTATATGAGATATTAAACAGTATCCGCAAAATCCCATGAAAATACTGAGATCCATTGATAAGCTTATTGCAAGGGTCGAATCCTGGCTGATTATTGCCACCCTCTCCCTGATGGTCTTCCTGACATTCATTCATATCGTTCTGAGGGCCCTTTATACGCATGCCCATATCCAGTGGGCCAATGCCGTTCTAGGGCAAGTGGACTGGACCGAGCCATTTGTCAGGCTTCTGGTCCTGTGGGTAACCTTTTTAGGGGCCTCTCTGCTGACCAGTGATGACAGGCATATCAAGATCGATCTCATGTCATCCTTGCTTCCTCCCGGATTGCTGCCCTTGCGCGGAATGGCATTATCCGCCGGATGCGTTTTGATCTCCGCCCTCATGCTTAAGGCATCCATAGATTATCTTAGGACTGAGATCGCCTTTGGGGGCAATATGTTTCTTGGGATTCCGACCTGGATAGGCCAGTTGGTCCTTCCCGCAGGATTTGCCATGATACTCTTCCGATTTTTTCTCAGGGCAATGCAGCAGGCGTTGGAAACAGTCAGGGGAAAAAGGCCATGATCCTAGCGTTGGTAATTCTGCTTATCATTCTGCTTATCTTGGGCCTGCCCATCTTTGTGGGTATTTTGGCTGCGGCCATGTTGGGCCTTTACGTGAATGAGGTCAATATCTCAGCCATACCGATTGAGATATTACGCCTCGCCAATTCTCCGGTGCTTTTGGCTATACCCCTCTTCACCTTTGCTGGATATCTTCTCGGTGAAGGCGGAACATCGACACGCCTGGTCAGGTTTTCAAGAAGCCTTTTAGGATGGATTCCTGGAGGCCTTGGAGTGGTAGCGATTGTTTCGTGTTCATTTTTTACCGCCATTACAGGGGCTACCGGGATTACGATAATTGCTCTGGGCGGCCTGCTGTTGCCAGCCTTGATCTCCGAAAGATATGACGAAGGTTTCTCCCTGGGACTTATGACAACATCAGGCAGCCTAGGCCTCCATTTTCCGCCGAGTCTTCCTATTATCCTGTATGGTTTTGTATCCGGAGTCAAAATAGAGAAGCTATTTATGGCCGGTCTCTTTCCGGGTCTCTTGATGGTGGGAGTCCTCTGCCTGTTCTCCGTATTCATGGGCAAGAGATGGAAGTTGGAAACGCCACGCTTCAGGGTTAACGAGTTTATTTCGGCCCTCAAGGATGCGGCCTGGGAACTGCCTATTCCTTTGCTTATAATTATTGCGATATTTTCGGGATTTTGCACGGCCACAGAAGCGGCGGCTTTGACCGTGGCCTATGTGCTGTTAATCAAGATCCTTGTTTTTCGTGAATTAAGTCTGATCAGGGACATCCCCAGGATAATGACGGAGAGCATGAAGATGATAGGGGGAATCATGATCATACTGGGGGCTGCCCTGGGTTTTACCAATTTTTTGGTGGATGCGTTCATACCCATGAAGATCCTTCAGGTCATGGAAGGTGCGGTCCAGAGCAAGATAGGATTTCTGCTGATATTGAATCTCTTTTTAATCCTGGTAGGATGTATGATGGATATATTCAGTGCCATTCTGATCGTGGTGCCTCTGATTATGCCCCTTGCCGCCGGATTCGGGATCGATCCCGTACACCTGGGGGTTATCTTTTTGGCTAACCTGGGAATCGGTTATAACACCCCCCCTGTCGGTCTGAATCTCTTTATTGCCAGTTCCAGATTTGACAAGCCAATTGTGCAGATATATAGAGCCACACTGCCCTTTCTCCTGTTGCTCCTTTTTACCCTGCTATTGATTACCTATTGGCCTGCCTTAAGCCTGTTTCTACCAAGTATGTTAAGATAAATAAAGGCTCAGGGCGTAAGGCATAAGGTAAAGAATCCGCGCCCATCGAAAATCCCAATTTGACGGAGGAAGGACAAGGCTTTATCCTCATCCCGTCGGGATGTAAAAAAAGAGGTAATGGCTGTCTCTTCAAGGCGTAAGGCATAAGGTAAAAACAAAAAAATCTATTCTTGTCCAAAATCAATTTTTGTTCTAACGGATAAATACTGTATTAGAAGGCTAATTCTCCGATTGCCTTACTTCTTTTTGAATTCGGAGCTGAACCGCTCAATCTCTTTTCAGAGGTGAAAGACAATGTCAGAAGATTTTATGTAAGCTGTTCCCCAGGCGTGCGGGATAACGCCCTACAAAAGCTGTGTCCTGTTCCTCCGGCCTTTCCGGAGAAGCATTCCGCCCGCCTTGTTATGCGTGATGCGGGCATATTGCACATAATCGAGTTCGACCTCTTCAAAGAGATCCCCACAGTTCAGCTTTAATCTCCCGATTTATTGGAGATAGCACCAAAACGCATGTCTTTTCTATAAGAACATGGTGCGAAACTTGAGTGAATTATTTGCAATTTGTGTGTTTGAGCATTATGTTAAGAAAGTAATTTTCAAGGCCTAATAAAAAACAGGAGTATCGGGATGCCTATATATGAATATAGATGCAACAAGTGTGAAAATGCGTTTGAGCAGTTAGTCTTCCCCTCTGACAATGAGGATAAGTTTATATGCCCCTCCTGTGGTGGGAAGGACATATCCAGGATAGCCTCTTCATTCTCATGCGGTTCAGACAGCAGTCCGGGCAGTGGTTTGTCATCATCCGCCTGCTCACCTTCCGCAAGTGGATTTTCCTGAGGCTCACATTCATAGCCGTGAGCTGTGAATATAGTTTAGGTTTATGCAACTTTTCCAGAAATATAATATTATTAATAGCTGCCCCGCCTTGTAGGCGGGGAGGGTTACTTATTAAGAAAAAAGAGGGTCAAGATGAGTATGTGGTGGTTTCTTTTAATAATTGTATTATGGTTTGTGCTTCAGGCATTTGTACTGCCCAGACTGGGGATATCCACTTGACTGAGAGATAGTTGCCAGTTGGGCAATACGGATAAACAGGTCACAGATGATATTAAGAAATAAACTTTTCTCTGCCCTTAGCATATGAGTTATATCTAAAAACAGGGCTTTCAGATATGATTACAATCCTGGGGAAGGAAAAGACTGCCCTACGAGCGTTGTTCGCTTCAACTCACCCGCGGCCTCAATGTTTCTGGACACCCATTGTACAGCGCCCTGAGCTGTCATACCATTTCCCATATCAGGACCCATGCCTCCGAACTCCATACTTATTCCCGCGCCCAGAAGGGCCATGGCAGCGCCAATGGCCCCTAAACCTATGCACACACCAACCCCGGAATATGAGGCAAGTTTTATTACTGTTTCAATGTCAGAAAACATAATCAATTAAAAGGAACATAAAGAGACTGACACGCTACTTAATCAGTAGAATGGATTAAAAGGGATCTGCGGAACAAACGATATGCGGGAAGTCATGGAAAAAAAGGAATCAGGCGATTACAGGGCAAAGATCGCGTTTGAGGTTTACACTTATAGGATAAAGAAGTATATAGGCGCTTATCTAGCTGTCCTGGGAAGCCTGGACGGTATTGTCTTTACGGCAGGTATCGGAGAGAACGCGCCGGAGATACGCGAGTTATGCTGCCGGGGATTAAACGGGCTGGGTATCAGGATTGATCCTGCAAAGAATAATAAAAAAGGAGACGATATCAGAGAGATCAATTCTCCGGACAGCAAGATAAAAATCCTGGTTATTCCCACCAATGAGGAGCTGAAGATCGCTCAGGAGACAAAGAGAGTCATTGAAAACAGCTGAAATATACTCAGCAACGCAAGTCAATACTCATATCAACCTATAAATAGGGAGGGTGAGCCAATGGCGAGAGAGACTATAATATCAAGGTTTACATTGAAAGGAAGAGAGATCCTCTCTTCCTACGCCTCATACACCATTGAAGGTATTATGACCGCGCGTGTCAAAAGGGGCAGGGATACCTGGACTATTGAGGAGAGAAACGGCATTGCCAAGGGAACATCTGACGGGGAAAACGAGGCCATCTATATCCCCAATCTTAAGGCGATCAGATCCATAACGAAAAACATTGAGCCTCTTTTGCCGAAAAAAGCGGTTATCAAAAAACCTCGTGACATCCTGAAGGCCGTTGAAGAGTTTGACCTGAAGCTCATTGAAAAGGCAGGTCCCAACAAGAGAAGGTGGGGCGGAAACGCCTGCCTGGCTTCTTCCACCGTGTTTTTCCAGACACTGCTCAAGGCCTCCGGATACAAGCCGTGGCAGATCCTTGCCCCCAGAGGCTTGAAGAACTTTTACATGCCCAATATCGGCTTTAATATGGTATGCGGGGGCGAGCATGTGCCTGGGACAAAACAGGATATCCAGGAGATGTTCTTTTTTGCCATGAATGAGAAATCCATAAAGGATGTATTCACCCTGGCTATTAAATTCTTTAAGCAGTTCGAGAAAAACCTTGTAAGAGACAGGCTTCCCACCGGAACGGCAAAAGAGAGGGGGTTTGTCTTCCCTGTAAAGGACAACTACGAAGGCCTGAAACGCATCAAGGAATGCGCAAGACAACTTGGCCTTAAGTCCACGGATTATGCTGTCGGAACCGACAATGCCTTTTCAGAAATCCAGAAGACAGAAGACCTGAGAGCAAAGGGCATGTATGATATGCGGTTTTCGGGTCTCGGAATCAAAACTCGTGAGGCATTGATTGATTTCAATGCAAAAATCGTAAAGAGCGCCACTAACTTTGTTACCATGGAAGATCCCGGTTCCGAATGCGACATTGAGGCCCATAGACTGATGAATGATAAGTACGGAGATCGTGTTCAGATTGTGATTGATGATGCCGCTGTAACGCAGATGCGCTTTATTATTCCCTTTCTCGCGGCCCCTGATCAGAAAAACCGGGCGGGTAACTCAGTGCTCATCAAACTCAACCAGGCTGGTACCTTTACCGAGACCTGCCTTGCGACAGAGATAGTCCTCGGACTTGCTGATGTAAAAAAGGTGGAAAAGTTCCTTCGTGCAAGAAAAGACTTGAATACCGTTCTCAGGGATCTTAAGACAATCGGTGTCAAGAGCATCAAGGACGCTATTGGCAATATAAAGAGATCAGGCTTCACGGCCTTCTTCTCGCACCGATCAACAGAGGGTTCTTCGGAATTTCTACCTCTGATGCCTCTTATCTACGGTTCGGTCTCTAACAAGACCTGGCTAAAGGCGGGCGCTCCTAACGGAGAACGTAACCTGCAAAACTATAACCCGCTTATCCGAGCCGAGGAAGAGATGCGGGCTGCAGGTATCAAGACAAAGGTAACAAATTTCAACGGGCTGCCCGACGGCGTGAAGATACCTGCCGTGAAGTGAAGATACCTGCCTACAAGGCGGGCATCTATTAATCATACAGTGTTCACGAACGCAATTTTCATATGGTAATTGAAGTAGGTTATTTCAGATCAGTAATATCCGGTTGGAATTTTGCATTAATGACATCTGTATTCTAAAGATGGCCGGTGGGGGTCTCTTTTCAATGGCGAACGGGTTAGAAGTAAAACTTTTATAAAAAGCGCCTGCCCCCGATAAACCGGGATCTTCGACAGGCGGACGGAATGCCCAAATCCACCATCTAATTTCCACATCATCAATGCGGATAAAGGATTTTGGTCTGTCCCTGGGCACCTCTTAGCCCGCGAAATCCCGCTAGGAGCGGGACAGATGATGCCTTGATGGTGGATCAGGGAATGCTTCTCCGTTATTCAGCCTCGTTCAGACATGATAATATCCGAGGAAGCCCCCCGTCCGCCTCCTCCGGCCTCCTCCGGCTTCATGAGAATGCACTGCACATAATGCAGTTCGACCATGAAAAGAGACCCCTACGGGCAATTAACTTCCATACGCCGGCATTGCAAAATCTTAACCGGACATTACTGAGTTCAGATAGACTATGTTTAACGATTGAAATAGAGAATAGGAGTGAATAAATGGAAACAAAGGCGACTTTTGATAATGAGAAGTATATCAAAGAACAGACTTTTGAAATTTTGGAAAGGGCGGCAAAGTTTGACAATAAACTATATCTTGAGTTTGGCGGGAAACTTCTATACGACTTCCATGCTTCCAGGGTCTTGCCTGGCTATGACCCTAATATCAAAATGAGACTTCTCCAGACCTTAAAGGAGAAGGCGGATATCTTGCTCTGTATCTACGCGGGAGATATTGAAAAGAAAAAGATGAGGGCGGATTTCGGCATTACCTATGATTCCGACGCGCTCAAACTGATAGACGATTTAAGGTATTGGGGC
>JAFDAM010000108.1 GCA_019313825.1 Deltaproteobacteria bacterium
AGGGGGCGGCGGAGCCCTGTATCTTGTTGCCGTTGTTTTTGAGCGATTAACGGGAAAGGAGGGGATGGGCGGAGGAGATGTTAAACTGTTAGCCATGATCGGAGCATGGATGGGCTGGAGGGCGCTACCTTTTATCATTCTAGTCTCTTCCTTGTCAGGCGTAGTTATCGGCAGCAGTTCTCTCTTGCTTGCCCGTCGAGGACTACGGGCCAGGATACCATTTGGGCCTTTCCTCGCTCTCGGGGCGCTGGTCTATCTCTTTTTTGGCCGCGAAATTATATCGTGGTATTTTCGATTACTCATGTAACGGGGAGCGATCTTGAGAATTACATTTTACGGATTACGGACAGGGATACTGACACAGCTCATATTCCTGATTATCGCTGCCATGCTCCTGGTCAATGTGGCCATGGTTAAATTTGCGGAGAGGGATCTTATCCAGGCCAAGGTACGTACCGGCAGGTTGCTGATCCATGCCATGGAGCAGAGTGTGAATCATCTGCTCCTTCACAAGAAAAGAGGATTAGAAGGGATTAGTTCAGATCCTGGATTCAGGAGGAACACGGCCCAATTATTAGATAGCGGAGGGTTTTCCGAATTGGTTATGATCGATTATAAGGGAGACCCGATCTTTACTACCAGCCTGTCTGCGGAGAGAAAGGAACACGGTTTATCTCTTGCCAGGGAATCCAGGGGGACCGGGGCATGGTCTATCAATTATAGTGGAAGTACCTGGGGGGTCCTCTGGCTCAACAATAGAGATATCAATATTTCAGCACCTCTCGTATTTGACGGCATGCCTTCAGGCGGCATAACCGTAAGCTCCTCCCTCACCCCGGTCTATCAAGTCCTCATAAGGTCGGAAAAGGTGATCCTCTTCTATATCCTCCTTGATACTATAATCCTTGCTATGGTAGGCATATATGTATTGTCTAGAATTGTTGTCAAGCCGATATATAAGCTTCTTAAGATGACCGAAGAATACAAGGATGGAGATATTATCCCCTCTTTTACGGAGACTCCCAGAAATGAGATAGGCAACCTATCCCGGTCACTGAGTGTCATGCTTAAGAGACTGGATGAAAATAAGAGAGAATTAAAGGCCCATATCTCTTCACTGGAAAAGGCCAATATTGAGCTTAAACAGGCGCAGAACGAGATAATCAGATCAGAAAAACTTGCCTCAGTAGGCCGTCTTGCCGCCGGCATCGCCCATGAGATCGGAAATCCTATCGGTATTATACTTGGTTATCTGGAACTGATCAAGAAAGGCGACATCACTGATGAAGAGAAGAAGGACTTTTTAAGTCGAGTCGAGTCTGAAATAACGCGGGTTAATTCTATTATCAAGCAACTCCTCGATTTTTCACGACCTTCGAGTGGGAAACTGGCGGAGAGTCATGTGCATGAGTTAATCATGGATACTGTGACTATGCTGAAGCCTCAGCCCATGATGGAAGAGATCCGTATCCCTTTTGAACTCAATGCAACAAGGGATACGGTCCTTGCAGATCCCAATCAGTTGCAACAGGTCTTCCTGAATATCATTATGAACGCCACGGATGTTCTTAGGGGTGGAGATACCACGGGAGATAAGGCTCAAGGGAAAGAGCTGACAATAAAGAGCAAGGACGCAGGCGATTCCATTGAGATAAGATTTATCGATAACGGCCCGGGGATACCTGAAGAAGAGCTTGGTCAGATCTTTGACCCCTTTTATACAACCAAAGAACCCGGTATGGGTACCGGCCTAGGGCTCTCCGTAAGCTACAGAATTATTAAAGAACTGGGTGGAACAATCAGCGCTGAAAGTCCCGAGGGAGAGGGCACTGCCATTATAATCAACTTTCCCTTCTACGAGAAGAAATATGAAGACAATGGAGTATGAACATGTCTGGTAAACGTGTCCTTATAATTGATGATGAAAAGAATATGCGGCATATGCTACAGGTGATGCTGGATAAGGCGGGATACGTCTCCGAAGCGGCTGCCGACGGTATCGAAGGCCTTTCACTGATGGAAAAACAGGACTTTGATTTTATCCTTTGTGACCTGAAGATGCCAAAAATGGACGGCATGGCCTTTCTGGAGAAAGCCAGGGCAAAGTACCCGGGCAAGACCATTATCATGATGTCCGCATACGGTACGTTTGACACTGCCTTAGAGGCCATGAAGATCGGGGCGTACGACTACATCTCCAAGCCTTTTAAGGCAGACGAGGTCCTGTTGACCTTGAAAAAGGTCGAGGAGAGAGAACGGCTCAAAGAGGAGAACCTGAGGCTTCAGGACAGGTTAAAGAAGATCGAGCAGAGATATTCCTTTGGGAACATCGTGGCCCGTAGCGAGGCAATGGCCAACGTGTTTGATCTTGTCAACAAAGTGGCTGACCATAAGACCACTGTCCTTATCACCGGCGACAGCGGGACCGGCAAGGAGTTGATTGCCAAGGCCATACACTCAAGCGGGCCCAGGGCCTCCATCCCCATGGTTTCCATAAACTGCGGAGGTATTCCTGAGAACCTCCTGGAGAGTGAACTGTTCGGGTATAAAAAGGGCGCCTTCACTGATGCAGTCAAAGATAAGCCCGGCCTCTTTGAACAGGCAGATAAAGGGACGATCTTCCTGGACGAGATAGGAGAGCTGCCATTATCTCTTCAGGTCAAGCTCCTCCGGGTCCTTCAGGAAGAAGAGATCACGCCCCTGGGGGCGATAAAATCAAGGAAGATCGATGTAAGGGTTATAGCAGCCACTGCCAAGGACCTGAAGAGAGAGGTGGAGAAAGGCGGATTTCGGGAAGACCTGTTCTACAGGATCGATGTCATGACCATTCATCTTCCTCCACTGAGGGAGAGACGGGGCGACATCCCCCTTCTGATCGGCTACTTTATCGACATTTTCAACAAAAAATTGAATAAAGATGTTGAGGGGCTCTCCTCTGAGGCGATGCCTATCCTCATGGGATATTCATGGCCTGGAAATATCAGAGAGCTGGAAAATGTCCTGGAGAGGTCGATTCTGCTCGCAAAGGGCAGATGGATCACACCCTCTGATCTCCCTTTTTCAATAAACTCAGATCAGGCATTTCCCGCGTCTGTTGACCCGGAACACACACTGTCTATTAAAAAGGCAACCAGTCATCTGGAACACAATCTTATTCAAAAGGCCCTTGAACTCACAGGCGGTAATCGCTCCAAGGCATCCAAGATCCTGGAGATCAGCCGCCCCATCCTCATCTCCAAGATCAAGAAATATAATCTTTAGGGTGTATTAATTAGTGTTCA
>JAFDAM010000049.1 GCA_019313825.1 Deltaproteobacteria bacterium
GTTCAAATAATAATATCAAGGATTATTGATAGATATGATCGGGGATATTTATACCACAGGATAAGTAAATAAGCTATTTTTTCTGTTGGCGTTTCTATAAAGGCGGGAAATCAGAATATTCAATTTTTTCCTAGAATATTTAAAAATTCATGCAGGACTATCTTTGCGAATTCATCATCGTCAATATGAGCATCAACCTCTCTTATCTCAATGGGTTCTTTCATTGCGCCTTTTAATGCATCAGTAAATCAAGTCTTAAATCTATGTTTAGGGTTGTTACTTCTTTGCCAAAATCAACACATTGATATTATTAAAAAATGGCCAAGATTACAGCCTGGAATCGCAACTCCTTTCTATAAATCAATGAAGGGTTTTTTTAGATAAGGGAAGAAGAAGGGAAACTCCCCGACCAAAGGTCGGAGCATTCAAGCGCATTTTTCGTAAAGAACATCAGAATCATCACGACTTTCTTATTTCTTTATGGACGTTCATTTAACACTGGCCTCCTTCCAAAGACGGGAAAAAGCCCGGCCTTGATTAACCACCACCCTGCCCTTCTTATAGGTAATATTTTCCCATCCCCTTAGGAAACTAATTCAGGTCCCGGGATAGAGGAGACCCTGGAGCCCTTATCCGCGATCATCAGCATCCTGAAATAGCATGTAAAAAAGGGGGGTTAGAGCGCATGCAGACAATATCCGGATCTTTTTCAGAATGGTACGGTAATTGCTTAAAGAATATGCAAACCAATAACCGCCGGATCAGGAGGGAACATGATAAACGGAATGCTGGAGTCATCCAGGGGCTGTCTCAAAGAAGAGATCAGGATGGATATTATCTCCAATAACTTGGCCAATTCCACAGTCATAGGCTTTAAAAAAGACAGGATCTCATTTAAGGAACTATTGAATCAGATGAGGTCTGGCAGCGCTCAGGCAAACAGACCTGGTGACAAACCTGATTCATCATTGATCTATATTCAGACGGATCTGAGTCAGGGAGATCTTCGAGCTACAGGAAACAGCCTGGATCTTGCCCTATTTGGGAACGGTTTCTTTAAGGTGAATACTCCTGAAGGCATCCGGTATACCAGGAAGGGAAATTTCGTCCTGGATGCTCAAGGCGCGTTAATAACCCAGGACGGTTACATGGTCATGGGGAAAGGCGGGCCCATAAGTATCAACGGTAGCGATATCAGTATCGACGGCCGGGGAGTCATCCTAATTGATGGCGGAGAAGCAGGCCAATTTGATGTGGTGGACTTTGATAACTACAAGGACCTCGTTAAGGAGGGAAATGGCCTTTTCAGAAACAGGTTGGATGATCCCGGCAAGGCTCCCCCTTCAGAGACCATGATCAAACAGGGATATCTGGAGCTTTCCAACGTGAACGTGGCAGAGGAGATGGTACAGATGATTCACAGCCTCAGAGCATTTGAGAGTTATCAGAAGTCTATAAAAATACTTGATGGGATGGATAACAGGGCTGTTAACGATGTAGGTCGTTTAAGGTAGTCAGTCATGATCTGCTTGTTGCGAACAGATAATTCAGCAATGTACAACAATTAGGACGAATTTAATAAAGAAGGAGAATAAACAATGTTAAGAAGTCTTTGGACAGCAGCGTCGGGCATGGCGGCCCAGAAACTCAATATGGATGTTATTGCCAATAACCTTGCCAATGTAAATACCAGCGGTTTTAAAAAGAGCCGTGCCGATTTCGAGGATCTCCTTTATCAGAATCTGAAATCACCAGGCGCGGAAACAAGCTCCGGAGGACAGATCCCCACGGGGATACAGGTGGGAATGGGAACGAGACCCGTCTCCGTTCAGAAGATCTTTTCTCAGGGCGATTATGTCCAGACAAAGAACCAGTTGGATATTGCCATTGAAGGGAAAGGGTTTTTCAAGATCCTGAGTAATGGTGAGGAGATGTATATGCGGGCAGGATCATTCAAGAAGGACAGCGAGGGATACATTGTCACCTCGCAGGGTGACCGGCTCCAACCGGAATTCTCCATCCCCTCGAACACCGTCACTTTTACCATAGACCCGGGCGGCAATATGGTGGGAATGGCGGATGATGGCCTGACAGTAACGGCCGGCACACAGTTGACTATTTTCAGTTTCACCAACCCGTCCGGTCTTCTCAGCGTTGGCGGGAATAAATTCCGTCCCACCGAGGCCTCGGGTGACGCGGTGGAAGGGAATCCTGGCGTTGACGGTATGGGTACGGTGGCCCAGGGGTATCTTGAGATGTCCAACGTGGATGTAGTGGAAGAGATGGTTAATATGATAGCCGTCCAGCGTGCCTATGAGATAGCCTCAAAATCAATAAAAACCGCTGACGAAATGATGCAGATGGCAAATAACATCAAGAGGTAAGGTAATAAAAATGAATTTTACAGGGATCAGATTTAAAATCATGTCTATCTTTGCGATCTTGCTCATCTCGGGAACAGTGTCCTTTTCAGACGTATACGCACTTGAGATAAGAGTAAAAGAGCGGGCTGTCGTGCAGGGCGACATGATCCGCCTGGGAGAGATCGCATCCTTTAATCCGGCCAATGACAGCCGGGTTGCCAGGTTGAGCAGGATAGAAATATCATCTGCCCCTTCCCCGGGGAACAGTTTCAGGCTTAATGAACGGTTGTTGATTCATAAGATAGGCTCAGTTGTTGCCGATGATAACAATATCAGGGTTAAGGTTCCCGATACCCTGTTTGTCCGGCGATCCGCCCAGTTTATCAGCGCAACTCAACTTGAGGAGATCTTCAGAGAACATGTAATGGAGTACTCCCCATGGCCGGCAGAAAGGATTGAATGTGACAGGATCAGAACTCCCGGCTCCATTGCGTTGCCGGAGGGCAAGCTGCACTGGGAGGTCCGGGGAAAAGGTAACCGCCATTACTCCGGCAACATAGCCTTGGCTATAGATTTCTGGGTAGACGGGAAGCAGGTACGGAAGGTCCCGGTATCAGGAAGGATAAGCGTAAGCCAAGAATTGGTCAAGGCGGCAAGAAAGATAAGGTCAGGACAGTTGATCACTAAGGACGACCTGATTCTGGTCACGGAAAGCAATGTACGTCATAACAAGTATGCTGTTACCAGGTTGATTGAGGCCATTGGCAAGAGATCCGTTCGCAGTATCCAGGACGGTCAATTGATTACGTCGCGTATGATCGAAGACCCCCCGCTGATAAAAAAGGGGAGCAGTGTGCTTATCAAGGCCGAAAACGAATTGATCAGGATAACAACACGAGGAAAGATCCTGGAAGATGGCCGGACAGGGGATCAGGTAAAGGTCATTAATATCAGCAGCGGCAAAGAGATCTTTGCCACTGTAAAGGGGCCGGGACTCGTAGAGGTAATTTTTTAATCTGTTTGCTTCCCAAAACATTTTATTCACTTTAGACACTATAAACACTTAATTAACAGGAGCAAGATATGAAAAGAGGCATTGAATTCTTGGTTGTCGTTTTCGGGGTATTAACCCTCTCTGCGTGCGCAGGGATCTCAAAGAGTACGAAACCCAAGGCTCAAATGACTCAATCCATACTCGAGCAGGATCAGGGCGGAAGAGACATGGTGGTCAGGGACCCGGCTTTAAAAGCGGGCCTGTGGAGAGATGCCTCGGCAAGAAATTTTTTCAAAGACCTGCGCGCTCATAAGGTTGGAGATCTGGTAACCGTAAATATCGTTGAGACAGCCAGGGCAATCAAAAAAGCAGGCACACAGACATCAAGGGAGTCTTCCATCGATGGGGGGATTGATAATGTATTAGGCTGGGAAAACAAGATAAAACACTTGACGTCATTCGGAAGAAATAAGGTGCGTAACGCCTATGACAACAATCCAATGTTCAAAGGATCACTGAAAAACAATTTTTCAGGTTCCGGTTCAACATCCAGAGATGATAGCATGACAGCATCCATCACTGTCAGGGTTATGGAGGTGAAGCCAAACGGAAACCTGTTTATAAAAGGGACTCGAGAAGTAAAAGTCAACAATGAGACACAATACATCATCTTATCCGGTCTGATCAGGCCTGCGGATATCTCGCCTGACAATACTGTCCTTTCCAGCTATATCGGAGACGCCAGGATAGAATACATGGGCAGTGGCCCGGTAAGTGATAAACAGAGGCCCGGATGGCTGGCCAGGGCCGTCGATTTCGTATGGCCCTTTTAATGGAGGAGAGAATGAGATCATTTTTCAAACCAGCAAATCTGTTCTTCCTTGCCCTGTGCATTGGCCTTATCACACTGGACTGCCCGCCGGTATCAGGGGCAAGGATCAAAGACATATCTTCACTTAAAGGAGTAAGGAACAACCAACTGATTGGTTATGGACTGGTTGTCGGGCTTAACGGGACTGGTGACGGCTCGGGAACCGGGTTCACGACGCAATCACTGGTCAATATGATGGAGCGCCTCGGGATCCACTCCCTGTCGGACCAGGTTAAGGTGGCCAATGTGGCCGGAGTAATGGTTACGGCCGATCTTCCCCCCTTTGCTCGAAGGGGGACCGAGATTGACATACTGGTCTCTTCCATAGGGGACGCAAAAAGCCTCCAGGGAGGCACTCTGCTGATGACTCCCCTGAAAGGCGCCGATAATAATGTATACGCCATGGCCCAGGGTCCTTTGCTTGTGGGTGGGTTTGCCACTGGCGGCGCGGCCGGTGGCGGTGTGCAGAAAAATCACCCAACCGTGGCCCGCATACCCGACGGGGCAACCATAGAGAGAGAGATCCCTTTTGATTTTAACAGTCTGAATGATCTGACCATTGCCCTGCATCAACCCGATTTTACGACCTCGCTCAGAGTATCAAAGGCGATCAACCAGGGACTAGGATCCCCTTTGGCCTCTCCTGTAGATGCCGGAACCGTGAAAATCGTTATACCGGAGGCATATAAGGAGAATCTGGTGGATCTAGTAGCCTCTCTGGAACAGATCGAGATTCAGCCGGATATGGATGCAAAGATTATACTTTCCGAGCGCACGGGGACCGTGATTATGGGTGAGAACGTCAGGATCTCATCAGTCGCCATCGCCCACGGAAACCTCAGCGTGCAGATCAAGGAAAGGAGTGAAGTAAGTCAGCCAACCCCGTTCTCAGAGGGACAGACCGCGGTTACCCCTGACACCGAGGTCAGTGTCACAGAGGAGCATAAGAAGCTTGTTCTTATCATGCCCCAGGGTACCAGCTTAGGAAACGTGGTAAGGGCCTTGAATGCTATTGGTGTATCGCCAAGAGACCTTATAACCGTTTTTCAGGCCATCAAGGCGGCAGGGGCCCTCCAGGCGACGCTGGAGATCATTTAAACAGAGAGCTTACGGATCTGAAATAAGACCCGTCTCCCACAAGCATGTCAATGGACAAGGAACAGGAGAACTTTAGCGGAGCAGATCATGCGGGATATGAAAGTCAACCTGTCCGATTATTTACCGGACACCAGCAGGTCGGAAAAGAGAGATAAGGAACTCAGAAAGGCGTGCAAGGAATTTGAGTCTGTCTTTGTCTATCAGATGTTGAAAAGCATGCGCCGTACTGTTGATAAATGCGATCTGTTTCATGGAGGACAGGGAGAGGAGATCTATGAATCAATGCTCGACCAGGAATACGCGAAGAAGATGGCGGGATATGGAAACAACAGCCTTGCCAACATACTCTATCAGCAGCTTAAGGGTCATGACATATCAGGAGTCGGGCAGAATGAAGGTATCAACGGGCGTGAACATATTGACGATAGCCTGCCTCGGCGGCCTTTAAAGGTGTCTGTATCCTCAAAATTCGGGTGGAGGAAGGACCCCTTTACAGGTAAAAGGAGGTTTCATGCCGGTGTTGATCTTGCTGCCAGAGAAGGGACACAGGTAAGGGCCTCTCTGCCCGGAAGGGTCCTGTTCAGCGATTATCAACACGGGTACGGGAATCTTGTAGTGCTGGATCATGGGCACGGGTTTACCACCCTTTACGCCCACAACCAGGATAATAGAGTGAACCCCGGGGATTGGGTCGAAAAGGGGTCTCCAATAGCCACGGTAGGTTCATCAGGCCGGAGCACCGGACCTCATCTTCATTTTGAGGTAAAAAGACACGGCAAAAACCTGGACCCTGTTGATTTTTTCGGTTCCTGAATAAAGACAAAGTCCCGGCCCGGGCAGGAAAGAATAAACGGTTTAGTTTTAAAGGAATCTGGTCGATATATTACATAAGGAGTGAACATGGAATCAAATACCCAAGAGATCGAAGAGATATATCACAGGAAGGTCTCTCTTTTTAGAGAGCTCCTAGACTGTGTTGTCCTGGAAAGGGATAATCTGATTAATCTGGACATAAAGAACCTGTGGGACGTCATGGAAGAGAAACAGAAGATCCTGGAATCCATTGAAAATGCAAGGGACCAGATCAAGGATATTACGGGAGAGGGGAGCCCATATCACAATATCCCGATTGAGGACAGAACCGTTATCAAGGAGCTTTCCCGAACGCTTGCAGATCTTAATGAAGAGATCAAGATCAGGGTCAGAGAGAATGTTTCATTTATAGAGGATACACTCTCCTTTTTCAATGAAATCATCTCCTCCTTTACAATGGCCGGCAGGCCGGGAGATTCTTACGGCCCTGGCGGGAACAGCCGTAAAGGCCTCCCCAACCTGATTTATTATAACGAGGTATAATCATGGGTGGGATCGGACTTGTACTTAATATCGCAAAAGACGCATTATTGGCCCAGCAGTATGCCATGGCCGTGGTCAGCCATAACATCGCAAATGTAAGCACGGATGGTTATACAAGGCAAACCCCCCTTCTCAACTCGAAAAGGGCCGAGCCCTTCGGGGGATTTATGTTCGGCAGGGGCGTGGAACTCCAAGAAATAGTCAGAAACAGCAACAGTTTTCTTGAAAAAAGACTCCAAAATGCCCAGTCAGACTCTCTCTCCATGTCTGAAAAAGCGATATACATGGATGTGATGGAATCCATCTTCAACGAAAATTCAAGTCAGAGCCTAAGCAGCCAATTTACAGATTTCTGGAACGTATGGAATGATCTGGCGAATAATCCTTCAGGGCAGCCTGAAAGAAACATCCTGAATGAGAACGGCAACCTCCTTGCCCAGAGTTTTAATGATATCTATAACGATCTGACCAAGCTGGGTCGGGAGATCGATAATTCCATAGAGACAGGTGTGGATAAGATCAATAATATACTCACTCAGATAGCTGACATCAACGAACAGATCCTTGTCATTGAAGTCAGCGGAAACGCCAATGATCTCCGGGATCAAAGGAATAAGCTTGCCGGCCAGTTATCAGAATATTTGGACGTAAACACCTATGAAGCCGACGATGGAAGTCTCACAGTTATGACAGGCAAAGGCTATATACTCGCGAACAGGGTAGAGAAATATACCCTCAGTTTTGACGGCAGCGACATAAACTGGCAAAGCTCCGGCACTGCTGAAGTTACGATTACAGATACGATCAGCGGCGGGAAGATAGGGGGATGGCTGGATATGAGGGATGAAATTATCCCCAAATATCAAGCGGACCTTAACGAACTGGCAAAGTCCACCATCTGGGAGATGAACAAGATCCATACCCAGGGAGTCGGGCTGTATGCCTTCAGTACTGTGACCGGCACTTATACTGCCACAGATAAAAATGCAGAGATGGGCACAGTTGATTCAGGACTTGATTTCTATGACAAGATTACTGACGGGAGTTTCAAGATATGGCTATATGACACTACCGGCG
Source organism: Deltaproteobacteria bacterium (assembly GCA_019313825.1). Lineage (GTDB taxonomy): Bacteria > Desulfobacterota > DSM-4660 > Desulfatiglandales > HGW-15 > JAFDAM01. Next base: position 7,760 of record JAFDAM010000049.1, read on the forward strand.
CAGTAGTAGGAGAAACCACCATACCCATTATAGCAGGCACAACTACTCTTGATGGTCTGGCCGGCACCATAGAAAATATCACAATAGGAGGTGAAGACGCCTTAAACGCGTCAGTGAAGGATAACAAACTATATATGGAGATTGATACAACTGCTCATTCCGGCTACACCTTTGCTTTCTCCGATGACACCAGCAATATACTCGCGGCACTTGGTTTCAATACCTTTTTCGATACATCAACTGCCAGGGACATTAGAGTCAATGAAAAGATCTCATCAGACAAAAACTATATTGCTGCCGCAAAGATCAATAATAATGTTGGCCCGGCTGTAGGGGCAACAACCAACTCATCAACGGTTATCACAACTACCGGCCCCTATACTGGTTCGCAGGATGCGACCTATAATATCGAGATCACTACAGGAGGAACCGAGTCAACTGCCATCATCCGGTGGAATAAGGATGGGGGAGGCTGGACAAGTGTCAATCTGGCCGATGGCTCTACGGTCACCCTGAATGACGGAGTCTCCATCACCTTTACCTCCGGCACGTATGTGGTCAATAATACTTTTACAGTAGATGTAACCGAATCATCCGACACATATGGAGAATTTGCTCCGGGTGATAACACAAACGCCCTTGATATAGCCAACCTGCAATATCAGGGAGTGACCATAAAGCGCTGGACATATGAAAGGGGAAGCGCCGCCACTTCTCAGGATGTTACTGACACGGCTATTGATGATTACCTCCATATGTTTATTGGCTCGGTGGGAATTCAGAGCCAGAGTATTCTGCGACAAAAAGAATATAAGAATATAATCCTGAGTCAGCTTAGCGAGAGCAGGGATAATATCTCCGCTGTCTCACTGGATGAAGAGATGACGGATCTGATTAAATACCAGCAGGTCTATTCGGCTGTGGCCAAATTGATAACAACCGCCGATGAGATGCTTAATACTTTGCTGAATACGACCCGTTAAAGGAGTGAGAGATGAGAATAGCAACCAAGTCATTGTATGACAGCATTATACAGAACGTGGGCAGGGCTTCAACTGAAATGCTGGATGCCCAAAAAGTGGTAACAACGGGGAAAAAGATAAACAGGCTGTCCGATGATCCGGTAGGACTCGTGACCGTACTGGACCTCAGGTCCTCCATCAAAAACATCAATCAATTAGAGAGAAATATATCCATGGGGAGATCATGGCTTATCACATGTGAAACCTCTTTAAATCAGACCCATGACATCCTTTCCCAGGTCAAGGAACTCTGCGTGCAGTATTCAAGCGCTAACGTCAGTTCAAATGAAAGGGCCAATGCCGTAAATATCGTAGATGGCTATCTAAAGCAGATTATATCCCTTGCAAATTCAAAGACAGGAGGGAGATATATCTTTGGAGGGACCAACACCGATACTATTCCCTTTGTACTAAACTCAAGTGAGACACAGGTAACCTATTCCGGGAATGAAACAGCTTTTTCCATCAAGATCGGCGAAAATACTAACATTGCCGTGGGCAAGAATGGAGAAGACATATTTGGTGATAATTGGGATAATAATAACATTTTCAAGACACTGATTGATCTAAAGACACATCTTCAAACCGACAATGTGGAAGAAATTCGGGAGACTATGGACAAACTGGACACGCATCTTGGAGCTGTTCGCACTGTCGTTTCTGATATCGGCGGCAAGACAATCCGGCTGGATGTAAAAAAGGAGATTATTCAAGACTTGGAACTCGCCTACACCGAGAGAAAATCCCAAATTGAAGATGCTGATATTGCCGAGGCCATTATAAACCTGAGTTCCAAAGAATTGGCCTATAAGGCCTCCCTGGCATCGTCGGCAAAGATTATGGCTTTGAGTCTGGTAGATTATTTATAGATCTAACAAGATATTTTACATGCCAACATCTCGGCCCCGAAGACCGGGGCCTCTAATGAGAAAAATTCTGGAGCCATGGAGGGTACCAGTGCTTGTATTGACCAGGAAGGCGGAAGAGAGCATCACGATCGGAAACCATATCACTGTCTCTGTCCTGGAGATCAGGGGTAACCAGGTCAAATTGGGAATCAAGGCCCCTAAAGATATCCCGATCAATAGGACCGAAATATATGAGAGGATATTATTGGAAAACATCCTGGCATCAAAGGCTCCTCAGGACCTGGAACGATTCCCTGAGGTACTGAAACTCAAGGATAATAAGTAAAACAGCCTTGGCCCTGAGGGAGAGCCGGGCCATGAATCATGCGGTGCGGGGGAATTAGATTTGACTGACGTCAAAGGAATTGAGAAAATGATGTTGACAATAAAGACGACACGATTTGGGAAAGTGGAGACAGATAAAAACCGTATAATTCATTTTCCGGATGGCCTGCTGGGCTTTCCTGAACAGAAGGATTATATTATCTTAGAGCATAAGCCTGACTCTCCCTTCTGCTGGCTCCAGTCTGTGACAGCCCCTGACCTTGCTTTTGTAATGACAAATCCCTTTTTACTGAAAAAGGATTACCTCGAAGATCTACCCCCGGATGATCAGGCCCTTTTTATTGGAGAAAACGGTAAGGAACATATCATCTTTGCCCTTGTCACAATTCCCCATGGAAAAGCGGAAAAGACCACGGTCAATCTACTTGGCCCACTTATAATGGATCCAGGATCTAAAACCGGCAGACAGGTGATTCTTGCAAATTCCGGCTACAACCATCGCCATCCGATGATCTCAGAGTAATCCGTATATCCACACTACACAAATTTATTTACAAAAAAACATTGATCTTAAAATAAATCATGTTAAAATATTGACGTTAAAACTCTGTTTAGCCAAAATTTTGGCATAGGCATGAATACCCGAATATATTATTTTAGAAAATTCATAGGTCCTTTAGGAGAGGGTAAATGGCCGACGTAAAAGTCCTTGTAGTAGATGACGAAGCTAAGATTCGTGAATATTTCTCTGATGTCCTCAGTCATCAAGATTTTGAAGTGGATACGGCAAATAATGGCGAAATAGCAATAAACATGATTGATCAGGATTTTTATGATGTGGTCCTCATCGATCTGAATATGCCGAAAGTGGACGGGATGGCTGTTCTTAAACACTTGGTTGAGCACTCCAATGATTCCATAGGTATTATTTTGACGGGATACGCCACTATCAAAAACGCTGTTGAGGCCATGAAATCCGGTGCTTTTGACTATCTGGCTAAGCCCGTGAAGCTGGAAGAAGTCCTTCTGGTAATCAACCGTGCTTTGGAATTCAGGGCCCTGAAAAGGGAAAATCTGGCCCTGAAAAAACAGTTAAAGAAAAAATATAAGTTTGATAATTTCATTGGCGACAGCGTTCAAATGGACAAAGTCTTTAGAATTATCGAAAAAGTGGCTGATACGGACAGCACCGTGCTAATACTAGGAGCATCAGGCACAGGAAAGGAGCTGGTAGCCAAGGCTATCCACTATCACAGTAAGAGGCGTGATATGCCCCTTATCCCGGTCAACTGTGGAGCAATCCCTGAAGATCTTCTGGAAAGTGAGATCTTTGGCCATGAAAAAGGCGCCTTCACAAATGCCATCAGAACACGCATAGGTAGATTTGAGCTGTCAAATGGAGGCACCATATTTCTGGATGAGATAGCTGAAATGAGTCCTCACTTGCAGGTCAAGCTTCTTCGTGTTTTGCAGGAACAGGAATTTGAAAGACTGGGCGGGACCAAAACCATCAAATGCGATATAAGGATCATAGCCGCGACAAACAAGGACCTGGATAAACTTGTTCAAGAAGGTTCTTTTCGAGAGGATCTCTATTATCGACTCAAGGTAATACCGATAGAGATACCCCCTTTGAGAGAACGTCGCTCAGATATTCCACTTTTAGTTCACCACTTTCTGAAAATAAACACAAAGGCTAAGGGCAAGCAGGTTAAGAGCATATCCAAAGATGCCCTAAAGGCTTTGTCAAATCACAAGTGGCCAGGGAATGTTAGAGAACTGGAGAATATCATTGAACGAATAGTTATATTATCTGAAAACGATGTCCTGACACTACAAGACCTTCCAGATAAGATCCGCGAAGAACACTCTCCTGGCAGTGGCAGTCAAACACTAATACCTGATGATGGCTTTTCCCTGAACAATGCCATTAATGAGTACGAGCGGCTGCTTATCATCCGTGCCCTTGAAAAGGCTGACTGGGTAAAAAATCGAGCAGCCAAGCTTTTAAACATGAATCGAACCACCCTGGTGGAAAAGATTAAAAAACAGGGTATTGAAAGACCTCGCAGTATGACTCATTGATCTTCTTGGCATTTCTATAACCTATCATGAGACCATTGAAAAATGTCCAATTTTGTTCAAGGTCAAGGAAGGCGAAAATTTTAACCACAGGAATACATTGAGTATTTTGAGGAATAAAATTTCATTAAAGTTTCTTTTTAGTTCTGCCGATATATGGGGTGGAGGCAGAATATTTTGATTACCACTTATCAAATAAGGAATGTCCTGAGAACATACGGCAATCAACTAAGGAAGAGAACTCTGCCCATGCAGGACAGGATTGAGCCTATCCGGCAATCTCCCGATCCCGTTACTATATCCGGCAAAGCCAGGAGAAAGCAGCTGTTAAATCAGATATCCAATAATATGATTTCCCAAATCGACCGAAAAGATTATCAAAAAACAGCCAAACAAGATATTTAAGTGGACTATCCTCCAATAAATCCTAACCCAGCGAGGAACAATTATGAAAATTGATGTTATATCCCAGAGAATAGGTCAGATCGCCAACCTGGAAACCTATACCAGTAAAAAAGCTGAGGAAGAGAACAAGCCCGCGGAACTGGTTAAGAATACCCCGCAACCTGGAGCCAGGGTGGATTTATCAGATGCCTCGGTTGAATTCAGCAGGGCGGCGGAGATGATGGAGAAGGTGCCTGAAGAAAGGGCCGAAAAGATAGAAAAACTCACGGCTCAAGTCAGGGAGGGCACGTATAATGTGGACGCCGAAAGGATTGCAGAAGGTATCATAAACGATACTATTGCAAATATGACTTAAACTGGACAAGAAAGCTCCCCGACTAAATCGCTGGCCTCACGCCCCTACCCAATTAAAAGACTACGCCATCTATACCTGTTTCACGCAGTGGTATGAATGGCATCTTTTTTTCGGCCTAACACCTTTTAGACTAATTAAAGAAATACTTCTCTATATATACCTTCTTTACGGGCTTGACAGTAAAGTTATTTACAGCCATGAGAAGATGTTCTTTCATGACATCGAAGTCTCGCTGCTCAAACGCAAGGCCAACCTCAGGGCGGCTTATTGACATAAATAATTCATGCTTAATCCTGGGCAATTTTTCCACTACATCTCTCTTCTGTTTCATATCCATGCATGATATAAGCCATTTTAATCTCAGACATTGGTCATTAATGTCAGCGACAAGGGTGCATTTTACATATATTCCTGAAAGACGGAGAATATTCCTGTCACCCTGTAATGTTCCGGGGATCCGAATTTCTGATCTATATAGGTAACCGATAATAGCCAGGGTTAAGACCAGCCCTGCCAGGAAAAGAATTAAAATGAATTTTGCTTTGTCTGACAATAGTTCTTCACCATCCTATAGATAGTATTGTACCCAGGATCAATAAATCCTAAGTAGGGATCAGAAGATTTGGACACTATGATAGCCCAAAAGACAGGCTTGTATTTATCGGATACGGGCATAGACGCACAGACAATATTTATAGCCCCCTTGGGAAAAAGTTTGACGACCGCCCTGCTACCGGTGTAATAGTTGATATCTATGTTTAAAAAGCCTCTTTTTAAAAATCATGAATTTTCAGATAAGAAACTCCGCCTTTTAAGCACCTCCCTTTGACAATTGTAGGTAAAGATCCTCAATTCCGCCTCTTTCTTCCTTTCAATAGCCTGAAATTGAATGGCGTATTGATATTTTCCGGTTGCTGAATTCTTTTCCATCCTCTTTATCTCCGCCTTCTTGATTCCTATCTCTGCACTGGCAAAATCCTCTTTGCATATGAGATCAATACCCCTCAGGTATGCACCGACATAGAATATGGACTTTTTATGCAGCTGTGAATCCTGATTTATTAAAGCGCCGCCTTGGCTGAAGTTTATTACATTGAACGCATATCTCTTATTATCAATATTTAAAACCATCTTGGTTCCAAGCGGAGGCGCAACTCTGAAGTGTCTTCTCCTCTGTATCCTTTTTATAACTTCCGGAAATTTTAGCCGTATATCGTCTCCTATGACCTTGTCTATAACAGATCTAAAGTTATACTGTAGCTTATCTTCACCGCTATATTCAAAGAATGCCCTTCCTCCCCCAGTTTCCCGTATAATCTCCCTGGATCCACCCGGAGTATCTACAAGAAAATAGGGGATCCCATTCGAGGTATCAACCCCGACCACTATGGTTAATCCTTCATAGCCTGTCTTTAAAATATTCAGCTTGAGGATAGTCCTGTCCTTTTGGAGTTGATCAAAGACCTTGAACAGTCTGGTTCCGGAAATTCTGTCTGTATCCTGCATTGGTTTGAATAGCTTTTCTCCCATTGAATAAACGTACATAGATTAACAGAAATAACGCCCGCAATGTTCATGCCATTAAAAAATGGCCACACCCTGAGGATGTGACCCCATAAGTATTAATAACCAGGTTTAATCCGCCAGAGGACGAGCCCTCCAGAGGTGGATAAAGGTTTAATTCCCCGCCCCTTGGGGCAAAAGCATGTCTTCCGTTTGATACCCCGTTGCTTGTCGAAGCGTAGCGAAGATCCATATGGGTTGACTTCCCAAATGAGAAGAGCGGCGATTTCAGTTCCGTCAAATATCGTTGAAGGATGCCCCAATTTGATCAATGGGAAAAATCTAATAGCCTTTAGCCTACAGCCTAAACAACCTGAATAGTTATAAAAAGTCCTCGATATACCCGGATTCTTTTCATTTCCTTCACTATTGCCTATCATCCATTTTCTCAGACAAGGTATTAAGAAAAATGATCACCAAGAAACCTACAACCATAAGACAGATAGCGGTTACTACCTCATAATTCCATTGTTGAGGGAGAACATTGCTCTGAGTGATGGAAATAATATCTCCGTGACTACCTGTTACATTCTCAAGTGTCATTTTCCAGGGCCACACCTTTCTTAACGACCCAAGCATCAAACCGATCAGGACAGCGATAATAAGATCGTGATGCCTTTTTAAGAGCCAGTTCAAGAGACGTACAAAGGTGATTAACCCAAAACCGGCCCCGGCCGCACCCAATATCAGGGTAAACAGATCCCAGTTATTCACTGCCTCAAGAAAATAATGATATTTGCCCAGGAGTACCAGGATGAAAGAGCCGGATATGCCCGGGAGGATCATCGCGCATATGGCAATAGCCCCGCTTAAAAATAGAAACCATGGGCTGTTAGGCGTAGATACAGGCACTATACCAATAAGCAGATATGCGCCGACAGTACCCATCAGTATCCACACGGAGATCGACAGGTTCCACTGGTTAAGATACCTGTTAACAACAAGTATGGAAGCAAGGATAAGTCCAAAGAAAAAAGACCAGATCAATACAGGCTGATTCTCAAGGAGCCAGCTTAATGCCCTGGCCAGGGAAAAGATAGCGATGAAGATACCAAGACCAACTGCCACAAGGAATCTACATGAGGCATATTCAATGGCGTCCCCTATCTTTCGAGACAGCAGCAATCGAATAAAATTCAGGTCAAAAGATCTGATAGCCCTGATAAGCTCTTCATAGATCCCCAGGATAAAGGCCATTGTTCCTCCTGACACCCCTGGCACGACATCAGAGGCACCCATACAAAAGCCTTTTATTGTAAGCCCCAAATAGGATAAAAACGAGCGATGAACCTGAGCAGTATTCCCTTTCACATATCCCTCCTTCCCTCTAAACTATTAGTATCGTTCATAAGTGTTGGCATGAATATTTAAACCGGGTAAAATAAAAGTCAGCCTAATCTCCGGTCATGCCAATCTTTTCAAGACGATATCTATTCTGTTCTTTGCCTGTAGTCTGATTTTTAAGAGTTTAAAAAAGATTTTCCCAATTATAACGGGACATTCTGCAATCGTTCCCGGGCGTAAACCCTTAAAAATCAGACTACTTCAATG
>JAFDAM010000109.1 GCA_019313825.1 Deltaproteobacteria bacterium
ACTCTCGGTACGGATATCATAATCTTTCTGTCAGCCAACTGTGACAGGGCATTGGCCGCATGGCCGACCCCAATAGTGCCCACCTCCTTTAAAGCATCAAGCTGTTCTTTACTTAGCGTATTAAAATCATCCATGGTAATTCCTCCTTCAATCCATGGTTCGTAATTCAAAATACAAGATCATAAAATAAGCGATGCCACGTCTAAAATAAAAACCACCTTTCCATCTCCCAGGATGGTAGCGCCAGCATAACCCTTAACCCCTTTCAGATAGCCATCCAACGACTTAATAACGATTTCCTGCTGCCCTAACAGGCGATCAATCACCAATCCCACCCGTTTTCCACGAATTTCCACTATTAGGGCATCAAATTCCGATTTTGGTTCTTCATTGGGATTGAGTTCCAGAGTCCTATCTAATCGTATAAGAGGAACAGCATCCCCTCTTAACGAAATTGCCTCCTGCCCCTTGATTGTTTTTACATCACTGGCCTTGACATTCACTATCTCTTGCACATTGGCTAAGGGAACGATAAAGGTTTCCTCCCCTACCATAACCATGAGGCCCCGTGCTATTACCATGATGAGTGGTAATGTCAGGGTGATTTTTGTCCCGGCGCCCTTTTCCGAATCAATAGACACCATGCCCCCAAGGGATTCTATGGTTGTCTTTACCACATCCATCCCCACGCCTCTGCCGGACAGATCCGTGGCCTTTTTAAAGGTAGATAGAGCGGGGGCGCATATCAACATCAGTTTCTCTTTATCGTTTAGCTTACCCTCTTCCTCGGGAGATACAATCCCTTTCTTTATTGCCATGCCAAGAATCAGGTCCGGATCTATCCCCCTCCCGTCATCCGATACCTCAATGACCACATGCTCCTTTTCCCGGCAGGCAGTCAATGTTATAAGCCCGGTTTCAGGTTTTCCGGCCTTCTTTCTTTCCATTGCAGGTTCAATTCCATGGTCAACGGCATTTCTAAGCAAATGGATCAGGGGATCGCTGATCTTATCCAGTATGGTCCGGTCCACCTCAATTTCCGTTCCTTCCACTGTTAAATTTATCTTCTTGTTCTCCTTCCCGGCCAGGTCCCTCACCATTCTGGGAAACCTGTTAAAAATCAGGTCCACGGAAACGAGTCTTACCAGCATCACCTCATCCTGAATATCAGTGATCAACCGGTCCAGATGGGCGATGGTTTCTGTTAATTCGGGTATATCACGGATCGAGCCGATTCGGATTAATCTGATCTTATCGATGACTAATTCACCAACCAGGTTCATCAATTTATCAAGACGTCCTATATCTACCCGGACGGTCTGTATCTTGCCCAAGGCAGGAGCCGTTTGTGAAATCCGACTGAGAGCTGAAATATCCACGCTGTCTACCTCCGACACGGATTCGACAGCATCCCTGATTTTTCCCTCATTTTCTTTGGTCGCAAAGAAGATCGTAAACGATTGATCAAATTTTTCGTCTTCTATATCTCTAGCTTCTGGCGCCGTGTTGACTATTTCGCCGATCTTGCTCAAATTTCTCAGCACCATAACGGCCCTGATCGATTTGAATACACAGTCGTCTTTCAGGTTAACCTTGATCTTAATGTTATACTTCTTTTCTATCAGATCATCTTTTTCAGGCTCTATCGGTACCGGACCCCCTTCTGCTGTCTCAGGCTTCAAGGGCGGCTCCGCAAGAGATATCGCCTTGAGTCTGTTTATAAGCGGGGTTATCTCCACTTCTCTTTCTTCCTGTTTTACCACACCACCGACAAGCGTCTCCAAGAGGTCAAGGGTTTCAAATAGTATACCTATAACATAAGAATCGGGTTTTATATTTTGGCCCCGCAACCTGTCCATGATGTTTTCCATCTCGTGGGCGAGTAATGATATATTTTCGTAGCCCATGGAGGCCGCCCCCCCTTTTATTGTATGGGCATGACGAAACATCTCATCTATGAGCTCCTTTTTGCCCGGATCCTTCTCCAATTCCAAAAGGGCCCTGTTCATATCCTGAAGGTTCTCTAACGCCTCGGCAATAAAGGCCTTCATGTATTTAAAATTAACGCTCATCCGCCCCCAAATTACTATTAAAGATTGAGGATTGGAAATTGAGGAATTTCAAGTTTCCAGTGTCAAATCATCTTCATTATCTCTTCCGCTATTCTGTCTAAAGGGACCACCTTGTCTACAGCCCCTGCTTCAACTGCCGCTTTGGGCATGCCATACACCACGCAGGTATCCCTATCCTGGGCAATTGTCCCGCCCTTATTTTCCTTTATGGCCTTTATTCCCTTTGCTCCGTCGCTGCCCATGCCGGTCAGAATAACCCCAATGATTCTACCACCATAGACCTCCGCAGCTGTAAGCATCATGGCATCAACCGTGGGCCTCAGGCCGTAGACGGGGGGACCCTTATTAAGGCCTACAATCCCTGCGCCCCCTTTGCCAGATATATCTCTTTTTACGGTCATGTGATAATCGCCGGGCGCAATCAGCGCCTTTCCCTGCTCTATTCTGTCACCCGCTTCGGCCTCTTTTACCTCTATTTTGGACTCCCTGTCCAGCCTGGCGGCAAACGTTTTGGTGAATCCCGTGGCGATGTGCTGCACAATTAACAGCCCTGCAGGAATATCAGGGTCCAGTTGGGGGAGTAACTCACCTAAGGCTCGCGGCCCGCCGGTAGATGCTCCAATGGCGACAACCTTTGCTTCAGAAACCATCTTTTTAGGTTTGGGCTTTAAATATTTTTCAGGAATTTTTTTGGGCCGTATAAATTTGAGTTTACCAAGGTCGACTCCGGCAGCCATTTTGACCTTGGCTATCAATTCATCGCCTATCGCCCATATATCTCCTGATATCGGGCCCGACGGCTTGGAAACAAAATCGAATGCCCCGTATTCCAGAGCACGGAAGGTAGCGTCTGCATCCTTTTGGGTATGGGTGCTGATCATCACCACGGGAGTTGGATTCTCGCTCATAATATATCCCAGGGCATGTAACCCGTCTAGACGGGGCATTTCGAGATCCAGGGTAACCACATCAGGCTTTAACCCGGCTACTTTCTCAATACCGTCTTCACCATCCCTGGCCGTGGCTACCACCTCAATTTTCTTATCAGAGTTGAGGATATCTGAAATCATCAGCCGCATCAAGGCGGAATCATCCACTACCAGGACACGGATTTTATTATTCATCTTTTTCCTTCACTACCTCCAGGAGCTCTTATGACAACGCTTTTGG
>JAFDAM010000050.1 GCA_019313825.1 Deltaproteobacteria bacterium
ATTTTTAAGAGTTTAAAAAAGATTTTCCCAATTATAACGGGACATTCTGCAATCGTTCCCGGGCGTAAACCCTTAAAAATCAGACTACTTCAATGTTTAGGTGGAACTTTTTTTGAGATATCGTCTTGAAAAGACCGGCATAACCTTTGATATGAAAAGATCATATGCCATCACTTTTGAACGTTACCAATTACTTGGGGAAATGAGCATGTTTAACGAGGACTTCGGGTCTTCAATGCTTTCTTTGTCCTTAATCCCGCAGGGCGGGAAACGTTGAACCCTGAACCTGTGAACGGTCAAAAGGTTTTTGGTTTCATAAACATAAATAAGGAGGGTATCAGCATGAAGAAAAAGATATTTCTAATTGTAGCGGTTATATTGATAGGGTTGGCATTTGCCGCCATGGGAACTCTTAGGGCGGAGGCAGCCCCGATTAAACTCACCTTCAGTGTCTTCTTCCCACCAACAGCCGGACAAACCGAAGCGGCCGTTGACTGGGCCAAGGCTGTTGAGAAGCGCACAAATGGAGCCGTGCAGATTACGACTTTCCCGGGACAGACTCTTTTAAAGGCAAACAAGACTTATGCCGGTGTTGTAAAAGGGCTGTCGGATATAGGATTCAGCCTTTTCGCATACACGCGCGGGAGGTTTCCAGTTATGGAGGCCGTTGATCTGCCAATGGGTTATCCTGACGGCAAGGTGGCTACCAAGGTGGCATATGAATTCGCAAAGGCTTTTAATCCAAAAGAGCTTCAGGACGTGAAGGTTCTTCTTCTTCATGCTCACGGTCCCGGATTATTGCACACTAAAAAGCCTGTTCGAACCATGGGGGATCTTAAGGGTATGAAGATCAGGTGTACCGGTCTTGCCGCCAAAGTGGTAAAGACCCTGGGCGGGGTTCCCGTAGCCATGCCCCAGCCTGCTACCTATGAGGCCCTGCAAAAGGGAGTCGTGGAGGGGACATTCGGCCCTATGGAAGTGCTAAAGACCTGGAGGCAGGCTGAGGTCGTAAAATATACTACCAAATGTTACAGCGTGGGCTACACCACCACCTTCTTTATTATCATGAATCTGGATAAGTGGAAGGCCCTTCCGGCTGATGTGCAGAAGGTCTTTGAAGAGGTAAGTAAAAATTATGTGCCGATTTTTGGCGGGCTTTGGGATGTCCTGGATCAGGAAGGCGAAAATCATGCGGTAAAGAGAGGCAATGAGATGATTACCCTGTCAGAGGCAGAGGACGCCAAATGGCGTAAGACTGTTGCTCCGGTCATTGATGAATACATCGCGGCAAAACCAAATGGGGCCGCTTATGTAAAGAAGATAAGACAGCTCATGAAATAGTTAGTGTCCATCCATAAAGCAAAAATGGTCACTAATTAGTTTCCAATTCAGAAATGAGTAATTTTTTACAAGGTCAAGGAAATCAAGGAATTACGCGGAGGCATACATTAGTATGTCGCACAAGTGATTCCGCAGATTGACGTCGAGATTGTGAAAAAGGGCCATTTCTGGATGGAAACTAGTTAGAAATACTAATGCAAGAGTAATGGGGTTGTCCTTTCAGTGATAGTTGGTAAGGGCAACCCCTTTTTGGATTTCGGAATGAATCTCTTTGAAAAAATAGCCAATAACCTGGCAAAGATACTGTACTGGATTGCAGGGGCGGCCATTGTGGTTATGATGCTTCTGACATGTATGGATGTGGTGTTGCGCTATTTACGCAGGCCGATTCCTGGCACATACGAATTGGTCTGTTTTTTAAGCGCCGTGGCAGTGGCTTTTGCCATGGCCCATACTTCAGTGGAAAGAGGACATGTCGCGGTGAGCCTTGTGGTTCGCCTTCTTCCGGAGAGGGTCCAGGGCATTGTTGAGAGCATAACCGCTCTGTTAGGAGTTATCCTTTTCGGCCTTATTTCATGGCAATCCGTGCTTTATGCAAATGATTTTTGTGTCAATAGAGAGGTTTCGCTTACATTGCAACTGCCTTTTTATCCATTCGTGTATGGGATAGGCTTTGCGGCAGCGGCAGTCTGTGTGGTCCTGTTAGTCGACCTGTCAAAGAATCTGACGAAAGTGTTTGGTAAATGAGTTTGACCGCGATCGGAATTGTCGGGATTGTAGTCCTGATCATCATGCTGTTTTCCAAGATGCCGGTGGGTTTTGTGATGGCGTTCTTGGGATTTGTCGGTTTTAGTTATATACGGGGCCTTGATGCAGGGCTGTATCTTCTGCCCGCGGATGTATGGGATGTCTTCTCCTCTTATGGATTGACCGTGATTCCCCTTTTCGTATTTATGGGACAGATCGCCTTTTATTCCGGTATCAGCCGAAGGCTTTATGATTCCGCGTATGTGATGTTCGGCCACCGCAAGGGAGGCCTTGCCATGGCGACTGTCGGCGCGTGCGCGGCCTTTTCGGCCATATCCGGTTCCACAAATGCGACAGCCGCTACTATGGCCACCGTGACCCTCCCCGAAATGAAGCGATATAATTACGATATGAGCCTTGCCACAGGAACAGTGGCCGCGGCAGGAAGCCTCGGGATACTGATCCCGCCCAGTGTTATCTTTATTGTCTACGGTATCCTTACCGAACAGTCTATTGGCAAGCTGTTTGCCGCCGGTATCCTTCCGGGCATACTTCTCAGCTTCCTTTTCCTGATGACCATCTATCTTCAGGTGCTTAAAAATCCCTCGCTGGCCCCTCCGGGACCAAAGACCAGTTTGAGGGAGAAGATCAGGTCCTTTGCCGGTGTTCTGGAGACATTGCTGCTGTTTGCCATGGTTATGGGAGGGATGTTTTTCGGCGTTTTTACGCCCACGGAAGCCGCCGCAGTGGGCGCCTGCCTGGTCCTGCTGATCGCCGTGTTTAAAAGACAGATTAGCTGGCAGGGCTTTATCCAGTCTCTGGCCGATACAACCAAGATCAGCTGCATGGTCATGGTGATTGTTGCAGGCGCCACTATATTCGGTCATTTTATGGCTATTACGAGGGTCCCCTTTGAGCTGGCTGACTGGGTCGGCAATCTGCCTCTCCCACGCTCCGCTATCATGGGGGTGATTATACTGGTCTATCTCTTTGGGGGCTGTTTCATGGATGCCCTTGCCATGATTATGCTGACCATCCCCATCTTTTTCCCCGTGTCACAGGCATTGGGGTTTGATCCTATCTGGTTTGGCGTGGTCATAGTGCTGATTACCGAAATGGGGGTTATCACTCCGCCTGTCGGTGTGAACGTTTATGTAGTTTATGGCGTTGCAAAGGATGTCCCGTTGGAGGCTATATTCAAAGGCGTTCTGCCGATGCTCTTGGCCTTGCTCATATGCAACCTGATCCTTCTTATCTTTCCCCAGATCGCCCTGTTTTTGCCGGGCCTGATGCGTTAGGTCTTTCCTGAATAGAGCGCTTAAATACGGCGATGTCCATCTATTCAAGCCGATATCCACTACCTTTTGAGGAGTGGTCGATATTTGGGTTTTGCCAAGCCGGTTGCAGATTCCAAGAGATTCAAAGGTATAAAACCCAAATATTTGACCACTACGGAGTCAAGTGGAATTCTAAAAAGATATCGTCTTGAAGAGACAGTCATCGCCTCCTATGGTCAATACGCCCCTTGATGGTACATGCAAAGCCGTTTTTTTATTTGCTTGAGGATTCTAGGGGATAACGATACTCCTCTCCGAGATAGTTCTTTATTACGAGTTCATTCCCTTTCATTCCCCGGACATACTCGGGGGTGATGGGTATCTTGCCTCCCCCTCCTGGCAGGTCTATCATAAACCGCGGAATGCAGAGGCCTGTGATGTGTCCCTGTAATTCTGAAATGATCTCCAGCCCCTTTTCCAAGGGGGTCCAGAAGTGCGAGGTCCCTTTTGCCAGGTCAGCCTGAAAAAGGTAATAGGGCCTGACACGGATGGTAAGGAGCCTTTGCATCAATTCTTTCATCACAGCCGGATCATCGTTGACTCCCTTAAGGAGAACGGTCTGGCAGCCCATCGGGATGCCGGCATCGGCCAGCATTGCGCACGCATGTGCTGCCTCCGGGGTGATCTCGGATGGGTGGTTAAAATGGGTGTTGATGTAAATGGGGTGAAATCCGTTCAGCATACCAGCAAGTTGAGGAGTGATACGTTGTGGGAGGGTGCATGGGACCCTTGTGCCGATACGTATGATCTCCACGTGTTGGATGGAGCGGAGTTCGCACAGGATCTGATAGAGTTCGCTGTCAGGAAGAAGCAATGGATCCCCGCCTGACAGGAGGACATCCCTGATCTTTCCTGTGGCCCTGATATATGAGAGGCCCTCTCTTATGCTCTTCCGGGTGACCATGGAAGATCGGCCCACCTTCCTCTTCCTGTTACAGAAACGGCAGTACATGGCACAGCGGCTGGAGATAAGAAACAGGACCCGATCGGGATATTTGTGCGTAAGTCCGGGTACAGGGGATAAGACTTCCTCGTTCAAGGGGTCCTCAAATCCATTTGCCTGGGTTATCTCGCGGATGTCCGGTATGGCCTGTCTGTATATTCCGTCCCCTTTTTCCTTTATAAGGCCCAGATAATATGGGTTGATGAACATGGGATATGGCGAAATGACCTGTTGGATCTTTGATTCGTCAACATCCATGAATGAGGACAGATCCTGAGGTGTGGTAATGCCTTTTGAAAGGATCTGTTCCCATGGCTCCATGGCCTGTCTGTTTTTAATGGCAGTGATCAATTATTTTCTCCTCACTCTTGTCCAAAAAAATGAAAATAGCGATTTTTCTCATATAGGATACTAGCCGCCCGCTTCGTCTTGTGGAGCGCCGTTTACCGGCGCTTAAACAAGTTCGACCCTCCAAATCCCGATTCGCGGGGAAGGACGTGTCTTTGTTTGCACCCTAAAAGGGTGTATCGACCCTGGGAGGTCCCGCCATGGCGGGGATCTTCGACACGTCCAAAGTGCGTGGTTTTCAAGTTACAATGTAACTATCCAGGTTGTTCAGGCTGTAGGCTAAAGGCTATTAGTTTTTGCGCATGATTCTCTCCCACAGCCTAAATGCCTACAGTCTATCTACCTGAGCAGTTACATCTTATTCCCGTTTTAAAGAGAGGGCAAATGCCAAATGAACAATAATCTTGTCTATCTTGTGAATCCTGTCTAATATGGAACCTATGGTTAATTCTTATATTCAAAGGAATAGATTATGGATACTTTGAAGGCTATTCAGGAGAGAAGGAGTACCCGCGGGTTTCTTGATAGACCGGTGGACAGGGAGACCCTTGAACGATTATTATCTCTTGCCGCCCAGGCGCCGTCCGCCATAAACATTCAGCCATGGGAGTTTACCGTGGTCTCAGGGGAAGAGAGAAAGAGGTTGAGCAGGCTCCTGGTGAAACGGATGAGAGAGAGGAACATCTCGTGCGGGCCCGGCGCCAAGAGACCCCTTCAGGAATATTTTACGGATCGGCAGAAGGGCCTCCTTGACTGCATGTTGCCCAACCTGCCTGAAGGGGTCTCTTTCCAGGACTTTATCAATGAAGGGAGCTGTAATTTTTACGAAGCGCCGACGGCTGTTATTATTACCATAGATCATGTCTTTTCAAACGCCCGTTTAACGGATATCGGGATCGTTGTGGGTTATCTTGTTCTTGCCGCGCATGCCATGGGATTGGGTACATGCCCCATAGGCCTTATAACCGCTTTTGATGATGAAATCAAGGAGATGTTGAGTATCCCGGATGAGAAGAAGGTGGTTATCGGTATCGCCGTTGGACATAGGGATCCTGATTCAAAGATTAACAGGCCCAGGTCGGAAAGGGCCCAGCTGAGTGAATTGGTGAGATGGCGGGATTAGGAGTACTTCGTTTGAGGAGAATTAATAGGATCAAGGGAGATAGTCAATGAATAGAAAAACCCAGGATGAATTTATTTTCCCCTTTGAAAAACTAGATACATGGAAGCTTGCTGTCGAATTAGCTGATTATGTACTTAATATCCTTAGTTGAAATACTGAGACGGAGAGATTTAATTCAAGATAATGATGTTATATATATCAAACAACTATCTGAAATCATAGATCGCAAACTCCATGGCCTCATCAACTCACTGAAAAAGAGACTTTGAAGTTTTCAAATGGTTCTACTACTACCTGTATAAGAAATCATTCCTCTCAAGCAGCCTTTGGCTGTGCTCCTCAAATTAAGTGCTCCTCAAGTGAAACGCTCCTCAAGTTTACCCTTTAAATGTTATTATTATATTTAACCGGGGTGAAACGCGCCTCAAGCAACCGAAGGTTGCGCTCCTATAGGCCGTAAGGCCGCTCTTTTTTAGCTGCTTTTTTAGCAGCTAAAAGAGCACATCCATCAATCCTTTTACCGAATCCACGCCCACAAGTTCCATATCAGAAAGGGGCTCGCAGCTCTCCAGGTTGCTTTTTGAGAGCAGGCATCTGGAAAAACCCAGCTTTTTCGCCTCCTTTATCCTCAACTCCGGCTGGTTCACTCCACGGACCTCGCCTGCCAGCCCAATCTCGCCGTAGATGACCATGTCATTATCCACGGGCCTGTCCAGGAAACTCGAGATCATGGCAGAGACAATTCCCAGGTCAGCGGCCGGCTCATCCACCTTGAGGCCGCCCGCCACATTCACAAATATATCCTGATCCCCCATCTCCATGCCCATCCTCTTTCCCATGACCGCAACTAAAAGGGATATGCGGTTATGATCCACACCTATGGCCGTTCGCCTTGGCATACCCAGGGGGCTTGGCCCGACCAGGGCCTGTATCTCCACAAGGACAGGCCTTGTTCCTTCAATGCATGGTATCACCACTGAACCCGCGGCTTTATCAGGCCTCTCTTCCAGAAAGATACGGGACGGGTTTCCAACCTCCTCAAGGCCTGTCTCTTTCATCTCAAAGACACCTATCTCATTTGTGGCGCCGTAGCGGTTTTTTACCGCCCTGACTATCCTGAACATATGGCTCATGTCGCCCTCAAAATAGAGGACGGTATCCACCAGATGCTCCAGGACCTTTGGCCCGGCAATGGCGCCGTCTTTGGTTACGTGGCCTATCAGGAAAGTGGGCGTGCCGGTCTCCTTGGCCCACCTCAGTAGCCGGACCGAGACCTCCCTTAACTGTCCCACACTGCCGGGGGCGGAAGGAAGGGCATCCGTGTGGATTGTCTGGATGGAATCAATAACCATGAGGTCCGGTTTCAATCCCTCCATCCTCTTGAACAGATCTTCGACGCAGGTCCCTGTTACGATAAAGAGATTCTCCGAATGGATGGAAAGACGCTCGGCCCTCATTTTTATCTGCTGGGGAGATTCTTCTCCGGAGAAGTAGAGCGATTTGAAACCCTGTGCGGATAGCCGGCCTGCCACCTGCAGGATCAGTGTGGATTTCCCTATCCCGGGTTCACCGCCCAATAATAGGAGAGAGCCTGGGACCAGGCCTCCGCCAAGTGCGCGGTCAAATTCCGGGATCCCGGTCTTACGCCTGTGTTCAGGGTCAAGGGATATGGAGTCAATGGCCTGGGGCTGGCCCATGACAGAGGATGGGCCGGATCTATTTTCTGATTCCGGGATCTCTTCTACAAAGGAATTCCACTGACCGCAGTCAGGACAGCGTCCCAACCACTTTGGGGTCTGACACCCGCAGCTCTGACAGACAAAGATAACTCGATTGTGTTTTGCCACTTTATATGTTGCCTACCACGGAGTCTAATGTTCCTCCCCAACTACAATACGATTGCTCTGCCGCTAACTATTGCCATATAATTACTTGTTGATTATTTTTCTAATCTTTTGCTTCCTGCTGCTTTCTGTCCTTCGCCGTTTGTTTTCATACTAATGCAGTTTCAATTTACAATTAACCATTCACTCTTCACCGTTGACTTCTCACCTTAATCCCTATCAGCCATGAGCTATGAGCTTTCTGTTATTTCCGTTCTATCCTCCACCCTATGCTCTGTATATTTCGCCCTTTACGCTTTGAGCTTTGAGCCTTCAGCTTGAACATTCTCCCTAGTTCGTCTCACCTTTCCTTTTTTCCTCTTTGAGCTTTCCCCTTTCACCTTTAAGTCTTTATCTTTCCCCATTCACTATTCACTATTCACTATTCACTGTTTCCTATAATCTTTCCCCATTCACAACCTTCAATCAGCCTTTTTTCTCTTTTTCCCCTGCTGGAGCGACACCGTGTTTTTCATAGAGGACCATTATCTCTTTCTTCCATCTCCTGACATCATCACTGCCCTTTTCGATTTTTTTATTAGCCTGCAGGATGATGCCCTCGTTCTTGTTCTCAATGCCTAACTTCTTCATCTTAAATCCTTCATTAATATATTCGGCGCCTCGCACGTAGATCCGGTGTAGATTTATTACCTCCTTGGTCTTAGGGGCAATATCTCTTAACAGCTCAAGAAATCGTTTATATAAAGGGATGACGTCATCATTCAAGGACTTATACACCCTTTCATCTGTGGTGTAATTATTCCCTGTCACCGCGTCATAACGCTCCAAAGACCTTATTTCCAATTCAGCTATGCCTAAGATCCCCTGATTTACGTAATTCACCAGATCCATGGCTACCTTGTCTTCGGCATGACTAATCGAGAAAAAACAGAGCCCAAGAAAGAAGGGAAGGACCAGGATAATACTATTTTTTTTCAACTTTTTTCCTCCTTTTAAAAAGTGGGAGAGATATCATTGATTTTTTTTACCATCTCTGTTAAACGCTATTCCGAATCATTATCATCGGATAAAGGTTTTTGTCAATATTAATAGGGTCTTTTGATAGCAGAACCCCCCTTTTTGTTCTGGGGGGAGGGGAAAGAAAATCTTTTGTCTATCCATTTAAAGAACATGGCGCCACGTCAAAAAGCGTTACCACCCATTATGTCAAAGGATACCTTTGTTAGGGTCCTGTGTCTTTTTTCTTTTCTCCTGTTACTCCACATAGGCTTTACGGCAAAAATATTTTGCTGGGACAGGCCATTTAATAATGCCGCCAACTGGGGCGGTACCGGTCTCATGGAGATACCTAATGCCCGCGTCCTTGAAGAAGGCGTAATAAGGCTTGGTGTAGCACAGGCCCTGCCCTATAGATGGTATTCAGGAAGTATGGGTGTCTTTCCCGGTCTTGAGCTTGGTTTTCGTCTCACTGAAATGACGAATTTAACAACTCGTCTTGGACCGGCATATGGGGCGTACAAGGATAAGGCCTTGGACGTAAAATATCAGATCCGTGAAGAGACAAAAGGCTTCCCGGCCATGGCTATTGGAGTCCATGACTTCTGGGGGACACGGCTGTTTCCTGCCGAATACCTTGTCTTCAGCCGTCAGATATTTCCCCTGGACATCACCCTGGGTTTCGGCCGTAAACGCCTCCATGGTCCGCTCTCTATCCCTATATTGGACGATTTTGGCCTGTTCGGAGGTATTGAGCTGGCCTTGCATGAGCGTCTGCACATACTGGCCGAATATAATCCCATTGAATATGAAAAAGACAAGAAAAAAGCTATCCCCGAAGGCGTTAGATCCCCAATCAATATTGGGCTAAAGGCCAGGATTCTCCCCGGCATGGATCTTGGCCTCTCTTATCAGCGCGGTGATACCCTTGGCCTGATGTTTCATCTTCAGGTCGAACTCGGCAAGCCGATACTGCCTCAAACACCTGACCCGCCGCCTCGGGTCTCCATTGACCGGCGACCATTCCATGAAAGAGATCAGAGGGATATGATTAAAAAGATACACGAGGCCATACGCAAGGCAGGTTTCTCTGATGTCTCGGTCTATACCGATGGCAGGGACATAGTTGCCGAGTTTGATAACACCAAATACATGTCTGACCAGAAGGCCGTGGGCAGGGTCCTCCGCATCCTTCTGTTTCACTCTCCATCTGATACCGGACAATTATCCGTGGTCGTCAGGCGAAGGGATATGCCCATACTGAAGGTAACCGTAAAACCCGATTACCTGGAAAAGTTTCTACTTGGAAAGATCCCCGGGGAGCTCTTTTATTCCAAGTTGTTAGATATTGAAATCGTAAAACAGACCGTAGATCAACCGCAGAACTATATCCGGACCGAGAGAGAAAAGGAATTCCGTTTTAACTTTAATATTAAACCGGAATTTCAAATGTACCTGAACGATCCATCCGGCTTCTTTAAGTTCCGCCC
Source organism: Deltaproteobacteria bacterium (assembly GCA_019313825.1). GTDB lineage: Bacteria > Desulfobacterota > DSM-4660 > Desulfatiglandales > HGW-15 > JAFDAM01. The sequence continues at coordinate 10,170 of JAFDAM010000050.1, forward strand.
GGGCATAAAGCCCTATATTACCACTAATGTCTGGAAAGGGGCGTTGGCCTTTGCCCGCTATGATATCCCTTTTTACTCCAATATCAGTTCCAGCAATATTCCTTTACCTGATGCTGTCAGAAGTGATTCATGGTATTATTCTGGTAAAGACTATTCCTTTGACAGGTTAATAATAGATCAGGCCTTTCGCCTGTCAAAAAAGACTTTTGGCCGTTTGAGCTTGGGTTATCTTGAAAAGATGTACGCCGGCATAGGGGGAGAAGTCCTCTGTTTTCTAGGGGAAGGAAACCTGACCCTGGGAGTTGAGGCGGACTGGGTCAGGAAAAGGGAGCCTGCGACACAATTCGCACTCATGGATTTTGAGAGATATACTTTCTTTGGTAATATCTACTACCATCTCACGAGACCGGATTTGACGCTGCATGCCCAATACGGTAAATTTCTGGCAGGTGATATCGGCTGGATGTTGAATATCCGCAGACGGTATGATACCGGTGTAATCCTCGGTATGTGGTGGAGTTTTACGGACACGGATCATCTCACGGGATTTAATAGGGGTTACAATAATAAAGGGATATCCCTTAGTTTACCTGTAAGGATGTTTTTGCCCTATGATTCAAGGGGAAGGTACTCTTATTCATTTGCTCCATGGACCAGGGATGTCGCCGGCACGGTTTTTCACTGGCAAAACTTGTTCGAATTGGGAAAAGACCTTATGCCTGCCGATTTTAAGGCCAAATTGAATAAGATAAATAAATAAAAAAGACTTGACTCCTAGGTATAATTGTTATTTAATATGCAGTTTCAAAGGGAGGGAATAATACAATATTATCTCCAGGAGGGTTGTTTCATGAAAAAGAGAAGAATGAAATTGAGCAGTAAAATTGGCATCTGTTTATTGATATTATCATTTATATTTATTCCTGTATCATCGTCTATGGCAGCAGCCCCTGCTGCAGCAGGCGCTGCTGCTGGTGGAGCTGCGGGAATGAGTACAGCCTTGATGGTCGGGATTGTAGCGTTATCAGCTGCTGCTATTGCAGCCATAGCTTCGGCGATGTCTGACGATGCTGCTATAGCGCATGTGCCATCTCATCATTAACGGGTTTTCTTGGATTATTATACTATCAGGCATCAGGCCTGAGGGGAATCCGCGGACGCTTCTCTCCTCAGGCCGATTTTGTGCTAAAAGATCCTGGTAACTACTCAGGTTTCTAGGCTAAAGACTGAAAGCTGAAGTAAATCAATCATATAGCAACGCTCTAATCAAACCATTCGAGACTCTTCTGTCTCGACAACGAAATTCCCCGGTCGCCCGATAAAACAATACTGCTACCTCATCAGCCAGCTCAAAAGCCCCAGGTTTTGTGTAATCGCGTATGATTTGTCCCTAAAAGCATTCCACCTTCAGCCTATACACCTGAACAGTTACTATTATTCTTGATTTTAAGAGATATATAATATAAGAATCATCTTTCCGAACAACGGTCCTGGGAATTATAGTATGAATTAGATATAAACTTTAGCAATTCAATTATCAGCGGAGCAAGGTATAAACCATGAGAAACCGATCAGTGATATTAATCCTCTTGATTTCTCTCTCTATCCTTTTCTTCTGTCCCCTGAAGGCGTCACTTGCGCGAGCAGAGAGTTCTGGGGTGACTGAGGTAATTAAAAAATTTAAAGATTTAAGCTTCAAAGAGAAAACAGAGTCCTTTGATCGCCTTAGCGATGATGGTAAACAGAGACTGCTGGAGAGCCTCAGCGAGGCTGAGAGAAGAGAATGGCAAAAACAATATCCTGATCTAAAGCCGGCGCCTGTTCCTGAAGAGATTTCGCCCCCAGTGGCTGAAAAACCGGAGAAAGTCGCTTTATCAGGTATTGAGGAGCTCCTCTCGGGCCAATTTCCAACAGAGATTTTACGTGAACTTAGACAATTCGGTTATGATTTTTTTAAAAAGGAGGTTTCAGCCTTTACGCCCATAGCCAATGTACCCGTAGGCCCTGATTATATTATCGGCCCGGGGGATAGTTTCACTATCCATCTCTGGGGAAAGGCTGAAGAGACATATAAAGTTACAGTCACAAGAGATGGCCGTATAACACTCCCTCGCCTCGGCACCATGAACGTGAGCAGCCTGACCTTTGCGGAATTGAAAAGTTATCTGTTCCATAAGTTTAAAGAGTATTATCCGGATTTCGAGATGAGTATCACAATGGATCGTCTGCGGACTGTTGAAATATTCATTGTGGGTGAGGCAAAAGCTCCCGGCACCTATTCGGTGAGTTCTCTTTCTACAGTGATCACTGCCCTTTTTGCGGCCGGAGGACCGACAAAGAATGGCAGTCTCAGGAACATTAAGCTCTTCCGAAATGAAAAACTCTTCAGGACTCTTGATCTATACGATTTTTTCATAAAGGGAACAAAAGTGAATGATATCCGGCTCCAACCGGGGGACACCATCTTTATCCCTGTAGTGGGGCCCGTTGTGGGTGTTGCCGGTTATGTAAAGCGGCCGGCAATCTATGAGATAAAGGGCAAACAAACGATCGGAGATCTCTTTGAGCTTGCCGGCGGGGTTTTGCCTGTTGGACACCTCCAGAATGTTGTGGTCGAACGTTTGAGCGGGCATCAACGACGAATTATCAGAAGTTTTAATCTCGATCCTTCCTATGATAAAAAAGATAAAAATCTCATCATGCCGCTAAGAGATTTTGATGTAATTAAGATCTACCCTCTCTATAAAGGAATCCGCCAGGTGGTATATCTCGAGGGACATGTCAAATATCCCCGGGAATATGAGCTGAAGCCCGGAATGAAACTGAGTCACATTATCCCCTCTTATGATTGTCTGCTTCCCGAACCCTATCTCCCCCAGTCAGAGATTATCCGGTTGATGCCCCCTGATCTTCATCCGGAAATTATAGAATTTAATCTCGGCGACCTATTATCCGGTGATGAGGGTCAGGATGTCCTGCTGAAGGATCAGGACCGCATCAGGATTTATAGTAGGTGGGAGAAAAAAGATATTCCCGAAGTAACTATCCGGGGATCAGTGCGTAACCCCGGCGTTTATCGCCTGTACAAAGGCATGACAATCAAGGACCTGATATTTCAAGCAGGGAATTTCACTGATGAAGCCTATTTGGAGCAGGCGAGTTTGTCCAGGATCATGAAAATATCCAAGGGGTCAGAGACCTTAAGACTCAGCTTTTCCCCCCAAAATGCCCTTGCAGGGATATCCGAAGATAACCTTGCACTGCAGGATGATGACCGGATATATATTCGTGAGATCCCGCAATATAGAGAGGCCCTTGAACGTAAAGTCTTTTTTGAAGGCGAATTCGTCTTTCCGGGGGAATACACCTTTTCAGAGGGTGAGCGGATCTCTTCGGTCCTTGAAAGAGCCGATGGGTTAACAGAAGAATCTTATCCTTTTGGCGCTATTTTCCTCCGTGAATCCGTAAGGGAAGTCCAAAAAGAACGATTAAGAGAATATATCGACAAGTTGGAAGTGGATATCTTGACTGTTAGCGCCCGTTCTGCAGGAGAAGCGTTGGATGAAGAGCAGACCGCGATCTTGGGGCAAACATTATCCGTAAAAAAACAGTTACTTGAAAAGTTAAGGACTGCCCGGCCCACCGGGCGCATAGTCATAAATTTACAGGAGGTTTTAGTCCTTCCTTCATCCGTCTACAATTTTGAACTAAAACCCGGAGATCGTCTGATCGTAAATAAAAGACCGGATTATGTGAACGTTATGGGCGAGGTTTACAACCCAACAGCCCTGTTTGCAGAAAAGGATAGGAGCGTGGGCCATTACCTGCATCTGGTCGGCGGCATCACAAATGATGCCGATAAAGGCCAGATCTATGTTGTCAAGGCGGATGGCTCTGTGATTAGCAAGAGTCAGGGTGGGTTTTGGGGCCTGGGCAGCTGGGATTCCCGGAAACATAGATGGACCATGGGAAGTTTTGAATCCATTAAACTGAATCAGGGAGATACAATAATAGTACCGAAAAAGGTTGAAAAGCTGGCATGGTTGAGACTTACAAAAGATATATCTCAGGTCTTGTACCAGATAGCCATTACGGCTGGTGTTCTCAAAACTACATTTGGTCTGTTCTAAGAGTAGATGCCCATGATCTATACTGCTAAATTCATTTCTAAAATCTCTATTCATGTCGGCCTTATCTTTTTGCTCTTGATCTTGGGCTGCCAGAGAGAGTTGTCAAGGCCAAAGAGCTATGATATTACCTGTTATGCAGCCACATATGGAAAAGGTGTTTACAGAAGTGACAATGGCGGGATCAGTTGGTTCCCCGTAGATACGGACCAGAAGGACATCTATGCGTACTTCAAACGGATTTACCTGAGCCCGGACAATAAAGATCTGCTCTATGTGACAACAACTGGCGCGGGACTGTTTTTATTTGAACTCCGGACAAGAGAACTTGAGGGTGTGGGTAAATTCAGGGACAGCATTATAACTTCTATTGCTTTTAAAGACATTCCAACCGTACAACAGGGCAAAAACAAGGTACTGGTGGCTGGAAATAAAATCGGTATCTTTGAGACTCAAAATGAGTTCGAGGCCTGGCATCCATCCAACAATGGCCTTACCTACCGTGATGTAAATGTCCTTCTTACGCGTGGGGAGGATCTGTTTGCCGGCACGGCAAAAGACCTGTTTAAAAGGGGTGAAACTTCAAAACAGTGGATGGCGGCCTCGGAAGGGATCAAAAATAAAAATATTCTCTCCATAGATTTTGACCCACAAGACAAGATCCTCTATGCAGGATCAGGGCCCTATGAAGGTGAAAAAGGTCGTTTTGAAGATATCCCCTGTCTCTATAAGAGCACGGATCAAGGCCGCACATGGGTAGCATCAGACGAGGGGATTCAGGAAGGAACCCTGATCTATATAATTTGCGTCAACCCCATTAAACCGGAGAGGATCTACCTTGGTACTTCAAATGGAATTTTTCTATCAACCAACAGCGGGAAGAGATGGGAAAAGATGGAAAATGGTCTCCCCAGGGGCCTGAAACTGTTTGACATCAAGATTGCCCGGATGTCTGATAATATGGATCTTGTATATGCTGCAGGCTCAAAAGGAGTTTTTATGACTATAGATAATGATAATACCCTATGGCTAAACAAGAGCTATGGCCTCGAAAGGACAGCCATCACAAGTATTGTATTGTTGCCAGATTAGTAAAAGCTTCAAGCCCAAAGCTGAAAGCTCAAAGGTCTAAAAGGGATACAATGAGATTTGCTTATGAGGATTTGGAGGTTTGGAACAAAGCTGTAGATTTTGCAGTTGAAGTTATAGATACTGTAGAGGAAATATCATCTGACCGAAGACATTACCGCTTAATTGAACAGATTTAAGCGTGTTCAACAAGTATTGCAATGAATATTGCTGAGGGCAAAGGTCGATTTTCAAAAAAGGAATTCAAACATTATTTATATATATCAAGAGGCTCTTTATATGAAACGATGACTTTGTTGGAAATTCTTCGTAGAAAGAGATGGGTATCCGATCAACAATATGCTCAACTTGAATCTGACGGTAAGGAAATAGCATCTATGATTAAAG
>JAFDAM010000051.1 GCA_019313825.1 Deltaproteobacteria bacterium
ACAGGGATGTGAAATATTTGATAGATAATCTATAAATGAATAGAGATCTGGTTATCAATAAGTGTGAAAACTGCACAATATATTGTGCGCCTGCGCACAAGCTTATGTGCATTTGTGTTTGAAAGTGGAGCATAGTTCTTCATTTTTCAGAGACACATGATTTACTTCACTCTCTCTATCAGCTCCTTTATCGCCTCCATATATTCCGACATGCCTTTAAAGAATATATTATTGTGGTCAGCGTCAGGGATCTTGAGGAGCCTCTTATCCTGTGCCGCACATGCCTCATACAATGCCTGGCCTTCGGAATAGGGTATGATATGATCATTCTCCGCGTGGATGATCAGGGCGGGTTTTTCAAATCCGCGGATCTTATCTATATTGCGAACACCTTCCTCCTCCCTGATGCCTAACGCCTCCATATTGACACCTAAAAGCTCAAGCAAGGGCCTGATATTGGCGAACCCGCTCTCAATGATAAGCCCATCTATCAGGTCGGCGTAATGAGATGAAATCTCCAAAGCGGACGCGCTTCCCAGAGATCTACCCATCACAAAAAATGGTCCGTTATATCCTCTTTCAGCTAGCCGGTCTGTTACAAAATTAAAGATCACGTGTGAATCTCTCATCATTGCAGTGATCGTGGGCTCGCCTGTTGAACGACCGTACCCCCGATAATCCACAGGTAAGAAGTTGATGCCCATACTTCTATAAATATGTCCCAGGTCATCATAATCCGCCACAATCTCACCGTTCCCGTGAAAGAAGAGGATGTTGGGCATGGATCTTCCAGCCAGATGAAAACGCGAACCTATCACAACCTCTTTCTCAACAGGGATCAACAGGTCTTCGAACGCGCCGCCTATTTTAGTTTCACTCCATTCAGGACGGGGATGGAACAATAATGCCAGGATCTCGGGTCTGTCCAGTGTTGAATAATCAATCTTGGATATATCTACCATCTCTTTTACCTTTCACCGTGGCACAATTGATTTAATCTTAGCTATTAATTCATCAGATACATGGTCCAAACCTTTTTTTAATTAACCGCAGACACACGCAGAATGACGCAGACTTTGGTCCGGACGACATTGTCCGGACCAAAAGGTCAATCCCGATGAATCGGGATGTTCAAAGACAGAAATAAAGATATAATCATACCCTATCAACTCTTAGCACAATCAGGTTAAAAGTATATTGAAAATTGGACAGAGGGTCAAACCTGAAAAAATATCGGTAGTGTTATTTTTGACAAAGGATCTAAGCTGGGTTATAGATTCGATTGTGTATACGAAATATTAAATCAGGAGAAAGAACCATGTTTGAGCCCGGAACAAGGATAGAGATGACAAAGGGTTACAAAGGGGTAAAAGGCATGATTACCGAAAAGACTGACTCATCATACGAGTTCTATGTCGTTGATCTGGATAACGGCATTCACATAATAGCCGGACCATCAGCCTTTATTAAGGAAGAGGATGACGAAACTGAATAGAGAATAGAGTTGTTTGGGCTGTAGGCTAAAGGCTATTAGGTTTTTGCGCATTGACAGGCCAAACTCGTACTTCGTCAGCTAACTCAAACACTCTGAGCGACCTATGATCACGCATGATTCTCTCCTACAGCCTATCTATCTGAGCAGTTACAAATTCTTAAGCCTTTCACTCGAAACCGGGAACCCACTTGTGGGCCTGAGTCGAACGAAGTGAACGAAGAATCCTTGACCCCTTGAATCCTTGGCTCCTCAATCACCTTCAACCTTTTTGAAGGTGATTCATATTTTTAAAGTATCTATTGCTTCACCGGGATCATTTCAACTAACTCAGGATAAAAATTACTTGACAATAATTATTAATAATAGTAATTTGTTAAAAATTTATATATCTTAACGGGTGTCTGCATATGAAAAAAATAATAGGAAAGAGATGTCTTTTAGCTGTATTGCTCCTGACCCTTGGTTGTTTTTTTATTTACATACCAACGATTGGGGCCCAAAAACTTACCCATACGGTCGAAAAAGGGGATACACTTTGGAGTATCTGTGAAAAACATTATGGTGACCCTGACCTCTGGCCGAAATTATGGCAGATGAACCCGTTCATCACAAACCCTCACCTCCTGAACTCGGGTGATGTCATCACCCTTTTCGAAAAAGAGCTCGAAAAAATAGCCAAGGCACCTGAGGAAAAGAAGCCTCCGGTTAAGATCAAAAAACCCGAACCCCGGATCACCGGCATCAACATCGATGATCTTATTGATGTGAGGACCATTGGCTACCTCTCCTATGGGATGATTAAACCATGGGGTACTATTTTCGCAAAAGAGAGCGCCGGGATCATTCTCTCCGAAGGAGACATCGCATTTGTAACGTTTGATAAAAGCAAAGAGATTAAACCCGGTGATGAATTCTCTATCTTTAAACCATCGCCGCTGATCAAACACCCTTTGACAGGTAAAGGCCTGGGAAACACCTTTTCTGTTCACGGGAAGCTGGTCGTTGAAGAAGCCGTTGGACTCTACTTCAGAGATGGTAAGCCTCACAACAAAACCAACGTATACAGATCAAAAGTTATTGATGCCTTTGGCCCTGTCCATGTCAATGATCCGGTCATATCCTATCAACCGATCTCACCCTGCGTACTCCCGGTATCCATTAACAAGGAGATTCTCGGAAACATAGTGGCGGCAAAGGATCAGCAGCAGCTCATCAGCAAGCACTCTATCGTCTATATTGATAAGGGCCTGAACCATGGGGTCCAGAGGGGAAACATCTTTGAGGTAGCCAATATAAATATAGTTAATGACCCGGAACCGGAGGATAAGAAATATTATGGATGGCAATATAAGCTTATTCTCCCTGATGTCGTGATTGGAAAGATCATGGTTCTGGAATCCAGACCGGAAACATCCACCGCCCTGGTGATTTCCACTAAAGAAGGTTTGAGCATAGGGTCATACATCAAGGACCTGTCCTGGAAGGAGACACCTGAGGTCCTTTCCAATATGGCCCATTGTCCCATCGAATAAAACCCTATCGTTGCACATATAACATGGTAAAATGTTTCCATCCTCAACCTTTGCAACATTAGGGTAAGCTCTCTCAAAAGTATCATATCCAAAAAAAAGCTTGACTATCCTGGTGCCCTCTGTTTTATATTCCCGCCTTATACAGACTGAACCGGTTTAAAAATCATGACAATGTGGTCAGATAAAAGATACAGATGGGTTGCATTAAATATGGTTCCTGGACTTGGCAACATAACCTTCAAGAACTTGCTGGACAGGTTTGGCCATCCTGAACGGGTATTTCAAGCGACTATATCTGAATTAACAGGTGTGGAGGGTGTTCGAAAAGATACTGCTCAGGGGATAGTAAAAAGACGATATTCAAGCGATCCTTCGGAAGCGCTCAGGCAGATAGAGGAGTGCGGCGCCCGGCTTATCACATATTCGGACCCAGCTTACCCGCCGGCACTGAAAGAGATACATGATCCTCCGATGCTCCTTTATATCAAAGGTAAGGATATTCCCGCAAATCTATCTTTTATCGCCATGGTCGGATCAAGGAACGCTACCCATTACGGACTTAAGGCGGCTGAAAAGATAGGGCAGGGGCTGGCAAGACGTGGATTGGGGGTGGTGAGCGGCATGGCCAGAGGTATTGATTCTGCATCTCACTGGGGCTGTCTCAATGGTCGAGGATTTACCATAGCGGTTTTGGGCACAGGAATCGATATTGTCTATCCCGCGTCCAATAAAAAACTCTTTAAGCAGATTACACAAAAAGGAGCCGTGATCTCCGAATTCCCCATAGGTACACCCCCGGCACCAAACAATTTTCCTGCCCGCAATCGACTTATAAGCGGTCTTTGCAGGGGTGTTGTGGTTGTTGAAGCGACAAAAAACAGCGGTTCGCTGATCACGGCTTCTCTGGCGCTTGAACAGGGCCGGGAAGTTTTCGCCGTTCCCGGCAGTATCGACTCCTTTAAAAGTACCGGCTGCCATTTCCTGATCAAACAGGGGGCAAGGCTGGTTGAAAATTCTGATGACGTGCTTGATGAACTGGGCCTGAACTATCCGTACGCGCTCAAAACCGACACATTCAAGGAAAAGCCAATGCCTCCAATGGATGAATCTGAAAGAACCATCTATGAAATCATTGGTGATTACCCTATACATATCGACCAGATAGCACGTCAGGGCAACATAGAGCCGGGTGAGGTATCAGGGACACTCATGAGAATGGAGCTAAAGGGAATGATCAGGCAGCTTCCGGGAAAAATGTTTGTCAGATAAAAGGGCACTTCATGGGGTTCAAGGTTCACAGTTCAAGGTTGGAGATCGGTCAACCGTGAACCATGAACTATAATCCTGATAGCCTTAGTAGTTATATCTGTATTTGATTTATTTAATAGACTTTTCCGAACTTCCCTGCATACAACTGGCAACTATCAATGGATATTGCCGGTAATGAAAGGATACCTATTAATAGTTATGGCTAAAGCAAAACAGACAACAAGGAAAAAGCGGTCTTTCGCGACACCTGATACCAAGGGCAAACAGCTTGTGATCGTGGAATCACCCGCAAAGGCGCGAACCCTTAATAGATATCTGGGTTCAGACTATGTGGTCATGGCCTCGGTTGGACATGTGCGCGATCTGCCGGCCAAAAACCCCAAGGGTGTCAAGAACCCCGTTCCGGGTGTGGATCTTGACAATGATTTCAAGCCGACCTACCAGATCATCAAGGGCAAGGGAACCACGGTAAAGGAATTAAAGAAGGCGGCCAAAAAGGCAGCGCGCATATGGTTGGCAACGGATCTTGACCGGGAAGGAGAGGCGATCGCCTGGCATCTGGCAGAGGCACTCGGTATCGAACTGGAACATAGTAACCGGGTCGTATTCAACGCCATTACCAAAAGTGAGATCGAAAAAGCGTTTCATCAGCCGCGTCTCATCGATATTGACAAGGTCAACGCGCAACAGGCGAGACGGATTCTTGATCGAATCGTCGGATACCAGGTCTCGCCGCTTTTATGGAAAAAGGTTGCCGGTGGTCTGAGCGCCGGTCGCGTTCAATCGGTGGCTGTCCGGTTGTTAGTCGAGCGGGAGCGGGAGATCGAGGCGTTTGTGCCGGAAGAGTATTGGAGACTGACCGGCTATTTCACCACATCCATGGACAACGGTGTCTCCTTGGGCGAACAGTGGCGGAAGTGGCTGGCCGAGGCCCCGAAAAAGCGATCCGCCTGGAATGTCATCGGCCGTACAGTGCATAAAAAAAACGAATGGCTTGCCCACCATGACAGCCTTGCGGCTGAGCTGATTGAAGTGGACGGCAGGAAGTTCAAGCCAAAAGGCGTCAAGGAGGCATTAGCGGCTGCTGAACTGGCGGGTTTTCAATTAGATGAGCGGACAGAAACGGAAAACCCCAAAGCCAAGGAATTGACAAGCCGTATCATTCAGTTGAAAGGCCACGTGACAGACGGTCCTGACTGGCACGTGAAATCGATTCAGACCAAGCGTACGAAAAACCGGCCATACGCGCCTTTTATTACCAGCACCCTGCAGCAGACAGCCGCAAACCGGCTCGGCTTTACCGCCCAGACCACCATGCGCATTGCCCAGAACCTGTATGAGGGCGTAACTGTCGATGGAATAGGCTCTGTCGGCCTCATCACATACATGAGAACCGACTCCACCCAGCTTTCCGGGGATGCTATAAAAATGGCCAGAGAATATATCCTTGCGCGGTTCGGGGATAAGTACCTTCCGAAAAAGCCGAATCTGTATGCGTCTTCCAACAAATCGGCCCAAGAAGCGCATGAAGCGATCCGGCCCACTGATGTGGACCTGACACCTGAGCGCGTCCGCTCATCCTTGAATGATCGGCAGTATAAACTGTACAAGATCATATGGGAACGATTCGTGGCGTGTCAGATGACAGAGGCCCAATGGGATCACACGACCATTCTGATCTCAGGCATTGCTGAAGGCAAAGAGCTGGTATTCCGGGCAACCGGCCGCGTGCTGGTATTTGACGGAAATTACAGGGTGGCCGGAGTGCCCAATAACACTGACGAAGCAATGCTTCCGGTCATGGCCAAAAATCAACCCCTATCGGCTATTCAGATCGATCCGACCCAACATTTCACCTCACCTCCCCCTCGATACACAGAGGCATCACTTGTCAAAAAGCTCGAAGCCGAGGGCATCGGCCGACCCAGTACCTATGCCCAGATCATTCAGGTTATTCAGGCCCGTAAATACGCTGAAAAGAGCCAAAACAGGTTTTTTGCCACTGATCTGGGCAAGGTTGTTACCGACAAACTGGTGGAGGCATTCCCCGAGATCCTTCAGGTCGGCTACACCCGCGATATGGAGCAGCAGTTGGACGACATTGAGGAAAAGCACGCTGATTGGGTACAGATGCTTCATAAATTCTACGGACAGTTTAAGCGTAGTCTTGATGCCGCGTATCAAGACATGAATCATGCCAAGACAGAGACCCAGCCGGCTCCCCATACCTGCCCTGATTGCGGAGGCGCCACTGTCTATCGGTTTGGAAAAAACGGAAGGTTCCTGAGCTGTGCCAATTACCCTGAGTGCAAGTTTGCAGCGCCCATTGACCGGGATGGGAATCTTGTCGCGCCGGCACAGACAGAGGTTGCCTGCCCCAAATGCGGTAAACCCATGCTTCAGCGTAAAGGACGTTTTGGTCTGTTCCTCAGCTGCGCCGGATACCCTGAATGCGACGGTATCGTGAATCTTGACAAGAAAGGACTTGTCAGCCCGCCAAAGGTTCCGCCGCTGATCACGGACCTGCATTGCCCCAAGTGTGAATCACCGTTGAATCTCCGACGAGGGGCAAGAGGGCCGTGGCTGAGCTGCTCGAAGTTTCCCAAGTGCCGCGGTAGAAAGGGATGGGCGCCTCTGGGAGAGGAGATAAAGGCAAAATGGGAAAAAGCCCTTGAAGAGCATGAAAAAGCCCACCCCCGGCCGATCATCCGCAAGCTTGACGGAACCCCGGTCGGCGATGATTATAAGCCACAGGCCAAAAAAGTCGATACAGACAAAGCAGTGGAAGAATAAAGGATCCACGCCCATCGAAGATCCCGTATTGCGGGGGCAGAGAAAATTGGCTCTGCCTGAAAAAGGCAGTCTAATCCGGCAATGACCATTAATAAGGTTCAAAGTTCAGGGGCTAAAATAATTCGGGGGAGTTTCACTAATATCTTTTAAGGAGAGTCGCCTCTCTCACTCTCCCTGAGGCTCTCTTCAAACTCTTTAAAAAATTCATCCTTCTCTTTCCATCCGGGATCGAAGCACTTATCAAAATATGCCCCGAGTCGGTCAAATAAGGTTATCCAGCCCGGTTTTCCTTCATTCGCAACCACATCCTCCAGAAAATCCCTCAGTTCAGACATCCTTTCTTTTGGGAGGAATGTTACCGCACCGAGGTTTATGGATTTTTTTAACGCCTCCGGCGTCAGGGCATGGGCTGTCAGCATCACAGTCGGAAAGCCCCGTGATACGGAAACCTTCAGGAGTTCAAAGCCGTTGACCCCCATAATATCCAGTATCACAATATCATAGGTGTAGCTCAGGAGATACTGAAGCGCCGTGTCATAATCCGCGGCCTTGTGAACCAGACACATGTCGAGCACATCTTCAACTGTTTCCAGAATATCAGGCTCGTCATCAACAATCAGGATGGCCTTCTCTTTCAAAGGGCTCTCGAAATCCATATTCCGACTTACCTCCCTATGATTAATTCTGCAAAACCAATCTCTTTATATCAGGAATACAGTTATCCGTCAAAAATATTATAATTTTTTTTCAAGTTTCCAGCCGGATTGCCGATTTAAGAAGAGAATGTAAAGTAAGCATCTATTGTCCTGATAATGAAAGAAGATAGACACTGTCCATCTCTTTTATCAAATATTAAAAGCAAAAAAAGCCGTATTTTTTCATTAATGGCGGGTGTTAAATAAAGGTCAACATTTAATAGAGAAGGAGATAAAAAAATGAAAAAAAGTCTATTAACAATTGCATTACTGTTTTTTACCGCAAGCATCTGTGGCGCAGCAGACATTCAGGTGGTAACAGAAGAATGGAAACCGTATAATTTCACGGAAAACGGTAAGGTTACGGGCATATCCACGGAAGTAGTCAAAATAACACTGGAAAAAGCAGGCCTAACATATAAGATAGATGTGCTTCCATGGGCAAGGGCCCTGAAAAAGGCCAGGAATGAGGCGAATGTACTTATCTATACTATTGTCAGAAACAAGGCGCGTGAGAAGCAATTTAAATGGATCGGCCCACTCTTCTCTACAAGCAGTAATGACGGCGATTCAACAATGAGCCTTTATAGACTTAAGGATCGAAAAGATATTGTATGTAAAGATTTGAAAGCTGCCGCAAAGTATAAGGTCGGTGTTGTACGAGGTAATGATCTGAGTAGCTTTACAAAGGCCGGTTTCAAGGAAGGTAAACAGCTATTTCCCGTAGCAGAAGAGGTGACCAATATTAGAAAACTGTTCAAAGGAAGAATTGATCTGATCTCAGGAAGCGCGAATTACCTGCAAGGGCATTTCGATAAGATCAAAGATCCGGGTATATCATTTGATAATATTGAGCCGGTATGCCCTATTAATGCTTCATCAGCTTCAAACAGTGAGACTATCGTCTGCATGGCATTCGGTAAATCGACTCCTGATGATATGGTGGAGAAGGTGAGAGCCGCATTTGAAGCGATTTCAGCAGAAGGTAAAATACAACCGGTATTAGATAAATACGCGGACAAATAAGATTCAATTGCATTGAATGCATTCATTAAAATAGCCCCCGGAATATCCCGGGGGTATAGCGCTTTAAAAAACTAGACCTTCATTACAACCAGCTCCAGTAGGGATGTCTCGGATATTTTGTTCCAAGCTCATGTCTATAAACGACCTTCCCTCCTACGATGGTCATCTCAACGTTTATCTTCCTTATATCGTCCTCCGGAACGGTCATGATGTCCTTATCTATAACAACCATATCCGCAAACTTCCCGGGCTCAATGGACCCTTTGACATCCTCTTCGAACATCAGATAGGCGTTATTGATCGTGTAGCATTCAAGGGCCTGCCGCCTTGATATCTTCTCTTTTTCGTTGACTACCCAGCCCTTATTTTTACCCAGGGGAGCCTTTCGCGTAACCGCAATCTGGATCCCGATAAAGGGATCAAAGGTAAGCGATGTACAGTCCGAGCTGAATCCCACCTTGATGCCTGCTTCCAGTTCAGACCTGTTGGGGTAATAAATATTTTCCAACTTGGGATTCTTCTTCACATAATCACCAAAATAGTTGGTGTGTATAAACATGGGCTGAGAATTTACAACCAGGCCCATCTTCTTGATCCTCGGGTAATCGTCAGGAGTCGGAAAGCTGTGATGGAGGGCGGTCCAGCGCATTTTATCAATGGGATACCTTTTGTGGGCGTATTCATAGGCATCAAGCAGATGATCAATGGCCCGGTCTCCATGGGCATGCACTACGAGCCGTAAACCGTGTTTTGCGACTATCTCGGCAAATTCCTTAAATCTCTTCGGGCTGGCAAGACGCATGTCTTCAAAGTCATACATGGACGAAGCCCCATCATAGATACTCTTGATGCCGCTTATCTTAAACCATTCATCTCCAAGGCCCTTATGCGTAATAAAAGATAGCTGTTTTACATACTCATCGATCTCTTTTAGAGGTATATAATCAAAGATCATCATCCAGATATCGGCCTGGGCCCTTACCGTGCTCTCACCCGCACTGGCAATCTCTCTAAAGGCCCTGCACTCAGTGAAATTGGCGCCCTGTTGATTGATACTGGTCAATCCGAACATGTTTACCTCTTTCATGGCAGCCCTGATCCTCTCTTTGTATGTCTCAACACTGAATGGAGGGCTACTCGGCCGTCGGCCCGCTATCACATTTTTCCAGCTATCTCTATAGTATTGCATGCCCAGAACATTTGCATAACCCCTGACTATCCCTGTGGGTTCCCCATTTTCATCGACATCAAAACCACCGCCATCGATCTTTGCACCTTTTCGGATGCCCAATGCCTCCATTGCTTTACTGTTCATTATCCCCTTATGGGGCGCCCCTCCGCACATGTGTACCTGGTTATCGGGTGATACCGTATCAATTACTTTGGCGGGCAGCTTCTTATCAAAGCCCCAGAAATAGGGCGTATTGATCCACTCGCCCGGTTTGGCCTTTGAGACCTTTTCTTTAATCTGCTCAAGTATGGATTCAACCGTATTTCTGCTCATTTTCTCGGTTAACATACCGCCACGGCTCGTAAAATGGATATGAGTATCCATAAGCCCCGGTATTGCGGCAAGCCCTTTGAGGTCTATTTTCTCTGTTTCAGGTCCTTCATAGCGGGACACAACATCATTGCTCCCGACTGCCAGGAATCTGCCGGTTTTAATTGCAACGGCATTGGCCTTGCTGAAATCCTTGTCCACGGTGTATATCTTACCGTTGAACAGGATCATGTCAGCATAGTTTGTCGCCTTGCCTTCGGCAAAAGCTGACATTGCGACAGTTAAGACAAAAATTAAAGATAGGCAAATTATCAGTCTTTTTTCCATGATAAATCCCTCCTTATTCTTGTTGTTTAATTTCGAAGGCTTGAAAAAAATTCCGTCCCTATGCTTTTTTTCCTCACAATCTATCAGTAATTCATATCTTAATATCCAGTTACCTACAACCAGCACCAGTAAGGATGTTCAGGATATTCCGCGCCGGGCTCATGCTGATAGACGATCTTACCTCCAACGATGGTCGTCTCCACGTTTATCTTCCTGATCTCGTCCTCCGGGACGATCATGATGTCCTTATCAATAACGACCATATCCGCGAGTTTCCCGGGCTCAATGGACCCTTTGATATCCTCTTCGAACATCAGATAGGCGTTATTGATCGTGTAGCATTCAAGGGCCTGCCGTCTGGATATCTTTTCGCTTTCATTGACAACCCAGCCCTTATTTCTGCCCTCAGGCGCCTTTCGAGTAACCGCGATCTGCATTCCGACAAAGGGATCAAAGGTAACCGAAGTAGAGTCCGAGCTGAATCCCATCTTGATGCCCGCTTCCAGTTCGGACCTGTTGGGATAATAAATGCTTTCCAACTTGGGGTTCTTCTTCACATAATCACCAAACCAGTGAGTGTGCATAAACATGGGCTGAGAATTTACGACCAGGCCCATCTTCTTGATTCTCGGGTAATGCTCTGGCTTGGGAAAGCTGTGATGAAGGGCGGTCCAGCGCATTTTATCGATTGGATACTTGCTGTGCGCGTACTCAAACGCGTCCATAAGATGATCAATGGCCCGGTCTCCATGGGCATGCAACGCGAGCCGCAAACCGTGTTTTGCGACTATCTCGGCAAACTCATTAAGTCTCTGGGGACTGGCAAGACGCATGTCTTCAAAGTCATACATGGATGATGCCCCGTCATAGATACTCTTAATACCGCTTATCTTAAAGCATTCATCTCCAAGGCCCTTATGCGTAATAAAAGATAGCTGTTTTGCATACTCATCAATCTCTTTTAGAGGTATATAATCAAAGATCATCATCCAGATATCCGCCTGGACCCTAACCGTGTTCTCCCCGGCATTGGCAATCTCTCCAAAGGCCCTGCACTCAGTGAAATTGGCGCCCTGTTGATTGATACTGGTCAATCCGAACATGTTTGCCTCTTTCATGGCAGCCCTGATCCTCCCTTTGTATGTCTCTATGCCGGCGTGAGGGCTACTCGGACGTCGCCCCTCTATCACATGTTTCCAGCCCTCTCTATAGTATTGCATGCCCAACGCATTTACATAACCGGTCACACCCCCTGTCGGCTCTCCATTTTCATAGACATTAAAACCACCGCCATCGATTTTGGCGCCCTTTTTTATACCCAGCACTTCCATTGCCTTACTGTTTACTATCCCCCTGTGGGGAGCCCCTCCGCACATGTGTACCGGGTTATCTGGTGATACCGTATCAATTACTTTGGCGGGCAACTTCGTGTCAAAGCCCCAGGGATAGCCCACATTGATCCACTCGCCCGGTTTGGCCTGCGAGACCTTTTCTTTAATCTGATCAAGTATTGATTCAACCGTATTTCTGCTCCATGTCGCGGTTAGCATCTCGCCACGGGCCGTAAAATGAAAATGGGTATCCATAAGTCCCGGTATCACGCTAAGCCCTTTGAGGTCTATCTTCTCAGTTTCAGGCCCTTCATATCGGGATACGTCATCCATGTTTCCCACTGCCAGGAATCTATTATTTTTAATGGCAACAGCGCCGGCCTTGCTGAAATCCTCATCCACCGTATAGATATTTCCATTGTGCAGGATCATATCAGCGTAGTTTGTTGATTTGAGTTTGGTAATCATTATTAATCTCTCCTATATCATGACGATTTGCATTTCTTGACAAGAAATAAGGCGCGCGTATCAGGTGAACGATTCAGGTTACCAGGCACAGGTTCATTAATTTGTTGCAAGGCTATATGTTGAATTAGTAAAGAATTCACGCTCCTCGAAGATCCCCCGTAAAGCGGGAAGTAGGACGTGGCTCTGTTTGCACCCTAAAAAGGTGTACCGACCATAGGAGGTGATGGCTGTCTCTTCAAGACGATATCTTTTTAGAATTCCACTTGACTCTGGAGTGGTCAAATATTTGGGTTTAATATCTCTGGATTCTTTGGAATCCGCAACTGACTTTGTAAAGCCCAAATATTTGGTCACTTCCTCAAAAGGTAGCCCCGCCCGGGCGGGGTCGTCTTGAAGAGATAGTCATTGCCGGATAGATTGCCCTTTTCAGGTAGAGCCAAATTTCTCTGACCATATCCAAATAGGCTGTGTCATAATGTCATTCCAAGGTGATAGCCGAGGAATCTTGAATCTGCAACTTGTTAGTATTAAAAGCTTTCTCGCTTCACTCGAAATGACATATAGGGCTAAGACCAACATTATGACACAGCCTCAAAGAACGTGGTTTTCAAATTAAAATATAAATGCATCTGAATAATAATGATAAGGTCTGGCAGTCTGAAATAAGAATACAGCCTGATCTGGAATCATGTTAGTATTGAGCGTCAAATAAAGTATCAGACTGCCGGCCCATATTTTTAAATAATCTATACTCTCTCTTCGTGTTTGATACCTTCTGATTTAGAGATCGCGACTATGATTTCAATCAGCTCTTCTATAACGGCCGCGACAATCTCTTCTCCGGTCTCTTTTGTGGCCGCGCATGGGTTGTCCACATGGATGCCACCGTCCCTCACACCTCCTATACGGGAGTGGAAAAATACCATACCACGCGATAAAGGCATTATATATTTCGGAGGCAGAGACGAGGCATGGGACCCCTCGTAACATATACTTGTATCAACGTTTTCCGGCTCAATGGCCAAGGCAACAGCGGTCTCCCTTTCTCCTGCGTGACCTTGCGCCCCTCTCCCGCCTTTTGCGAGCTCAGACCATTTCTCCCGTGCCAGTGCAAGGCAGCTTGTTCCATATAGGCCCAAGTCATGATCTTTGCATTCTATCGCGACATTACGAAGCGCGACTGAAATGGGTCCGGCATTTTCCATATGCCCGTTGAGGACCAGGACATTTCTGAATCCCTGATCCACAAGGCTCCTGACAACATCCTCGAGCAGGCTTATCAGTGTATTGGGTCGAATGGTAATCGTGCCCGGCAGCATCTCTTTAAAGGGCGGCGAACCGCAGGCCTCACCGTAAGTTATGGACGGAGCAACCAGGGTGCGGATGCCGTGTTCATCGGTTACTTTTCTTGCCGCTCGTTCAGCATAGACTTCAACACAATATGAGTCAAAATTTACAGGGAGGTGTCTGCCGTGCTGCTCGGTCGAACCCACAGGCAAAAGCACCACATTGGGTTTTTCCAATACGTCTGCTATCTCAGGCCACCTCATATCACCAAACTTAATTTTCATATTACTTACCTCCTGTTATCTCAATCCCGCTAAATCCGGGACTATAGATTCAACTCCTTAAACTTTTCCCTTACCAGCTTCTCCGTCTCAGGCTCAACGGTTGCCGTAATCGGAAAATCCTTTAGCCTGATGTAGGGCTTGCACGCATCTATGATCGCCCTTGAGGTCACAATGGGATTAAGCCCGGGTTTATGTATTACCGGGTCCAGCCAGACACTCGGGGTCTCGCGCATGATATCTATATCCTTCACAGGATCTGACCGGGTACAGACCGCCCACAGGACTTCATGGAGATTAGTGTAATTAATGTCCTCATCAACGACAATAATGTACCTGCCGTTTTTGCCCTGCATTAGGGACGCCTGGAGGGCCACTTCCCTGGCATGCCCCGCATAGTGCTGTTTTATGGACACGATAACGAAAAAAGACGCGTTGGTCGATTTTTCGAACCAGACACCGTTTATTCCCTGCAGACCGCTCTGTTTCAGTTTATTATACATCCGCGCGCTTCTCAGCATGGCAAGGAGGTACGCTGCATCGTCAGGCGGCTTGCTTGGCGGAGAACCGAGTAGTACAGGGTCATTCCGGTGATAGACACGCTCAACTTCTATATATATTCTCTCCTTTTCACCTGTGACATAGTAGCCGGTATATTCCCCGAAAGGTCCCTCTTTCCTTTTCTTGTCCGGATGGCAATAACCGGATATGACTATTTCGCTGTCCGCAGGGATGGGCAGACCGGTCACCTCCTCCTTGATAACCTTGACGGGCTCTCCTCTGATTGCCCCGATCAGATTATATTCCGTACCTGGAGCGATGCTTAAGGCACCCATGCACAACAGTAATGGATGATGCCCAAAGGAGATAGCAATCGGGAAAGGCTCTCCCTTGTCATGGTATTTTCGGCGGTGGATATCGCCATGCTGATTCGGCACCACATGGAAACCGGCGTTCTTTTCGTCAAGAGCCTGAATCCTGTAAGTACCCAGGTTCACCTCCCCCGTGTCCGGATCCCGGGTTATGACTGCATCGCCGGTGCCCATATATCTTCCCCCGTCCAATGCGTGCCATTTAGGTACAGGGAACTTAAACAGATCAATGTCGTCGCCTGACAGCACGTTCTCCAAAACAGGCCCTCTTGTGACCTCTTCCGGGTCAAACCTGTCTATCTCAGATTCCCATTGTGGGTACTTTTCATACATCATATTCAGAAGCTCCCTGTCAGAGTCCGCCTTGGGAAGATTCAGTATGGCAGCCAGAAGTCCCGGCGCTGAAGCAGAACACGTGAGCACCCTGTAACCTTTCCGGTAGCCCTTGATCTCATCAAACAGGAGCGCCGGACAATCATCCCTCCTCAGATTAAGATCAGTGGCAGCTCCGATCTCAAGATCCCAATCCGCCCCCTTAACTATCTTAAGCCGATCCAGATCTTCCGCCTTTTTTAAAAAGTCTCTCAAGTCATCCTGCATTTTATCCCCCCTTTTAATTAAATATTGCTACTTAGTTTATTCCTTACTTAAAACTATGATTTTGGACGTCTTACTTTTGCGGGATAGTTTCTGTCTTCAAAGAGCAATTATTTCCGGCAATGGCTATCGCTTTAAAGCGATATCTACTACCTTTCGAGAAAGTGGCCAAATATTTAAGGTTTCGTAATGTAATAAGCAAACTAATAGGAGTTCGGTAGCATAAACCCTAAATATTTAACCACACCGGGGGTTAGTGGAATTTCTAAAAAGATATCGTTT
>JAFDAM010000052.1 GCA_019313825.1 Deltaproteobacteria bacterium
TCTTGAAAACCATGTCCTTTGGATTGGACGTGGTAATAGAATAGGGGCTTTGCCTAAAAATGGCAGGTTAATCCGGCAATGACCGTCTTTTCAAGGCGATATCTACCACCTTTTGAGTAAGGGTCAATATTTGGGTTTTACCAAGTCAGTTGCTGATTACAAGGGATTCAGAGGCATAAAACCCAAATATTTGACCACTACACTGGCCAGTGGAATTTCAAAAAGATATCGCCTTGAAAAGACGGTCATTGCCTTCTTTGATAGCCATATTCCTTTGGGGAGTATACAATGTTATGCCCTACTTTCCGTTCTACGGGGAATCTTCGATGGGCGTGGAATCTTTACGTTATTACAATCTCGGGGCTTGCCCCGTGGTATTTCATCTGATAAAAGAGAAATCATTTAAAGGATCCACGGAGATCCTGCAATAGCTTAATGAGAATAAGGAGGAGAAGCATGGCTGGACAAGCTAAAATGGATCCTGAAGTTCTTTCCATGGTACTTGATACTGTATCTAAACTTGAAAAGGAGAAGCTTTTAACCGAGGTGAAGCTGGAGATGGACAAGGCGGGTGATTTCCCCATGGATCTTATTCGCTTTATGACCGGCCCTGAATTAGCCCTGCACCTGATATTTATCCCTGAGGAATACGGGGGGATCGGGGCCGGGGCTGCCGAAATAGCAATAGTTTCCGAAAAGCTCGCGCAGATGGACTTAGCCATAGCCACATCTTTTCTCGCCACGTGTCTGGGCACGGATCCGATAAGGGTCGGCGCGACAGACGAGCAGAAAGAAAAATACATAACAAGGATCGCAGAAGAGGGCCTTATTGTTGCCTATGGTGTTACAGAACCAGAGGCTGGGTCCAATGTTCAGGCGTTAAAGACCAAGGCTGAGAGAGTGCTTGATGAGAACGGAAAAGTAACAGGCTATAAATTAAACGGCCAGAAACAATTTATCACAAACGGCGGAGTAGCCGAACTGTATACTATATTGGCCGACACACCGGATGGTCCTTCATTTTTTATCGTGGAAGGCGGTGCTGAGGGTTTGATTCCCGGAAAGCACGAGGATAAGCACGGAATCAGGGCCTCTGATACATGTCCCCTAACCTTGGAAGACCTTTTCGTCCCCGTGGAGAACCTTGTTGGGGGTGTTGAGGGACAGGGATTGAAACAATCGAACGAGGTGTTCGGTTACACAAGACTGATGGTAGCGGCGTTCGGCCTGGGAGGCGGTATGGCAGCCCTCGAGAAGAGCATAGCCTACTCCAAGGAGAGAGTCCAGTTCGGGACTACCCTCTCGGAGAAGCAGGGATACACCCATAGGCTTTTAGTTCCCAATGCTGTCAGGCTGGAAGCGGCCCGTGCCCATATTGAGGATGTGGCGAACAGGCTTGACTCCGGTGAAAAGGATTTGCAGGTGGAAGGGTCCATAGCTAAATATTTTGCTACCGAGGCAGGAGATGCCATGGCCAATGACGGCATACAGGCCCTGGGAGGTTACGGTTATATCCGGGAATACGAGGTCGAAAAGATCAAGCGGGACACAAAGATCCTGACCATCTACGAGGGTACTAGTGAGATACTGCGCAGGCTTATATCCATGTTCAGGTTGCAGAAGACAGTACGTTCAAAGGGAGGCTACTATGCGGAGATGGCCGATGGGCTGGAAAAGCTGCCGGAAGACTGCGGCGCTCATAAGCCTGCCGCTGCCATCCGGATCTTGAACGAGATTATTCTCAGCGTCAGAAAACTTAAGCTCACAAAGTCTCAGTATGTCATGTTCCTGCTGGCTGATATGATGACGTGGTGTGAAGTGGGCGACGCGTTTTGCAGAAAGGCAGCCGGCTATGAAGGCAAGGGCAGGAGCCCCGAATTAATGAAGGCCTCGGCACATATCTTTGCAAGGGAAGTGGTTGAAAAAGTCTATGTCAATGGGATGAAGATAGCCCAGGGTTGTGATAAGATCATAGACGGAATGGCGGACAAACTGAACTCGCTTGATCTTGGAAATGCGATGAAGGACAATCTCAAAGACATGGACGTGGTATCTGCCGAACTGGTTAAATAAACGAAAAAGGCGTAAGGCGCGGGGCGTAAGAGATAATTCCTTAGGCCCTGTACCTTCAGCCTTTCTGAGAACATGTTAACAGTATAACAAAATCCAACCTGAAAATTATAACCGAAAACTTTCCAACATGACATCTAACTCCCGCTATCGCCGGCCTCCTATTAAGAGTTACATCGGAAGGCGCGGCAGGCCAAAGAAGGGATCTTATGAAAAGCCCAGACTAGATCCTATCCTGAAACATACCTTTAAAAAGATAGGTGTCCCTGAGCCGACTCCGTTCAAACCTGACCCGTTTCAGCTTGAGGCCCTGGACAGGATAAAGGAGTGTGATGTCCTTGTAAGCGCGCCCACGGGCGCCGGTAAGACATGGATCGCATCTCAGACCATTAAGAAATATATCTCCATCGGGTTGCGGGTGTGGTATGCCTCGCCGCTCAAGGCATTATCCAACTCCCTTTACCAGGAGTTTCGCGGCGAATTCGGCATTGATGCATGCGGCATACTTACGGGAGAAATAAAGGAGAACACCGACGCACCGGTCATCGTGGGCACAACAGAGATACTCCGAAATCAGCTCTACGATGCCATGCACGAGGGGAGAGATATAAACACTGATCTGGTAATCCTGGACGAGGCCCACTATCTGAGTGATCCTGACCGGGGCGTTGTATGGGAAGAGGTCCTTATCTATCTGCCTCCGCGTGTCAGGCTCCTGCTGCTATCCGCTACCGTATCCAATGCAGAAGAGGTATGCGCATGGTTAAGGAAAAATCGGAGAAATCAAACACATGTTGTACTATCTCATGAACGTCCTGTCCCCCTGGAGATGCTCTTCCTCTTTCCTGACGGTTTGGTTGCGCCTCTTTCAGGAAGAAAAAAATTATCATCAAGGGTTAAGAAATATATAGTGGCGCATACGGTAAGAGGAAGAAGAATAGGACCCAACAAGATTGAGTATGGTGATATCATCAGATGCCTCAGACAATTAGATCTCCTGCCGGCCATATTTTTTCTCAAGTCAAGGAAGGATTGCGATGGAGCCCTTCTTACATGCTCTCCTTCTGAAAGACCGTATGAAGAAAAAGAGAGGTTGAAAAGAGAAGTTAACGTTGTCTTGCAGCAATACCCTCACCTTGAGGGGCACAGGCAGATGGATGACCTGGTTGGCTCCATGGTAGCTTCCCATCATGCAGGTCAGCTTCCTTACTGGAAGGTGATGATCGAAAAGATGATGAACAAGGGCTACCTGGATGCCATCTTTTCAACCTCTACAGTGGCCGCGGGGGTAAATTTTCCGGCACGAACAGTGGTTCTTGTACAGAGCGATCGTTTTAACGGGCACGAGTTTACGGATCTTACTTCCACTGACCTGCATCAGATGATAGGCCGGGCAGGAAGGAGGGGTAAGGATAATATCGGCTTTTCACTCATTATCCCGGGCGTGCACCAGGATCCCCAGCTCATTTACGAACTGAAGGATTCATCTCCGGAGCCCCTGATAAGTCAAATTCGAATCAATTTTTCCATGACTCTTAATCTCTTGTTATCCCACACGCCATTAGAGGTGAAGAGTCTACTGGAACTCTCCTTTGTCAATTTTCAGCAGAAGAGGAAGGGGTCTGCAGTACGGAAACAATGGGATGATATGGCAAAGGCCCTTAAATGGATGCTTCCCAACGGGAGATGCGATACAAGTGACCCGAACGAAATCCTTGAGTATATCCGCAGGAGATCTGATCTGAGAAGAAAGGCGAGAACCCTCTCAGGGACCGTTCAGGATGAAAGGCTGAGATCGTATCTTGAGCCTGGCAGGCTTTTTCTTCACGAGGGAAAGGGGATATATGTCCTGTTTAACAGATATATTGATCATGGAAGGTTTGTCTGTTCCGCCCATGATATTTCAAAGCCTGCCCGTTCTCGGAAAGGAAAGATCAAGTTAAGAAGCATACCATTGGAAAAGGTCCGTCTGCTATATGACTCCCGGGTTAATATCCCCGAGGATTATTCATTGGAGGAGCTTCAGCGTATCTTCGATGCCGTTGATATAGACAGTTTAAAAGTCCTGGACACGAATGAAGTTGAAAAGGAGAGGTTGGAAAGCCGTAAAAGCATAAAGGAGATGTTAGGAGAACTTCCGTGCCGGGATTGCGAGCACCTGAAGGAATGCCATAGGAAAAAGAACAGGGATCTGGGCCGCCTGTTAAGAGACTTTCGGTCACTTGCAAACAGGATGGCAGGAT
Source organism: Deltaproteobacteria bacterium (assembly GCA_019313825.1). Taxonomy (GTDB): domain Bacteria; phylum Desulfobacterota; class DSM-4660; order Desulfatiglandales; family HGW-15; genus JAFDAM01. Next base: position 4,314 of record JAFDAM010000052.1, read on the forward strand.
CGGGCGAGGGATTGTGGATCAGTTTCAAGAGGCACCTGAGGTTCCTGAAGGAGACGAACTTCGTAGCTGAAGACGAAAGACTTACCCCTGACGGCGTATGGGCATCTAAGCTCAGGCTTGACCAGCCGCTCCTGATAGCAGAGGCAATAAGGGGGGGCGGATTCAGCGATCTTACTCCTGAATTAATGGCAGGGTGTATCGCGCCCTTTGTATGGGACAGGGGCCTGGATGTTGAACTCAGGATAGGGCGCAGACCTGACCTGAAGGAGATAGAGGATTCCTTGCAAAGCGTGCTTGACAGTATGAAAGAAATAAGACAATTGAAGGTCGATAGGGGTTTTGACAATCCCCCAATCCTTATCTGGCCCGCCATTGCCATGTTCCTGTGGGCCAAAGGCGTACCCTGGGAGGATCTGCTTTACCACGTTCCTGCTGGTGAAGGGGATATGGCATCCATGATCATTCGTACTGCTGATCACCTAAGACAGGTGACAAACCTCAAAGAGACCCATCCTGAACTCGGATCTATTGCAAGATCGGCAATAGATCTCATACTGCGAGATCCTGTATTCATAGAATAAGAGGCATAAAACCCAAATATTTGACCACTGTCCCGCCATGGCGGGATGGTATTTTAAGAAGATATCACCTTTTCGACCTTAAATACAGCATAATCTCTAAACCGCTTGACGAACTTCCTCCGGGCCTGGTGGAAGAAGAGATTGATAAAACCATGGCTCGGTTATACCGTGAAAGGCGAAGACCCTATCTTATACCCCCCGGAGGGGCTAAGGGGCTCTTCAACAATCCTGACATATTTGGATTTGCCAATTAGGGTCATTTATGAAACTTTCTTTTTATAAAGATATATATTATATATGTACTATCTCATATGCTCACTATTGAGAGCTTATTTTTAGATGTCGAACTTATCGAGTAGGAACTGTTTATACTGCAATAGTAAGAGGAGATAATGATGGGTAAAGAACGAAAAATATGGTTAAACGGCGAAATGATACCAGAGGAGAATGCGACTGTTAATGTTATGTCCCACGCCTTTACCCGGGGCGCGGCGATCTTTGAGATATTTGGGGTCCACAAAACCCCGGATGGTCCGGCTGCTTTCAGGATGGATGACCATCTGAAGCGTTTTGAAAAGTCCATAGAACTGCTGGATATGGAGTTGCCCCGGTCGATCAACGAGATCAAGCAGGCTGCAATCGATTGTGTAAAGACCAACAACATAGAAGACGTCTTTGTCAGGATTATGGCCTATCATAGTGGCGAATCTTATTCAACAGTCCCGCCGGACGGAGATCTTGATATATTAATTCTTGCTTTTTCTTTTGACCCCTTTAGAGGGGGAATGAACAAGCCAGTCAGCGCCTGTATTAGCAAATGGCGTAAGCTGCACCCTCAAACCGTGCCGGTGGAGTGTAAGGTCTCAGGGAATTATGTAAACGGTATGATGTCAAGCCTTGATGCAAAAAAGCGGGGTTTTGGTCTAGGAATTATGCTAGACACCCAAGGCTTTTTGGCTGAATTGAGCACAGCATCGATCTTCATTGTAAAGGATGGTGTCCTCATGACTTCGCCTCTGGGTACGATTCTATCCAGTGTATCCCGTCGGACCGTAATTGCCGTGGCCAGGGCAGAAGGTATTGAGGTCATTGAGAAGGCCATAAGAGCCGATGAGATTTTAGATGCCGATGAGATTTTTTCGTCGAGCACGGCATTGAAGGTATGGTCCGTAAATCGTATTGAGGACAGAGATATTGAGGATGCTCCGGGCCCAGTATCTACTCAGCTGTCACGAACAATAAGCGGGATTTGCAGTGGTAGTGACGAACGATTTAAGGATTGGCTGACTCTGATGAAGTAAAGAAACCACGCCCATCGAAGATTTCTCCCGCACATCGGGGGAAGAAGGACGTAGCATTGTATACAATCCAGAGGAGTGTAGCTTAAAGGGGGTCCCGCCATGGCGGGATCTCTTCAAGGTGATATCTAAATAAAAAAAGGTATATGGTATAAGGCGCAAGGCATAAGGAAAAACACATTTACTTCCCGAATTATTTTAGTACATGAACCTTGAACCTTGAACTTTGAACCTTATTAATGGTCATTGGTGAATTAGACTGAATTTTTCAGGCAGAGCACATTGACTCCCCCTCAACCGTAATATCACACGGAGATATGCCATGAGTTTCAAGATAGTACATACATTTACTCTCCCTAATGTGGACATAGGGGAAGGGCTACTTGAACCTTTCGATGCTGAACTTGTCAAAGGATTTGCCCGGACTGAAGACGATATTATCAGTCAGGCAAAGGATGCCGATGCCGTCATAGGAGTTGTAACCAGCCAACCCTTTACCAGACGAGTCCTTGGCTCACTTGAAAGATGTCGTATTGTCGCGGGCATAGCCGTGGGTTATGAAGCGGTTGACCTGGACGCTGCCACGGAATACGGTATCGCCGTTACAAATGTTCCTGATTACGGGCTGGATGAGGTCTCGGGAAGGGCGATAGCATTTATGATGGCCTTGGGCCACAAGCTCATTCAGATAGACAGGTCGGTGAGGGAAAAGCAGGTAAGCTATACTACGGACAGGAAGGCCCTGATGCAGTACATTGCTCCCATGTACCGCATGCGTGAACAGACCTTTGGTATTATTGGCCTTGGTAGGATAGGTACTGCTACCGCCCTGAAGGCAAAGGGCCTTGGTATGAGAGTGATTGCCTATGACCCGTACGTCTTTGATGCGGTCATGGTGAGTCATGGCGTAGAACCCGTAGATCTGGATCAATTGCTCAGGGAATCGGACTATATCAGCCTGCATACCCCTTTAACTGATGAGACAAGAGGTATGATAGGGGATAAAGAGCTTAAAAAGATGAAGCCCAACTGTCACTTAATAAATACGGCCCGGGGCAAATGCGTTGATGAAGCCGCCATCATTCGGGCCCTAGAGGAAGGTCTTATAGCAGGCGCCGGACTTGATGTTACAGAGGACGAACACATGTCTCCTGATAATCCGCTCCTCAAGATGGACCAGGTTATCCTTACAGGGCATAGTGCGTGGTACTCTATTTCAGCTAACAAGGAAGTCTTTATTAAGCCGATGACACAAGTGGTCGCCGCCCTGGAGGGAAAGTGGCCAATATACGCACTCAATCCCGAACTTAAAAATGAGTGGCTAAAGAAGTGGGGTAAATAATATCTGAGTCATCGATTTACCTCATTACCTCCATTTCCAAGTCAAGAGGATTCGATGGCCTGCGCACTCGGGTATGTGTAAGGTATCGGACTCTATTCAATTCTACTGCGGCAAGTCTCAATAAATGCCTTGAGCGGGAAATAGCTTTTTACCAGATGAATTATTAAATATGCTAAAAAAAACTTGACAGATTGGTTTTAATAATTCAATATTAATGCACGGTATTAACATCAACTATTAATACCTTAATTATTAATCTATTCTTTTTCATTATTATCCCTTGACCGAAGCCCGGCCATCTAGACTGGGCTTCGGCCCTTATTCTTATTATCAAAATAGTCATGCTCTATGTATGCAGGAGTTGCAGGCGTAAAAGAGGACAATATATGTGCCTGGAATAGCCGTTGTAATCTACTGTTTTTACCCGCATTCTATTAATACTGAGATCACCGAAATACGACAATGATACAGTCTATTTATAAGATTGTGAAACCTCCTTTTTACACCTCAATGGGGTGAGGACAAAGCCGCGTCCTTTGTGCGTGAATTATTTACCTGTATATCTTGAAAAGCTATGTCCTTAGGGCCTTCGGTTCGGAGAGCGTGGTGTCTTTATTAACCTGGTATGGAAAAGGAGGGCGACATGAATTCAATGAAGAGAGGAATATTTTTTTCGTCGCTTATTTCTATTACTCTGTTGTTTGTCTGTTGTGCAACAGTATCGGAAAAGAAGGCTTCAAATTTCATATGTGATACTATCGTGTATAACGGCAAGATCGTCACTGTGGATAACAAATTTTCCATTGCCGAGGCCGTTGCCATTCATGACGGCAAGTTTCTAAAAGTCGGCAGCAATGCCGAGGTTCGGGCACTGGCAGGAAAGGGCACCAAGGAGATAGACCTTAAGGGAAAGATGGTCGTCCCGGGCTTTATAGATACCCATCCGCATATGCTCCATGTAGGATCAGGCCGGTATACAAGCCTTTCGCTTCAGGGTGTGTATTCCATTGAAGAGATAAAGAGACGCATTGCCGATGAGGTAAAGAAGCTAAAGCCCGGTGAGTGGGTAAAGGCAGCGTCCATAGGTGGACCTCCTCCGGCACTAGAGCTCCCCGGCGCCTTAAAGGAGAAGAGATGGCCGACGCGCTGGGACCTGGATGAGGTCGCTCCCAACAATCCGGTGTATATCCCGACTCCCTGGGCATGCCCGCATCCTGCGATCCTGAACAGCGCGGGCCTGAAGCTTCTCGGGATAAATAAGAAAACACCCTCAAAGCATCGAGGCATTACAATAGAGAAAGATAAAAATGGGGAGCCGAACGGTCGGCTTCACGGGATACATTGGTATAACTGGAATCCTTATTTAATGAAAATCGGTTCTCTGTTGCCAAAATATCCGAATGAATTGAAAATCAAAGGGTTAAGAGAACATATAAACAAGTTTAACTCGGACGGAGTAACCGCAGTTTATGAAAGCCATTATATGTATCCGGAGTATCTGGAGCTTATAAAGGAGATGCATGCAAAGGGCGATCTGACAATGAGGATATACTATACCGAGGAATCCAGCCCGTGGATGCCGGCGAAGATTATAGAAAAGTGGATGAAGGAGATGCCTCATGCCATGGGCAGGGGGTCCGGTAATGACATGATCATGATAGGTGGTGCGACCGTGTCCAATGACGGTCCAACTTCGTTTGGTCTTGCCTTGATAAATAAGCCCTATTTTGACGCCTTTGGAAGACCTGCAAAGGCAGGCCTGCATCTCTCGGAAAAGGAGATAAAGAAGGTCGCCTTGGCAGGAGCCAAGCATAACATACGAATGAATTTTTGCGTGGGCGGCGATAAATCGACCGAGATGACACTTAATGCCCTTGAAGAGGTAAACAAGGAGATCCCCATAAAGGACAGGCTGTGGGTGATACAGCATATCCCCTATCCGAGTAAAAAGAGTATTGAGAGGTGTGAAAACCTGGGACTCGCCGTCACCACTTGCAGCAGTTGGGATTATGGCAGGGGGAAAGAATGGTTTAAACGGACATTCGGGGACAATGCCGACTACTATTGTGAGAGGACGGCGCCGTTCAGGTGGTTCTTGGACGCGGGTGTCATCGCTGCCCAGGGCACGGATAATAAAGAGCCACGACCCATGTTTACTATCTGGCAGTCTCTGAAGAGAGTAGCAGGAGAAGATGGTGAGAGTGTTATGACTCCGAGCAAGAAGATTACGAGAGAAGAGGCGATCAGGCTGCATACCATAAACGGAGCCAAGGTTATGGTCTGGGACGACAAGTTAGGCTCAATAGAAGAAGGCAAATTGGCAGATCTGGTTATCCTGGACAATGACATATTAGAATGCCCTTTGGATGAGATAAAAGATACCAAGGTGTTGACTACCATGCTCGGAGGTAAGGTGATCTTTGAAGTAAAATAGCCCGGAGCTATTGGATCGGATTTTTTATATTATAAAGCCGTATCACTCCCCTTGATTTGTGTCTTTTTTTTGGGGCGGCGTTTTCTTCTCTTTTTCTTAGGTTTTTGGGCCGCGGGTTTCTCTGCATCGGATGAGGCCTTTGGCTCAGGCGCCAGACCGAATATACCGCAGGGCTGTGAACTGGCAGCAATTGTTTTCGATCTCTTCTGGCGGGCGGGTCTTTTTTTCTCTTTCCCCCTTCCGGGTCCGCGTGAAGGGGCCTTCTTGCGTTTTGCTCTTTCAGTGGAAACGGGTCCGGCCCTGTCTTCAATAAACCAATCATCATCAGGCCAGACTACCGGGATCTTGTAGCCCAACAGCTCCTCAATAGGCTCAAGGTGCAATACATCCTCCTCACACGCAAGGGAGAGGGCACGGCCCTTTTTACCTGCCCTGGCTGTACGACCGATCCGGTGTATGTAGTTTCCCGCCTCCTGGGGAAGGTCGTAATTTATGGCGTGGCTGATATCATCAACGTGAATGCCGCGGGAAGCAACATCTGTGGCTACCAGAATCCTGATGTTGCCTTCTTTGAATCGTTTCATCAGACTCAGACGTTTGGGTTGAGGCAAGTCCCCGGTAATTTCCTCGGCAGGAAGTTTGTTGCCCTTGAGTTTTTTTGTCAGCCACTCCACGCCTGACTTGGTGTTGACAAAGATGAGAACACAACTCCAGTCTTCACGCTCTAACAGCCCAAGAAGGAGAGAAAGTTTCTCATTTTTGCTCACATGGAACAGGACCTGATCGACTCCTTCCACAGTCAGTTTTTTCGGAGTTACAGAGATGAACTCAGGGAGGTTCATGTAGTCATAAGTGAGGGCCAGGATGCGATAGGAGAGGGTGGCTGAGAATAGCATGGACTGCCTTTTCTCATAATGAGGGAGCTTTCGGAGTATATATCGCATGTCCCTGGTGAAACCAAGGTCAAATAGACGGTCTGCCTCATCAATGACTACGACCTTGATTTCGTCGGTCTTGAATACACCCTGCTTGATATAGTCAATGATCCGGCCTGGAGTGCATATGACGATGTCGGCTCCCCGGCGAAGAATATTGGCCTGCTTGCGGTAATCAATGCCTCCTATTACCTGGGCCAGACTCAAGCCGGTGTGACGGCCGATGATCTTGGCATCGTCGTAGATCTGGAGGGCCAACTCACGTGTGGGGGCAACTATGAGGGCTGATGCCAGACCGGCCTTTCGATCGGGAATGGATAACAGTATAGAAAGGACTGTTACCATATATGCGGCTGTCTTGCCGGTGCCTGTCTGGGCCTGGCCGGCAACGTCCCTGCCAGTCAGGGAGATGGGCAAGGTATGTGCCTGAATTTGGGTGCAGTATGTAAAGCCTGCGTCTTTCAAACCTGCAAGGATCTCATCTGCAAGGTCAAAATCGTCGAATTTAGTACTTGTAAGAAATTCAGGTTTTTCAGCCCTGTGGGCCGGTTTCATAGGTTCGGGTCCGTTGCACATGATTCTCTCTTTTAGAATAACAGACTGGGAATATGGACCAGATCTGATTTTAGATAAAAGCTATTATACACATTTTCCGGTATTTGGTAAATAGGCTTGTAGTGGTTAGAGGGTTTTTTAGGTTTTATCCTATCATTTGGATGCCTTATGAATATCAATAATCTTACCATCAATGTAATTCATGGTCTTATATTCTTTGATATTCATTAGCTTATCCGTTAGATCACGCATTCGTTCAATTTGAACCATGATATTATGTATCTTTTTATAGTGTGAACTATTCTCATCAATATCCATCATTAATAGTTCACAATTTCCCAAGATGGTCTGCATCGGCTGGTTCATCTCATGGCAGACAGCGCCTGCCATCTCAAGAACACCTTCCAGTTTTTGCCTTTTTAATCGTTCTTTTTGTGCCTCTTTGTAATCCGTGATATCCAGAAAAGATGCCACACCCTTTTTTGACCCCGTAATAATGGCGACGGTTGCAAAAATATCTTTTACATTACCATGCCTGTCAATTACCTTGAACTCGTGGTTTCTTGGAGCGGCATTCGGGTCAATTCTTCGTGAATGATGGTACTCTTTGAGTTTCTCCAGATCATCTTCAGCGACGAACTCCGTCCATTTCATCTTACCTTCGATCTCTTTTTTAGAATAGCCTGAGAGCTTTTCAAACTCGGAGTTTACCATCAATACGGTCATATCTTCATCACTCATAATAGTCGCTGTTCCAGTACTTTCAAAGATAGTTCGATACATATTCTCGTTCTGCTTTAACGTCTCCTCAACTTGTTTTCGATTAAGGGCCTCTTTTTCCAGTTCCCTGACCTTCTGTTCCAATTCCTCATAGATAGGTCTTTGATTCATTGATAGGGTCCTCCAATCGATTTTGAAATATAATGCTTCCGGGTTACAGAGGTTATAGTTCACAAGGAGAATCAGAGTATGGAATGGAAAGAGAAATAGAGCAATACAATCCAACCAAACCCTCCCCCTCGAAGGGGAGGGCAGGGTGAGTATGAAAAATCACTGCATTTTATTAGATAGCATTGATAGCAGGTTGAGGACCCTGTCGGCGGAAGCCTGTTCCATCGTACCCATTCCGCAGGCAGGGGTGAGTATAGAATTACTATCTAATAATTCGGGATCAAGCCCCAATTCATAAAATCGGTTCAGGCTATCTTCGAGTTTGGAATATAGGCCCTCTAGGGATTCATCTCCGGTAAGTTCATGTGTTGGGACGATTCCCCATGCAATGATCCCGCCGCCCTGTATAAATCGATTAATATCTTCAGGGTATAATACAAAATAGTCCATATAGCTAAAAGCATCAAAGTTGACTATATCAGGACCTGTTTCCATTATCATTGACCAGTCCGTGTTACCGCAGCAGTGGATCCCTATCAGTGCGTCAGACTTCTCTCGTAAGTAATCAATGACATCTTTTATAAGTCTAATCACTTCATGACGCTCAATAGATGAAAAGGCAGAGCCAAAACCGGATAGATAGGGCTCGTCGAGAAAGATGATCGGTTTTTTACCTGACTTGCCAAGCTCCCTGACTTGCCACAACGCCTTGATGGCCAATCCCTTTGTAAAGGCTTCCAGCAGATCAGGATTATAGAGAACGGATTTCCCTTCCTTCCCTAGGATGCCTGCGGCAAAAGTAACAGGTCCCACGGTCTGTCCTTTTATATAATTCCCGCATTTTTCAGGATCTTGACGGATTAAACCTATCAGCTCATATAGACCGGGAGCATATTCCTTGCTGATGGCAAAATGGTCAACATCTTCAGATAGAAAATGCTCATAAAAGATCACAAGCTCGGATTCTATCTCATCAGAGGATATGGCAAGGGACCTCTTCTCCTCTTCTATCTTCAACATGGGAAGGCCTTCACTGAATTGAATACTCATCTTTTCCAGATGGCTGCGTTTTACAAACGCGGGCCAGAAAGGGATCTCAGGGAGCTGTTTCAAGATATTAAGGCAGGTGCCCTTGATGTCCGTGGACGGAACGCTGCCTATTCCAGTTGCCTTGAAATGGAAATTATTTATTATATCATTCTTCATTGTGCAAATCTTTATTATTCTGATTGTAAATCGTATATGCAATACCAAGTCTTTTAAGCGAGATTGTCCAGCGAGGAAAGATAGAAAGGGCTTATGTCACGGATACCGGGGCCTTTGATTTTTCCCGGATATTGGCCAGCCATGCCTCGAGGATAGTAAGCATCTTCTCTTTACTTTTCCTGCTTCTGTCTTCCACCTTTTCCTCTATCTCTTTTTCCGCAGGTATCATGGCCTTCAATGCATCAAGCCGCTGCCTGAAGCGGTCATTATCCGGATTTTGAGCCAAAATTTTTTCATATGTAGCTGCTGCCTCTTTTATCTGTCCCTGATCAAAATAGATCTCAGCCAGGGTAGGTGTGGCAATCTCCGGCAGATCCTCTTCTGTCGGAGGTGCGGCAATCTCATCGGTGACCTCCTCAACCGGGTCGGGCACCTCTTCCATGGGAGGCGCGGGTTCAGCAGGGATCTCTTCTGACGGTTGTAAGGTCTCCAGGATTTGAAGGGCCTCCTGGTCATCCGGCTTGTGTGCCAGGTAGATCTTCAGGACCTCGACCGCCTCTTGTTCTCTTTTCTGCCTGGTGTAGATCTTGGCCTGGAGTCTGTATGAGGTGATCTGTTCATTAATCTGAAAAATGACATTGTCCAGCTCCGCCTCTGCCATGGATATTTGATCTGTTTCAAGATAGGCCTCGGCCAGGAGTTGCCTTAAATGGAGGTCGTGAGGGTAAACATCTAATGCCCTGAGACATTCCTGTATGACCCTTCTCAATTGGCCCTCTTCTTTCATCCTTGAAAGGACTAGAAAAATGGTCCCTGGAGAAGGTCCGTTTGCTAAGAGCCTATTGAAAAGATCATCAGAAATTTCCATTTTCCCATTTCGCTCTTTTCAGGATTTTATGGTCCATATGATTGAGCAGCTTAATGATATAAGATATTCAATTAGCCATAATCAGTCAGGTATCTTTATATTTGTTGAAGCCTTCTCATCCCTTGTTTGTCGGGTCACGCCATCATGTTCATTGCTGAATCTGAAGATGATCTCATCTTTCTTTACCAGACCCAGTTCCCTTCTTGCTACCTTTTCTATATATTCATTATCATTACGAAGCCGGTTGATCTGTTCCAGCAGTTCCTGATTTGCTTTCTCCAGGCGACGAATCTTTGCCTGATAGACTTGCCTCTCCTTTTCCATGCGATAGAGGTTAATAAATCCGTGCTCTCCGAATCCAAGCCAGGCGACAATCAGGCCTAAAAAGAGGAGTGCTATGAGTGATAATTTCAGAAAACCTTTTTTCTTGAAACCCAATGTAACAATGCCCCAATGTAATCAGAGTAAGTTTTCGGACTTCCATCTGGCAGCTATGATGATAGAGTGAACGCCCGCACTTTTCGCGAGGTCCATAATTTCGACAACCTTTCCATGACTCACATCTTTATCTGCCTGCAAAATAAGATGGAGTAACCCCTTTTCATCTACAAGGTGTTTAAACCTCTTTAAAAGGCTCTCCTGCCCAATCTTTTTGCCATCGAGATAGGTTTGAGATGACTTATCAATAATCAGGATTATTTTATTTTTTTCCTCATTAATAATCCTTTTGGTCACTTTTGGTAAATTTATTCGGACGCCGGAAGCGATATCAAAATGTGAAGTGACCATAAAAAAGATCAGAAGTAGAAAGACTATGTCAATGAAAGGCGCGATGCTGATCCTTGGCTCTTCTTCTATTGTTTTTTTAAAACGCATAAAGTTCAATCCATGGGGATTTGTTGTCAATCTTGACGGCTTCGTAAAAAGTCCATCTGTCCCGCCTTGCGGGATTGTGCTTCATCCTCGCCCTGTTAAATTCTCGCTTTGCGAGACGGCTGCGCCGATTTAACAGGGTAAATCATTGCAGCGTACTATAAGTATGCCTCATGCCTTGCATCTGAATCTTTTTACTGTGCCGTCTATATTATGACTTTTTTTGAGTTCATCAAACTAGCTTGCCGGAATTCTCCATGATCTCAATGATTCTTATGGAATCCTCTTCCATTTCAAAGATAAGAGATTCAGCCTTGTCCTTTAATATTCGGTAACATACCAGAGTGGGTATAGCAACACAGAGGCCCGTGGCAGTTGTAATAAGTGCCTCGGCAATACCTCCTGCCAGGAGAG
>JAFDAM010000110.1 GCA_019313825.1 Deltaproteobacteria bacterium
AAATATAGTTACTCGCCGTAAAGAAAAACTTAAAAAACAACGTTTACATAGAAAGGAGGTCAATCGTTTATCCCAAAATGTCTTGACAAATAATATGGAGAATTTAATGCTTAAAATTAACCCTATTTCTACCTGTAGTGTAATGATCTCTTAAGTTGAGACATTGTCCCGGAAACGCGCCGATACCTTCAAACAGTGTGCCTGCAATCAGGTCCCCAAACCATTTCATATCGAACTGTGCCCCATGCAAGATCTTCTGCAACTTGGTTGCAGGTTTGATGTAATCTGTTACTATAAACTCTACTGGCATTAACTCTTCATCTGTTGAGAGATACCCTCCAATGAAATTCTCGCCATCCTCAATGTAGCTCATAAACCCAATCCGTTTACCGCTCTTACTCGGGGAACTGTGACAAATCCCGTCACTACTTTGGTCGTTTTCCACTTCGCCTTCTTCAACTGGAGGTACCGCTCCTCCACTTCGATGAGAAACTTCCGACCATGAATCATATTCTGGTTCGACGCTCTCTTTATGGTTTTCGCTCAATTGCATATCCACCTGGGGTTTTTCAATTTCGGATGTTAAGTCTTTTAGGTTGATCTCATGTGAAATCCCCAAATCAATAAACCTATTCAAATAGCTCCCCAACGGAATATTATCTTTCCCTGGTATATCAAGCAGATATTTTCTATCTTGAGTTACACGAATATTCATGTTCCATGATGGTTCGCCTTTTTCAACAGAAGATGGTTTGAAAGGAACACCCTCTAGATTACCCAAAAAAATACGGGCCGGGATAAACAATAAATCAACAGCATCTTCTCCATCCAAATCTGGGTTTTTGTGGTCACATATAATCAATATATGTGGATCTTTAAAGCCTTGCATGTCTTCCAATATATTCCGGCTGATGCCGTAATAAAAAGAAAAGGCATACTGGTTTGATTTTTCCTTCCTGTCAAAGACATGGTAACAGCGGAAATGCTTTTGACCAATTCGGTAAATCCTGTTTTGAACGGTCTGAGCGTATAGTCTTCTTAAAATTTCCACTACAACTTTGGTCTTCCTTTCGTGCATTGTCTCCATGATCACCATCCTTTATGCATTCAACAAAATCTTTCTCTTAGTATCCTCTCATGTATTGCCAAATGAGTTAAAAGTCCTTTCATTAGCCCAAAAATCAAAATCCAAAATCGTGCCTGAACAGGGTTTTCGTTCAGGCACTGGTTAACTTTTCATTTGCCCGTCATTCTGTTGAAAGATCTGAATCAACAAACCGCTATCACCCAATGCAGCTAAAAGCTCTTTTTTATGATAAACGATAAATGCACAAAGCAAACTGACAGCAACAGCAAGGCGAAATCTGGGTTTATGGCCTTCTAACTGTTTTTTTTTTTTTTTTTCCATCTCTTTCAGCACCTCATCAGGGCTACTGAAAATGCCTTGTTTATACATTTCACGCCATGTACCATCCTCGTCAGCATTCACCCATTGAAAAAGCTTTTCGACGATAAATTTTGTTGCAAGATGGTCGATGCTGGTCCAAGGCTTGACTAACTCATTGTAAGCTTCTTGAAGCCTATCGGCTTGTCCCTCAAGCGAGAAGTCAGAAGATGAGTGAGCAGCTTCATTACGCACACGTCGAAAAAGTGTCATGACGCGGTGGATATCTTTGCCAATCAATCGGAATGCATACATAGCATCAGCTCGGGCGGAAAGAGTACTCAATGATCCGGGGTAATTTAATAATATCGAAGATTTAAATTCAGGTGGAAAAATATCTTGGAGGAATTGACCTAAAGTGTTGTTTATGAGTTCAGCCGCTACTAAAACAGCACCTCTGTCTGATTCTGCTACAAGAACGTTAAGAGTCGTATCAATTACTTTCTTAACTTCCGGATGGTCAAATGGTAATTCACCCATACGGGGCCTCTAGGACGTATATAAATTATAAAATTCAGCATCCATCTAAAAAAGTGCTATTGCCTTGGGTACAGGAAGAACAAAAAACCCCGTTCTCCATCTCTTCAGGGTAACGGGGTTTCTGGGTGACCGTGGACCATTTCAAATCCTCTTTCCCTCTTTTGGGGTTGAAAGAAGAACATCTCACGGCAATATTGCCTAATATCGTTTACAAAGTAATACGCCATATGTCAATGAAAATGCCTTTCCGAATAAAAAGACTGTCGGGTTATAATAACGCATCTGTTTGACAGATACGGACACAAGCGGAGGACTTTTTTTAAAAAATTTGCATTTTTTCGATAGTCCAAGGGAAAGGAGGTTATTATTTTTGGGCTATATCCGGATCTCTCAACCGAACAAAGCGGTGTAACATATTGTTTTGACATTATTTATGCGGATTACCATTTTGAGCAGAATTAATGTATATATTGCACACGATATTCTAATACGGAAATTCAAGCTTTAGACCCGCAGAAAAATCAACCTGTGCTCCGACGAGCTGTATATGGCCCATTCTCACACAGATTGATTTTCTGCTAGAGCATCCAATTAGTAGTAATTATTGGTTAAAATCGCGTTGAGAATTCCGGACAGACCCTATTTTTGTTGATAAACTTGTTTGTTTTATGTTTAACTGATGAAAAATTAAAAGGTGTCTCTCGCAGAATTCTCAGGGTACACAGAGTTTTCAGGGGGGTTGAATGGCCAGAGGAGACCAGTTAGGACGGCAGTGGCGGATTATCCAGACATTGATTTCGTCCAGGAAGGGAAAATCTGCTTCTGAACTGGCTCAGGAGCTGGAATGCCATCCCCGGACCCTTGACCAAATCAAGATGCTCCACCAGACAAAGGAGGCCTTCGAGGTGCCAGAGGAATTCAGTCTTGAGAAGTTTATGGGGCCGAGCTTCGGGGTGTATCAGGGGGCGCCTGTCCACATAAAGGTATGGTTTCATCCGGATGTGGCCGGTTATATCAAAGAAAAAATATGGCATGAATCCCAGCAGATCCATTCGCAGGATGACGGTTCAATCATATTTGAGGCTGAAGTTGCGGGGGCCGACGAGATCAGGTTCTGGGTCATGAGCTGGGGATCAAAGGCCGCAGTCCTTGAACCGGAATCTTTGAGGGAGGAGATCAGGGCAGCCGAAGAAAGCCCGCCTTACGGCGGCCGGACGCATGAGCGTCCCTTACAGCGCGGTTGACCCCAAACCTGATTACCAGAATACTTATTACAATCGGATGACCGCTAATTGCAGCCTGATTTGAAATGGTGCACTGAAAAATTGAGAAAGGATTCGCCATGGATGAACGGCCAGTTTTGACCTTTGATATTTGCTCCTCAACCTCTATACTGGAAGATCTGCACAGGACGAATACCATCGAGAAGTACGCCATTTTATTAGAAGACATAATGACGTTCTTAAAAACGAATTCCACCCTGTATGGTTATGAAATATACAAATTCCTGGGAGACGGATTTATCCTCATTTTTGAGGATTCCACTCCAATTGATACAATTCTTGAGTTCTGCGTTGCCCTCACATATGACTGTAACACCTATATTGAAGAGTTCATCCGTCGGTATATTGAAGTAGAAACTGGAATTCTGCGAAAGGGTATAACTATCGGGATTGATAAGGGATACGTGTCAAAATTGACCATTAATGAAAAAGATGAGTACGTTGGGCGGCCAATTAATGTTTCGGTTCGATTGCAGTCATCTTTGTACAAGAAAGAGCACGCAAACCGCGTCTTGATGTCTCTTAAGCTATATCGAGACATTATGGAGCCTCGTTTCAAAAAACTGTGCGCAGAAACCTCACGAACGTTTAAAAATATCGCTAACAATGAAAAGGTGAAATGCTATGAACTCAATATCTTATACTACTTATCCAAGGACGAAGCGATTTTAAGACCCCT
>JAFDAM010000111.1 GCA_019313825.1 Deltaproteobacteria bacterium
ACGGTTCGACGGGAACATTGGTGTTCATCGGCAACCGAACTTAAGGTTTCATGGGACTCAAAAAGGAACTTGCTTGTCCCATGCCCTACAACGCAGAGCTGGTAATGACGTCTTGGCATAAGCCCTGGAGGCCTGAGGGTCCAGCTACGTTTACATTCAGGCTCTGCACAGCTCACCCGCTTGCACAGGATATCTGTGAGGTAGACCACTTCATCTCCTCTCAGTACACTGGCTGTGCGTTCCCTTTGCCCATTCCAGTAAATCCGAGTCCCTTCACAGAATATGCAGTTGCTGGGTTTCTCGACGGTTTCAAAAAAATGCCCCCATTGCTTCTTGATTTTATCAGTCTCTTTTTGTAACTTCATCATATCCTCCACATAGAGAGTTCTCGGTTATGACAAAAATCGGACGTAATGCACCATGCCCTTGTGGCAGCGGCAAAAAATATAAAAAATGTTGCCTTCCTTTACAGGAGAGGTCAAGCTCTCAAAAGAATATCTCTTACTCAGAAGCCGACATTGATGATCTTGATATGCTTTCCAACAGTGTTGCGGATCTTATCAATGAAGATAAATTGGATGAGGCTGAAAAGGTATGCCATGAGCTATTGTCACGATACCCTGGCCAGATCGATGGGATTGATAGATCGGCAGAAGTCTATGAGGCTCTTGGTGATAAAAAAAAGGCGGCTGAATATTTTCGTAAAGCCGCCTTCTTTGCCCAAAATAATCCCGGCTTCGATCAGGAAGGAATTGAATGGTACCTGTCCAAAGCCAAACAATTAGAATCTGAGAATAATATGGAATAAAAAGAATTAAATGGATTCCTTACAAAAGGAATTGGGTGAATTATATGGAGGGAACAAAATACTCACAACATAACCAAACTAACAACATAAGAGAATAATAAGAGAATAGTATCTTAGATCATCATTGCTTTCATCAAAATCAGTGCAAGGGTTGATATTTTACTTTTCAAGAACAGATGGACAGACAAAAGCTTGAGAGAATAATAGGTAATGTAAGGTCTTTTAGGATACGCTTGGAATGTTATAAATTCTAAAAACTCTTTTTGCGTGTTGGGTATAGTGTTGGGTATGTGAAATATGAAAAAATAAAAAGGGATTACACATTAATGTAACCCCTTGATATTATTAGTGGCGTCCCCAAGGGGATTTGAACCCCTGTCGCAGGCGTGAAAGGCCTGTGTCCTGGACCAGACTAGACGATGGGGACGCGTTCGGCTTGTATGAGCCTTATACGTTTATGGTCACCGTCGAGGTGTTCCCCAGTGAAATACGCTAGGCTTTTACTGTTTTAAATTTCACGGGGCAGGCACCTCAGAGAGGGTCCGTATATATTCTGTTGTGGTGGGCCGTGCGGGAATTGAACCCACGACCAACGGATTAAAAGTCCGCTGCTCTACCTAACTGAGCTAACGGCCCATCTGAAAAGGTACTTTTTAGTCCTTATGAAAGTTTTTGTCAAAGGATTTTTCGCTACCGGTCTGTTCTATCGGACAACATATGAAAGTTTCGTGAATTCAACAAGTTGATTAAAAAATCAGTCCGTAGTTCCTGTCATCGCTTGAATCAGCCCAAGATTTATTTAAACCTTGCCTTAACCGCCTTGGCGTGCATGGGAAGGCCTTCTGCTTCTGCAAGAGTTACAACCACATCTTTCAGACCTGACAGGCCTTCCTTGCTCAGATATTGGAATGTCGGCTTTTTAATAAAGTCATCCACTGAAAGACCGGAAAACATACGAGCACACTGCCCTGTGGGCAGGACATGATTGGTCCCGGAGGCATAGTCACCTACCGGTACCGGCGCGTATGGCCCGAGAAAGATAGATCCCGCGTGTTTTATCTTGTTCAGGGTGATAAAAGGGTCACGGGTCAAGACCTGAAGATGCTCTGCGGCATATTCATTTGTGAAATCAATGGCCTGCTCCATATCCCTGGCAATAAGCACATAGGAATGTTTTTTAAGCGATGATTCAAAGATCTCTTTTCGTGGAAGGGATTCAAACTCCCGGTTGATACCATTACAGACATCTTCTGCCAGCTTCTCGGATGTGGTTACCAGCACCGCTGCAGAATCAGGATCATGTTCTGCCTGGGACAGGAAGTCCACGACGATCAGTTCTGTATCTCCGGTCTCATCTGCCAGGATAAGGGCCTCACTCGGTCCTGCCGGTGAATCTATGTTTACCTGTCCGTAGACCACCATCTTGGCGGCGGTCACATACTTATTCCCCGGGCCTACTATCTTATCCACCTTCGGCATGGTCTCTGTCCCATAGGCCAGACTCGCTATCCCCCATGGTCCCCCGACCTTAAAGATTCGATCGCACTTAGCCACATCAGCGGCAACCAGCGTGACAGGGTTTGCAACCATACCCTTGCCGGGGGGTGTTACGGCAACGACCTCTTCCACACCGGCCACCCTGGCGGGCAGGACGGTCATAAGAATGGAACTGGGATACACTGCCCTTCCGCCGGGGATATAACAGCCCACGATATCCATGGCCCTTGTAATCCGCCCGGCAAGTACGCCGTCGGTCACCTCTATTGACCACATCTCCCTTTCAAGTTGGGCCTTGTGGAATTTTATTATGTTTTCAGAAGCTTCCTTAAGACAGTCCACCACCTTTGAATCCACCTGTCTATAAGCCTCTTCTATCTCCTCCCTGGTCACCTCCAGATCGGCCCGGGATATATCCTCCTTATGTTTTTTATAATGCTTAAGGGAGACATCGTCCCCGTTATCCCTGACATCTTCAACAATCCGGCGCGTTTCTTCATAGATGGATGAGATATCCTCCATGGATCTTTTCATAATGGCCTGAAGTTTATCAGGGGCCAAATCATCAATTTTTTCAGGTCGTAAGATCATTTAATATTCTTTCTCCTTTATAAATATTTGTATCATAGTTCTATTAATATCTTCCCAAGATACAGCTAACAACTATCAAATCTCGCTTTTTAGTCTGCAGTAGTCCCTCAGGGCATCGACTGTGCTCTGGAAGGCCAGATCATCCCATGGTATATCCCGGGGGCTCAATAGCTTTACTTCCAGGGTTTCATCTCCGACAATCAGTTCGCCGGAGAGATGTTCCGACACATAGACGACCACAGCCTCAATCTGCCCCGTGTATGAATATATGCCCATCAGGTTTTTAACGCGGACCTGTATCCCGCACTCTTCGCTGGTCTCCCTGACGGCCGCGGCCTCCACCTTTTCTCCCCGATCAACATATCCTCCGGGCATAACCCATTTTCCTCGTTCCGGCTCAACGCCGCGTTTCAGGAGAACGATCTTGTTATCGATCTCTACTATGGTACACGCGACCAGCTTTGGGTCCTGGTAGAATATGAAGTCGCATTCAGTGCAGATCAACCTGGCCGGTTCGTTATCTTTTAGGATCGAAGATTTAAGCCCTCCACCACAAACAGGGCAGTATTGAAATTCATATGAGTGGTGCATTCATTCCTCAATATAAGTTTTTAAGATTAAGTATAGTCTAATTGACAAACTCTACCAAATATGTCATGGTTTGCCAATAACTAATCAAAATTAATGATCATTTCTCTGGGGAGAGATACATTATGACTCTGACCAAGACAGATCTTGTAAAAGGTATTATGGAAAAAGTCCATATTAAAAATCGTAATAGGGAAAGACAACAGTTTCTGTTCTCTGAACTTAATTATTCACGTTTCAGCCAGAAGCGGGCAACAGATCTTGTGGATACCACGTTAGCGCGCCAAGCGAAGCTTGGTGCATCTTGCAGGGTGCAAGTCCCTGTCGGGTAAGGGTTAGCCGCCCACCCGTATCGAGTGTTGCGCCTGTGGCGGAGTTCCGGGTG
>JAFDAM010000112.1 GCA_019313825.1 Deltaproteobacteria bacterium
CGTACCCGCGGGTGCCGACAGACTCCACATTTGGGCCGGGTGGCATGAGGCCACACGTCCCATGTTGCCCATGTTTGTCAAACGCGGGGCCTTTTCCCATCTGGCTGCGGAGATTAAGAAGGTGGTGGATGTTCCCGTCTCCACTGTGGGCAGGATTAACGATCCTTATGTGGCTGCTGATATCCTCGCTAAAGGCGAAGCAGATTTGATCGGCCTTGGCAGGACCCTGTTGTGTGATCCTGATTTTGTCAAGAAGACATTGGATGGACGCACTAATGAGATACGACGGTGCACGGCCTGCTGTTACTGTTTTGACCAGATCATGCGGGCCATTCAGTGAGATAAAAAGGCCGGCCTTAAATGCTCTATAAACCCCGAGCTGGGACGTGAGGGTGAAGGGCTTATCCGGCCGGCCGAAAAAAAGAAGCATGTGGTTGTTGCAGGCGGGGGGCCGGCGGGAATGGAAGTTGCCCGCATAGCCTCACTTCGCGGTCATCGCGTTACCCTTTTTGAAGAAGATGACAAACTGGGCGGGTTGGTCAATCTGGCCTTTGTTCCTCCGCATAAAGGGGAGTTGAAAAATGTCATTGACTACTATGCCCATCAACTAAAAATCCTTCCTTTAGAGGTCAAACTAGGTGAATCTTTCACAGAGGAGAAGTTTGAACAGATAGAGCCCGATGTAGTAGTCTTTGCGGCCGGAGCCAGGGAATTAATGCCTCAAATACCAGGGATCACGGGAGAACATGTCTTTACTGCTCTGGAAATTTTAAAAGACAATGTCGCTGTTGGTGAAAGTGTTGTACTTATCGGGGGCGGTTTGATCGGCGTTGAAACAGCGGAGTTTTTGGCCGACCAGGGCAAGAAGGTGACGGTAATTGAAATGCTTAAGGCCGTTGCCACTGATGTAGGTCCCACAATTAGATGGGGTCTTTTAGCAAGACTTTCTGAGAAGATATCCATGCTCACATCGACCAGTGTTATTGAAATCAAAGAGAAAAGCGTGGTCGTGTCGGACCCGGAAGACAACAGGAAGGAGATCCCCTGTGATACCGTGGTTATTGCCACCGGATTAAGTAGCAGGACGGATTTGGTGGAACAGATGAAAAAGCAGGATGCCGAGGTTTATGTGGTAGGTTCATGCGTGAAGCCCGGACAGATTGCCGACGCAGTTGAAGACGCCTTTGCCGTCGGATGCAAAATATAGAATGGGGGTTATGGATACATGGAGGAATACGCCATATGCCGATGATATCGGGATATACGGACCGCCAGCGTCTATGCAAGTACGATTAAGATAATGGGGACAGGCGAATTATCCCATTGGTGCATCCGGCATCAGGATGATGTATGTGGGAAACTATACACGACGGCTTAATTAATGCAGCATAATTTACGGAGTACTTCATTTGGTTTTTCCCACATCGATAGCCATCCGGATACTGCTTCCTGTAAAGCGGTAAGGTTTGGAAAATACTCATTATGGGTACAAAGTCGTCTTGTAAGCTTCCATACTCGCTCTATTGGATTGAGCTCCGGGCTGTAGGGAGGCAGAAACTCCAGTCTGAGCCTTTTCCGGTATTTTCGCAGGAATGGCTTTAGCAGAGTGGCATGGTGATATCTGGCATTGTCCAAAATTATCACAATAAGACGGCCTCTGGATCCTCCGTGTTTTAAGAGGTTTTCAAGGAAGCTTTGAAAGGTCATGGCGTTAAATTTCTTTTCAAACTGGGTTAAGAGACGCCCTCTCCTTATGTTCACTGCCCCGAATAAAGCAATCGACTTACGGGTGGGGGCAAGGAGCTGGATTGGGTCAATATCTTCAGGAGGCACCCACATCCTTATCCTGGAACCATGTTGTTGGAAGTGGCATTCGTCCAAGCTCCATAAGTCAATCCCTGGATTTCTTGCCAGTTTTCGCCGTTTTTTTAAAAGCGTCTTGTTCTTCTGGGTCTGCCTTAGCAATCAAAGGGCGAGGTTTTCGAAGCCGAAAACCAAGGTTCCGAAAAATCCGCTGGCATTGCCGGGTTCCCAGATCCACTCCATAAAACTCCCGGAGATGATGGGAAAGGAGTTTTCCATCCCAAAGGTTTTGCTGATAACCCAATTCACGGGGATGCTTGCGAAGATCCTGGCTCATTGCCTCCCACTGCTCCACTTTGAGCCTTTTCGGTCGGCCAGGTCGTTCAAAGTCAGCCAATCCGGCAAAACCATCCTTTTCAAAACTGTGAACCCAGCGTTGAATTGTAGTCGAATGCTGTCCAAACAGTTCGGCAACTTTATAACAGCTCAGGCCTCTAGAAACCAGCAAAACTCCGTGAAGTCTGTGATCATAACGGGCTTCCTCAGAACGAGAAATCTCTTGTTGAATCGCGATGCTCATAATATCTCTATCAGATATTTGAAGCTTTCTCATCTCGATGCCCTCCTTGATAAATCAACTATATCAGGAGGACACGATTTTTGCAAGCATTTTATACTGCAATATTTATGACGCTATGTATAACACCTTCTCAACCCTCTCCTAATGAAGGGAGAGGGTTTTCTCTATTTCGTCTTTGTCGGTTATCTCACTTACCTTTTTTCTCATTTCTATCATAAGAAAAAAATCTCCTGTTTGTTTCCGGAATATTTTTAGCCCTCATCTATACATAAATTTTATGACTAAACACCTTTTCATAACGTGCATAACTCTCAACCAATCGTTCTCCTAACATGGCTGCAAGGCGCTGGAAGAAAATGAGACCGTTTGCCGGGTCCTTTAAAAGTAGCTTCCGGAGATCCTCTCTATGAAGTTTGCGAAGGGTCGTAGGCATCACGCATTCTGCCGTTGCGGAATAAACATTGCTGCCCACAAGACTCGACCAGCCAAAAGTTTCGCCCGGACGGTTCACCATGTGGACCACCTGACCGGCCTCGCCCATTTTCAAATGGACACGGCCCATTAACAAAAGAAAAGCATAATGAGCGGGATCTCCCTTTCGAAAGAGCACATCTCCTTCCTCATGCGCCTCTTTTACTGAAACGGAGGTAA
>JAFDAM010000053.1 GCA_019313825.1 Deltaproteobacteria bacterium
AGCGATCGAAGGCAACGCCGCCCTTCGGCTCTGCTCAGGGCCGTGAGCGGCACGACTTGAGCTCGCCGACAAGTCCTGTCGAATGGCAGATGATGCCTTGATGGTGGATCAGGGGTAACTGAACAGTATAAAGAAACCCCCGGGCCCCAAAAGGAACCCCCAGGGGCGTTTAGGAGGAAAGAGCCTGTTACAGCTCAATCTATATATCGGCATAAGTCCGTCAAAACTTCATATATTGATTTTTGTAAAACTGGGGGGGAAAGGAGGGGTCTACTGGGCAGTTTGTATTTGATTAGCTCTTTGCGAATGAGGGGCTCAGCAATCTCTTTCAATCCCGCTTTAGCGGGATTCTCGGGGATTCCGGAACCCCCCATGATTCATTCAGTTTTTCAAGGTATTAAATATAGTATGGCAGTTCAGGAACAGGGTGTTTTTCGTGCGGCATCGTGTATCGGCATCTTTGCTCATGGATTCTCGAGAGACCTATAAGTTCAGCTTACTCTCCCAATCATATTCCCGTTGAGTGACAGTATGCTCCATCCGCTGAATCCGACGCTCCAGATTCTTGAATCTTCGCTTCAAACGTTCCGCAGCTCCCCTGCGTGAATGGACATAGCTGTGATAAAACTCCTGCTCTTCATCGTCGTGAATGGGTATAACAGGTTCCGGTTTCATCAGCAGGGCCGCGACAAAGTAAAGCCCGGTGATAGGCCAGAGCCCTGTAATAAACAGGAGCAGAATCACGATAGCCCTTGTCCAGAAGACCGAGAAATTAAAGTATTCCGCAACACCCCTGCACACACCCAATATCATCCCGTTTCTGGATCGGTATATGCCGCCCCGAAGTATTTTATCTACTCTTCTCATCTTTTGTCGTCCTTTCTTTCACGCTCCATAATAATGGTCTCCAGCGCATCAACACGCTCTTCCATTCGTGAAAGCCCCTGATATATCTCCTGGATAATCCGGGCCTCATCGGTCTGAAGTTTTTGACCCTTGCGGGATATCCCCCCTTTCAGGATCTTGAGTCCCATCAGGATGGTGCTCCCAATAATGGCCAGGATCAGAATTGCTCCCCCAAAAACGATAGCTACAATAAACACATTATGCATAACTGAATCAACCTCGCTCTATTTTATTCAATGGGACACAGGTCATTCCAACCTCTGATAAAAACTTGCTATATTCTAACCATATTAGGTCCAAAGATCAATATCTGATATCCTCTACGGATCCCCCTTTCAAAGAGATCGGATATAGACATGGACTATTCACTGTCTATCTTGTCTTCTTTCCCGGCAAGCGAAGACTTCAGGCTCTGCAATTCCTGCTCAATCTCTTCATCGGTTGAAAGATTTTCCAGTTCCTCTTTCAGGCCGGGTTTTGTGCCGAAATTGACAAGGTCCGCCTCAGCCTCCATCCGCTCAATGCGGTTCTCGAGGTCCTCAAACTTAAACATGGCCTCTGAGCTGTCCGCCCGGCGAATATCTTCCTGGGCGCGTCTTTTCCTGTTCGCGTGGATGTGACGATGTACAAGCATACGCTGCTTCTCACGTGCCGCTCCCAGCTTCTCTTCAAGCTGCCGGATGTCTTCCTGATACTCCTTGATAAGGGCGTTATGCTCCATGAGCTCCTGTTCAAGGGCATCGGCCCTGTCAGAATATTTTCGTTTTTCAATAAGCGCTTCACGTGCCAGATCATCCCGGCCCTTACTTATTGCAAGCGGCGCCTTCTCTTCCCAATATTTTACGCGGGATTGAACTTCGTCCAGTTGTCGCCGGGCCTTTTTGCTGCCGGCCATTACCCCGGCACATGATGCCTTGATCTCGATAAGCGTGTCTTCCATTTCACGAATTATTAGTCTAACCAGCTTTTCCGGATCTTCAGCCTTATCCAGCATCGCGCTTATATTGGAACTAACGATATCACGAAACCGTGTAAATATCCCCATAACATCTCCTCCTTTTCTTTGGGTTTTGATCATTGGATAGGCAGGAATCGTGCCAATGTCCGGCGTTTTTAAATAAACCTAAAGATATCAACGGGTTCTGCCCTTGACATCACTTTGCTATCTGTGGTATATTTTATTGCTAATTGGTTATTATTACTATTTTTTGGCATTAATGACATCTGCATTCTAAAGATTGCCGGCAGGGGCCGACTATCAACTTCCATACGCCGGCATTGCAAAATCTTAACCGGACATTACTGATTATATGGAAAAATTACGGAGGAAAACATGCCAGCCATGAGACAGAGCATTAGAACAGGAACTCCCCTTAAAACCACCGAGGCCCTGGGGCAATCGGAAAAATTTCTTGAGTTTCAGGAGAGGCTGGCCCGGGTAGCGCCCATAGACCGGCCGGTGCTCCTGCTTGGCGAACGGGGTACCGGAAAGGAGCCGGCAGCATCCAGACTGCATTTCCTCTCAAAGAGATGGGAGGGACCCTTCGTGGCGCTCAACTGTTCCGCTCTCACTTCCACCTTGATCGAATCAGAGTTGTTCGGTTATGAAAAAGGGGCCTTTACAGGGGCCGGACCGGGGCGAACCGGGAGATTCGAGGCCGCGGACGGGGGGACCCTGTTCCTGGACGAGATAGGCAATATCCCCATGGAAGTGCAGGAGAAGATATTGCGTGTCGTGGAGTATGGGACGTTTGAACGGGTGGGGAGTTCAACGAGCATCGAGGTGGACGCGCGTATCATTGCGGCAACAAACGCGGATCTTGCGGCGCTCGCCTCCCAGGACCGATTCAAACAGGACCTGCTGGACCGGCTCTCCTTTGAGGTCCTTTTTCTGCCGCCTCTCCGGGAACGAAGGGGGGATATCCTGTTTCTGGCAAACCACTTCGCGGCAAGGATGGCCTTTGAACTGGACCGGGAAGAGGCACCCCTGTTCAGTGATGAAGCGGTTAAGGAGCTTGAGAGCTACTCATGGCCGGGCAATGTGCGCGAACTGAAGAACCTGGTTGAACGCGCGGTGTATCGCACTGATTCTTCGCTTATCACGGATATAGTTTTTGATCTCTTTCAATCGTCCTATCAGGTTCAAAGGATTAAAAAAGAAGAGGTTGGCCCCGCGGCCGACAGGGTTGGAACATCTATGGAAGATCTTATGTCAAGGCCGCTGACAGAGGCTGTAGATGAACTGAAGATCCGCCTCCTGCGGAAGTCCATGAAGCAGGCAAGGCACAATCAGAGAAAGGCCGCGAGGATCCTGGACCAGACCTATCATCAATTTAGGGGACTGTATCGTAAGTTCCGCAAAGAGATAGATGGAGCATAGTGCAGAGCGGTTAGCTCATAGCTCATAGGAATTAGCTCGTAGTATATTAAAGGAATACAGGATTAAGGATTACCCTGGTGAAATACCCTGACGGGTTTCTGTTCCACAGAATTTCACTGGGCAAGGAGGATTATAGAGCAAAACGCAGAGGGCAGAGGACAGAACTGCAGAACCTCGGAGCCTCAGAACTGCAGAACCTCAGAGCCTCAGAGCCTCAGAGGACATAGTGATTAGCTGATAGCTCATAGCTCATAGCGTAGAGTAGTAGGCTATGTCCGTCTCTGAAAGGCGATATCTTTTTAGAAATTCCATTGGACATTGCAGCGAGCCAATATTTGGGATTTATGCCCTTGAGCCCATGGGAATCTGCAGTGAGTTTAGCAAATCCCAAATATTGGCTTGCTTCCTAAAGAGGTGGTAGATATCGTCTTGAAGAGATGGACATGGCCGGATTTCAAGAATGGTCTGCAGAGGAAGCGCGGGGCGCTTTGCGCTATGCGCGACTTTGAATAAAATCAGGTCCGATAATCCGCGTTAATGGAAACATATTCATGGGTCAGGTCGCAGGTGGTGATCCTGTCTTCATGGTCCCCCTGCCTGAGATCAACGGTGAGCGTGAACTCCTTGTTTTTCATCTGTTCCGCCGCCCTCTCTTCAGGATCAGCGCCGAGTCCCAGGCCGTTTTCGACAATCCGGACATCATCGATCCAGATTGTGACCTCTTCCTCCTTCATGAATATATCAGACCTCCCCAGGGCGGCCATGATCCTGCCCCAGTTGGGATCCTGGCCGTAAAAAGCCGTCTTTACCAGGCTTGAGTCGGCAATGGTCCTCGCGGCAATAAGCGCGTCCGCTCCGGAGGCAGCCCCCTTTACCGTCACATAGACTACTTTTGTAGCGCCTTCACCATCCCTTACGATCATGGTTGCAAGCTCTGTCATCACCCGTTTCAATCCCCTAAGGAACCCTTCCCTGTCATCCGCGTCTAAACCGTCATTGCCGGCCATTCCATTAGCCATGACAAGGACCATGTCATTGGTGCTGGTGTCCCCGTCTACGGTTATGCGGTTAAAACTGGTCTCTGTCGCGGACAAGAGCGCCCTTTGCAGTTCAGACGCTTCTATCCGGATATCGCTCACGATAAAGCAGAGCATGGTCGCCATATCGGGCATGATCATGCCGGCGCCCTTGGCGATTCCGAGGATCTGATAGGTTTTCCCTCCTGCCTCTCCCTCAAACCGGCTTATCTTTGGAAAGGAGTCGGTTGTCATGATGGCTCTTGCCGCGCTTTGTATACCATCCGGAGCAAGGCCCTTGGCAAGATCGGGTATTGCCTTCTTGAACAGATCCATGTCCAGGGTTGCTCCGATCACGCCCGTGGATGCCACAATCACCTCTTCGGGCGCGATTCCCAGCTCTTTGGCCACCAGTTCCGCTGTCAGGCGTGCCTTGTCCATGCCTTCTTTTCCTGTACAGGCGTTCGCGTTTCCGGAGTTGACGATAACCGCCCCGACCCGGCTGTCCCGGATATGTTCCATGCTCAGGATTACGGGCGCGGCCTTAA
This sequence comes from Deltaproteobacteria bacterium, assembly GCA_019313825.1. Lineage (GTDB taxonomy): Bacteria > Desulfobacterota > DSM-4660 > Desulfatiglandales > HGW-15 > JAFDAM01. Next base: position 4,851 of record JAFDAM010000053.1, read on the forward strand.
CCTTGTTTGTCGTAAAGACTGCGGCTGCCGTCGTATCCTGGTCAGAGACGATCATGGCAAGATCCAACGCCTTGCCCTTTTTGATCCCCGCGGCCACGGCCGATGCCTTAAAACCGGGGATAGTGAGCTCTGTTTTATCCATTTTGATTTACCTTAAATAATAATTTCATTAACCGCAGACACACACAGACAGTCACAGCCCCGCCAAAGGCGGACAAGCTTTTTGTCCGGTTCAGACACAGATTGAACCGAACAAAACATGCAATCCCGATAGAATCGGGATCTTAAAAGATATCTGCTTTTCCACTATGTGCTACATTTCATGCCATACTCTCTGCTTGCCCTGTGGAATCGGGGCCCCCTCCGGTGTATTCCACCGGGGCGCCTTGCGCCGACTTTGCTTGAGATCCGGCTATGTCCATCTTTTTAATCCTAAAATCCCGGTATAAGATTTAAGGGTTAAGAATTTAATCTTGTTTGGTTTTCCCTTACGCTCTGCGCCGTGCCCCATGCGCTATGCACTATGCACTCTGCCCTCTGCGCCCCGTCCACCGTCCTCTTTCTTCTGCCTTTCTGAAGCTCCGACCTCTGAGGCTCTGTTCATCTGACCTCTGTCTTCTGTCCTCTGACTTCTGGGTTTTACGCTTTGCGCCCTGCCCTCTGCGCTTTGCTCAATAATCCTCTAATCCTTAATCCTATATTCCTTTAGTATGCTATCAGCCGTTCGACATACTCACGGCCCTGAGCGGCACGACTTGAGCTCGCCGACAAGTCACATCGAAGGGCTATGAGCTAAACGCTATGCGTTTTATGCTCCGCAGCATTTCTTATACTTCTTGCCGCTACCGCACGGGCAGGGGGCGTTTCTGCCGATCTTCTTGCCTTCTCTGCGTACGGTTTCAGGTCTGCCATCCCCATCCCCGTGGCTTAACTGTATGTCCTTCTTTTTTTTCTTCGATAATCCTTCTGATCTCTGCTTCATGAGCTGCAAGTGGGATAGTGTCACAAGGGTGTCTTCCCTGACTCGATCCATGAGTCCCTCAAAAAGGGCGAATCCCTCCTTCTGATATTCCCTTAAAGGATCAAGCTGTCCGTAGCCCCTGAGGCCTATTCCCTCCTTCATATGCCCCATGTCCTGCAGGTGAACCACCCACTGGTGATCTATGATCTGGAGCATGACTATCCTTTCCAGTGATGCCAGATCCTCTTTTCCGAAATCCCTCTCTCCTTTTTCATAGGCCTCCTGAACCTGTTCCCTGATCAGATCCTCCAGCCCTTCCTGCCTGAGGTTGTCAAACTCCTCCTCCCCGATATCTTCAGGACCTATCTTCGGAATAAACCCGAAAAGCCTGGTCAGGTTTTCCTTGAGGCCGGCAATATCCCACTCTTCGGGGAATGCCTTGGGGTCGGTAAAGGTCTCGACAGCGGAATAGACCTTCTCATCTATCATATCCTTGACGACCTCTTGCAGCCCGTCGCCCGTAAGGGCCTTTTTTCTGAGTGAATAGATGATCTCCCTGTGCTTATTCATGACATCATCATACTCAAGGAGATGTTTTCTTATATCAAAATTATGCGCCTCGACCTTTTTCTGAGCGCCTTCAATGGCCCTGGAGATAAGGTTATGCTCGATGGGCTGTCCTTCCTCCATTCCCAGACGTTCCATCATGGATGATATCCTCTCGGAACCGAATATCCTCAACAGATCGTCCTCAAGGGACAGATAGAATCGCGAAGTTCCCGGATCACCCTGGCGGCCCGACCTTCCCCTTAGCTGATTGTCAATACGGCGGCTCTCATGTCTTTCAGTGCCCAGTATATGAAGACCTCCCAGATCCACCACACCTTCGCCAAGCATGATATCAGTGCCCCTGCCGGCCATGTTGGTGGATATGGTCACGGTCTTTTTCCGGCCTGCCTGCGCTATGATCTCAGCCTCTTTCTGGTGGTGCTTGGCATTAAGGACAGAATGGGGAACACCGGCCCTCTTCAACATATTGCTCAACGCTTCTGATTTTTCAATGGTGATCGTGCCGACCAGGACAGGCTGCCCCCTTTCATACAAATCCTTGATCTCATCAACTACCGCGTTATACTTCTCCCGTTCGCTTTTATAGATGGCGTCGGGAAAGTTTTTGCGTATCATCTTCTTGTTTGTGGGTATAACCGTGACATCCAGCTTATAGATATTATTAAACTCGGCTGCCTCAGTATCGGCGGTTCCCGTCATGCCCGCGAGTTTCTCATACATCCTGAAGAAATTTTGAAAAGTAATGGAGGCCAGGGTCTGGTTCTCTTCCGCGACACTAACCCCCTCCTTTGCCTCTACGGCCTGATGCAGGCCATCACTCCACCTGCGGCCCGGCATCATACGGCCTGTAAACTCATCCACGATCACGACCTGACCATCCTTCATCACGTAGTGGATATCCTTTTCAAACAGCCAGTAAGCCTTGACAAGCTGCTGTGTGGCATGCAGGAGTTCCGATGTGCTCATATAATGGTCTTCGATCTCCTTGAGACGCTCTGCCTTGGATTCGTCGCTCAGGGACTTGTCCTCTCTGATGTTGTAGCTCTCCTGATCCAGGTCAGGGAGGATAAAATCCCCCAGATCGCCGGCAGAGAGGAGATTGATCCCCTTTTCGGTCAGTTCCACCGAACTATTGCGCTCGTCAATAGTGCAGTAGAGATCCTGGTCTAGATCGGGGAGAAGCTTCTGCCCCCTTAATAGACTCTCGGTCCGGCCTATCTGTTTTTTCAATGCCTGATTATGTGCCAATATATCCAGAAAAACGGGATTCTTTGGATCTCCCCTCTTTATCTGGAGAAGCATCTCGATGGTCCTGTCTCCATCGTCTCCTTCCTGGATCTGCTTTTTCACGTCATTCAGGATAGAGCGTACGACAGTATCCTGTTTCTTCTTTAGATTGATAGCCAGGGGCTTGGCTTCCATATAGACCTTGTTTTCGCTATGCTCCACCGGACCACTTATGATCAGAGGTGTTCTGGATTCATCAATCAGTATGCTATCCACCTCATCAACAATGGCATAATGGAAATCCCTTTGGACAAAATCGCTCAGATCATATTTCATGTTATCCCTGAGATAGTCAAATCCGAACTCGTTGTTTGTCCCATAGGTAATATCGCAGGCATATGCCCTTTTCCGGTCTTCTTCATCCATACCATGTACAATGACTCCCACAGTGAGACCTAAAAAATCATAGATCCCTCCCATCCAGTTCGCATCCCTTTTAGCCAGATAATCATTGACCGTGACAAGATGCACGCCCCTTTCGGTCAGGGCGTTCAGATAGAGAGAGAGGGTCGCGGCCAGGGTCTTGCCTTCACCGGTCTTCATTTCCGCTATCTTTCCGTTGTGAAGCACAATACCGCCGATAAGCTGGGCATCATAGTGCCTCTCCCCCAGCACCCTTACGGATGCCTCACGGACGGCGGCAAAGGCCTCGGGAAGAAGGTCATCCAGGGTCTCGTCCTGTGAAAGTCGCTCTTTAAACTCATGGGTCTTTGCCCGGATCTGTTCATCGGACATGGCCTGATACTCAGGCTCCTGCCCGTTTATCTCCTCGACAAGAGGCGCCATACGTTTCATCTCTCTCTCATTCTTGCTACCCAAGACACCTTTTATGAATTTACCTAACATGATCTGTTACTCGGCTTCCTAAATATTTATAATTTCGGCGATTCAACTACTGCGGAATCAGCAGAGATATCCATGAATATAAAACCTATATACAATATTACAATTGAGATGTTAATTGGAAACTAATTGAGGATATATCGAAGAGGGTTAACAGGGACTCCTTTCAGATGGACCTCATAGTGCAGGTGGGTACCGGTGGAGCGACCGGTATTTCCCATCAGTGCTATCTTTTGACCACGCTTAACAACCTGTCCCTTTTTGACCAGAAATTTTGAAAGATGCGCGTATCTCGTCTTAAGGCCGTAACCGTGGTTGATCGTCAAGATCATACCATAACCATAGGTTTTCCCTGTTGACGCGACAACACCATCGGCCGGAGCAATAATAGACGTACCTGTCCTCGCGTTAACATCAAGGCCATTATGGAATTCCTTCTCATTTGTAAAGGGAGAGATGCGATATCCGAACCGGGAACTTATCCAACCTTTGGCAGGCCATATGGATGGAGTGCAGGCAAACATGGATTTCTGGTCTTCAAGGAACCTGTAGAGCTCAGCCTTATCCTGTGTCTGAACAGAGATATCGGTATCCAGGTTATCAAGAGATTGATGCATCAGGCGGACCAGTTTTCGATGAGCCTTTTCAATGGTATATTCCGGGTCCAGGAGCGTGGGATCAGATCCGCCGACCCCTAGGAACTGGGTATTATCCTCACTGGATTCCAGGTTGACCATAACTTTCAGTTTATGATCGAATTTTTTAAGTTCGACCATTTTTGTATTTATCTGGTCAATCTTCTTGGACAGAGCAGCGAGCTGTACCCTCTGCTGCTGGTTCTCTTTTTGCAGATGAATACGCTCCAGGACTTCTAATTTAATGGAATAATAATCGTAAGATGCCCACGCCAGAAGCGCGACAGCAGATAGACAAACCAGGGCGAAAAAGCGAATGAGGAATTTAGGAACCTTGAGTTGCCTTACCTTCCTTGCTCCGTCAGGAAGAAAAACTATTGTTATCATTTTAAAGGCCAAAAGGCACTCTCAACTTAAAATATGTCGATTGCTGTATATCTGGAAGGCTCAACAAATTAATTATGTACAAGAAAATTTTTTATTATTTAAGCGCAGTTTGCACAAAGCGCCTAAACATGTCAACCCTTATCTCTTGATGTATCGACCTTTTTGTGTTTTTTCTTTAAAAAACTTGAAATATCCTGCGCCAAAGACCGGCTGATCCCGGGGACAAGGGCAAGGTCTTCGGGTCTTGCCCTGGAGATGGCATCTATGTCTCCGAATCCCTGCAGCAATATTTTTTTTCTTTTTTGACCGATTCCCGGTATAAGGTCCAGCCTGGATTTTTTCAGGCTTTTGCTCCTGATTTTGCGGTGATAGGTAATCGCCCGTCGATGGGCCTCGTCCCGGATACGCATCAGAAGAAAGAGGACCGGGTGATCTTTCCTGAGAGAGAGCGGATTTTTTCTGCCGGGGATATATATTTTATCCGTCATAGCCGGTCCGCTCTCATCGGCCTTGGCAATGGCCACCGCTTCAGGGACCTCTATTTTAGAGAGATCATCCATAACCCTTTTTACTGCCGAAAGGTGTCCCTTACCGCCATCCACCACAAAGAGGTCCGGGGGATCGCCCGTGGAAAGACGCCTAAGTGCAAGTTCAGACATCATTCCATAGTCATCTATGACGTCTAACCCTCTTATCTTGTAATTACGATAGCCGGATTTGCGGGGGTGACCATCCGTAAAAGAGACAATGGTTCCCACGGCCATATCCCCATGCAGGTTTGAGATATCAAGACCTTCAATGGTCCTGGGGACCTTTTTCAGCTTCAGGACAGACATGGCCAGATCCATCAGATCTTCCTTCTGATCTCTCCTGTTTCTGGAAAGCAAATCCTCCGCATTGGATATTGACATCCTTATGATACGCAACTTGTCTCCCCTCAGCGGCCTGTGTATGGATACCTTTTTCCCGGCCATGTCAGAGAGCCAGTCTGCAATAGGCGCGAGGTCATCAATTGGTGCGGAGATGAGGATATGCTTTGGAATGAACCTTTCCTTGTGATAGTGCTGTTTCAGGAAGGCCTCCATAACCTCTGAAGCGGACCCTCCCTTATCTATGAAACAATAGTCCCGGCTGCCAAGGAGATAACCCCTGCGCACAAATAGGAGGACCAACTGAAATACTCCACCCTCCTGTGCAAGACCGATAACATCCTGATCCTCCATTTTCGGGGAGACCACATGCTGGCGTTCTATTGTGTTTTCCACCGACCTGACCTGGTCTCTTATCCGGGCTGCCTCCTCAAAGTCCATTTGATCAGCGCGGAGTTTCATATCCTTCTTTAGCTGCTTGAGCAGTTCCCGGTTGCGCCCTTCCAGAAACATCTTCACCTGATCCACAATATCCATATAATCGGCGAACGGGATGTCATGAGTGCATGGACCGAGGCACCTGTCCAGCTGGTAGTTCAGGCAAGGCCTTGATCGTTTGGGGATTCCGCTGCTCCTGCATTTTCTTAACCGAAAGATCCTGTCTATCAGTTTAAGGGTGCTTCGGACAGAAGACGAAGAGGAGAAGGGCCCGAAATAGAGAGCCCCGTCTTTTTTAATCCTTCGGACGATAGTCAGCCGGGGATAAGGATCTTTGATACTGAGACGAAGGCAAGGATAATGCTTGTCATCCCTCAGGATAACATTGTAACGAGGCATATGCTTCTTAATAAGATTGCTCTCGAGAATAAAGGCCTCGTTTTCCGTGGCCGTCAGGATATAGTCAAGGCCTCTGGCCTTATTCATCATCAGGGCGGTTTTATGGGGTTGCTCCTTTAATGGCCTGAAATAGGACAGGACCCTTTTCTTAAGGTTCTTGGACTTGCCCACATAGATAATCCTGTCGGAGCGGTCCTTAAAGAGATATACTCCCGGCCCATCCGATAAATTCCGGTGGAGCGATTCCGGTTTCAGTTCAAGCTGGTTCTGATATTCCTGGTTCATGACTTTCTTAAAAAGTATTTAATAGAGATATGGTTCTTCTCCCAATTAGATTATACGAAAGTGATCAAGCCCACCATAAAGATCGGTGGACAAGGGTTCCAGGATTCAAGGGTTCAAGTTTATAATTCATCGCACTCATCTTCCATATGAACCTTTTATTCGCTTTGCGCTCTGTCTACCGCCATCTGTCTTATGAGTTTTGCGCCTTGCTCTATAATCCCTTAATCCTTAATCCTATATTCCTGATGTATCATGCTATCAGCTATCATCTATGAGCTAACCGCTCTGCTCTATGCGCTTTGCCCTTTGCGCCCTGCCCTTTGCGCCCTATATACCTTTTATATATCCTACCCGCTTACAGCTATCAACCCACAACCATCAACAATACATTACATCTTGCACACTACCAGGGTAAGTGATAGAAATACGGATAGTCAAGGATTTTAGACAGTTCAGAGATCCATTATTATCAACAGATTATTAACAGTGCTGTTTATGAGACCCTCATTTCATCCAAGGCTGATAAACGACCCTTTTTCAGATCCAGGGTTATTCATCCCCTTTCTCTTCGAGAAGAGGGCCCTGATGTTTGATCTCGGTGAGCTACAATCCCTGTCACCCAGAGATCTGCTCAAGGTAACCCATGTCTTTGTGACCCATACACACATGGACCATTTCATAGGATTTGATACCCTTATCAGGATATTCCTCGGCCGTGAAAAGGAGCTGCATATCTTTGGGCCGCCGGATTTTTTCGACCACGTAGAAGGGAAACTGGCCGGATATACTTGGAATCTTGTAAACGAATATCAGAACGATTTCAAGCTCAGGGTTACAGAGGTTCATCCGGACAGGACCCTGACCAGGAAATATATATGCAAGGAATGCTTCAGCCCCAGGGGACCTGTCAAGAAAGAGCCCAGTTCAGGGGTCATTTACAGTGAGCCGTCATTTTATGTTGAGGCGGTCTTGCTCGACCACCGCGTCCCATGTCTCGGTCTGTCTATTGTTGAAAATTTTTATGTCAATATCATAAAGGAGGGATTAAGGAGGCTTGGTCTCACAGTAGGTCCCTGGATCAATCAATTTAAACAGGCCCTCTATGAAAAACTGGCCCTGGACAGCGAGTTCCCTGTCTCCTGGGAGGAGAAGGGAACAGCAATAAAGGAAAAGAGGTTTATCTTGGGCGATCTGGCCGAGGAGATTGCCCGAATTTCTCCGGGACAGAAGATTACATATATTACAGATGTTATAGGCAGCGCTGAAAATTATGAGAAGATAATTGATTTAGCCAAGGATTCTGATCAATTGTTTATTGAGGCCGCTTTCATGGACAGTGACAGGGAGACGGCCCGGAAAAAGCACCACCTCACTGCCGGAGAGGCGGGAGAACTGGCCAGAGAGGCAGGCGCAAAGCAGGTTACCGTTTTCCATTTTTCGCCACGATATAGCCACATGGCAATGGAATTGAAGAAGGAGGCAATGGATGCCTTTTCAGATGTTTAATACCTCCATCATGGCATCATAGATATAAGGATTTGCCGCCACTATACTCTCCTGATAGGGTGTATAGGGAACTCCTTCATAATTGCTCACCCTGCCTCCGGCCTCTCGGACGATCAGACTGCCGGCAGCCGTATCCCAGGGTTTGAGCCCCTCTTCCCAAAAGCCGTCCAATCTGCCTGCAGCCACATAACACAGATCTATGGCCGCAGACCCCGGCCTCCGAACTCCCTGGGCATGGACGACCATCTTTTTTAATAGCTCCATCACCCCCTGGGGGTCTTTATACACACTGTAAGGGAATCCTGTGGCAACGAGTGATTCCCTTAACTCCCTGGCCCGGGATACCCTTATGGGGTTTTTATTAAAAAATGCCCCTTTTCCCTTTACTGCCTCAAAGTGTTCCTCCAGGCAGGGATTAAAGACAATCCCAAGGACCATCTCTTTCTTGATCTCAAGGGCGATGGAGACGGCAAAAAACGGAAAGGTGTGGGCAAAATTGGTTGTGCCGTCAAGCGGATCAATGATCCATACCCTCTCGGGAAGACGCCTGTATTCGCCGGCTTCCTCTGTAATTATACTGTCATTAGGGAAATTGCGGCCCAGGATATCTAGGATTATCTCCTCCGACCGAAGATCCGCCTCCGTTACAATGTCAATCTCCCCCTTTTTTTTGACCTTTTTTACTCTGCCGAACAGATCGTTCAAGATCTTTCCGGCCTCTTCAGCGGCCTGTCGGGCAACGGTTAGCTCTTCCTTCCACATGTTGCACTATCCTCTCTTTCCAAAAAATATCAGCAAATCCCGCCTCTTGGAAAACCCAGAAGGCTACATGCTGTTATCAGGGTAATTACCATGCCTAAAACTGCTTGACAACCGAATGTTACAATGGTAGCCAATTGGTTTTTATTAATTTACTCCTTGTTCCGTTTGACCAAATCAGGGACGCCGGAGACAATATAGGCATTTACCCTTCTCGGGAATTATTGGGCCGGGCAAAGGCCTTATGTTGAAGGGCGACTAAAACATGGTTATTTACGGGACCGAATCTATTTTTTCATGGATAATGTCCGAAAGGAGAAGAAAGCATGAGACATTATGAAACCATCTATATCCTTAACCCCAATCTGCCTGAAGAAGAATACCGCGAGGCAATAAACAAGTTCAACAGTCTGATCGATAAGCAAAAAGGGGTCATTATCAAGACCAAGGAGTGGGGTAAACAGAGGCTGGCCTATGATATAAAAAAATTCAATTATGGTTCATACGTACTGATTGATTTCTGTGCTGAGCCTGGACTTACTGCCGGACATGAGAGGGATCTCAAGCTTGATGACAGGGTTCTCAAATACCAGACTGTCAAGCTCGAAGACAAGGCAGACCCACAGGAATTGATACTTAAAGAGAAAGAGACCGAGAAAAAGGCTGCTGCTGAGGAAGATCAGGGCCTCGAAAAAGAGCCGGAAACACCGGATCAGAAAACAGTAACAGATAGTGAGGTTAAAAATGGCGTTTCAGCAACAGAACAACAGACATAGAAGACCGACGTATCACAGGCGAAAGGTATGCAGGTTCTGTGCGAACAGCAACCTTGGAATTGATTATAAAGACTCCAAAATGCTCAGATTGTTCACCACCGAGCGGGGCAAGATAGTCCCGCGAAGGATCTCCGGTAACTGCGCTAAACATCAAAGGATACTGACTGTGGCCATAAAAAGGGCAAGAAATATCGCTCTTTTACCCTATACAACAGCCCTCATCAGATAGTTTCCATCCGGACACGACGGGCCGCGTCGGATTCTCAATCGAACTCAGTCATGTCCGGTTAGGATTTTGCAATGCTATAGTATGGACCTTGATGGCCGGTGGGGGTCTCTTTTCATGGTCGAACTTCATTATGTGCAGTGCATCTGTATGAAGCCGGAGGAGGCGGACGGCGGGCTTC
>JAFDAM010000113.1 GCA_019313825.1 Deltaproteobacteria bacterium
ATCGTCCCTAAGGGTTTTTTCCTTTTCCTCTGTCTCCGCATCCCCCGCCACCTTGGGCAAGTAAATCTTGAAGGCCGTGCCTTTTCCAGGCTCGCTGTAGACCCAGATAAAGCCGTTGCTTTGCTTGACGATGCCATAAACGGTGGACAGGCCCAATCCCGTACCCTTGCCCATCTCCTTGGTGGTGAAGAAAGGCTCAAATATGCGGGATTGGGTTTCCTTGTCCATTCCGCTTCCGGTATCGCTTGCAGCTAACATCACATAAGGTCCTGGCGGGTTTTTTACGCCATGAGCGCGAAAATAGGTTTCATCCAGATCCACGTTGGCCGTCTCAATGGTGAGTTTGCCGCCCTGGGGCATGGCACCCCTGGCATTGACCGCCAGGTTCATGATCACCTGCTCGATCTGTCCCTGGTCAGCCTCTACCTCGCCCAGATCTGGTTTCAGTGATGTTTTCAGTTCCACGTCTTCCCCGATCAGGCGTCCAAGCATCTTCGCCAGGTTATTTGTCACTGTATTGAGATTCAAAACCACGGGCCGGAGCACCTGCTTACGGCTGAAAGCCAGGAGCTGGCGGGTCAAGGAGGCTGCACTGTTCGCGGCCTTCTTAATCTCTTCTATGTTCTCGTGCAAAGGATTATCCTTATCGAGACCCATCAAACTCAGCTCCGCATTCCCGATTATGGTGGTCAGCAGATTGTTGAAGTCATGTGCAACTCCGCCGGCTAAAGTACCTATGGCCTCCATCTTCTGGGCTTGTCGGAGCTGGGCTTCCAGACGCTTTTGTTCAGTCATGTCCTCATAAATGACTAACTGATCCCCCGTCTCCATTATTACAGGTCTAAATTGTATCATTTTTTCAGAGCCATCTTTGCACTTCACATTAAATGTTCGAAGCCTGGACTCCTCAATTTTAGACGCCTCAAGATCATTCTTCCATATTGAAATGACCTGATGTCTGTATTCCGCATCGGGATATGCCTTTTTAAACCAGTGCCCCCCCGTATGAATATCTTCCAGAGTATATCCAAAGACTTCTGTAAAGTTGAGATTCAGATACTTGTAATGACCGTCCTTCCCGATTAAAGATACCCCTATTGGCAATTCTTCTACCAGAATCCGAAATTTTTCCTTTTCCCTATCTAACCTCTCCTGCGCCCGTTTGCGCTCTAAAATCTCAATCCGCAATTCTTCGTTTGCCCTTGTAAGTTTAACGGTTCGTTCTTCAACCCGTCTTTCGAGATCATTTTGAATCTTTTTCAGGGAATACTCGGCCCGCTTGCGTTCCTCGATTTCCCACCTTAACTGTCGGTTTTTTTCATTAATATCTTCCTCCCTTTTAGAGGCTTCCCCCAGTCTCGCCTGAAGAACAAGGTTCCGGGTATTGATCCGGAAAGCAATAGCCGTTCCGCCCAGAAGGAAAATCGCCAACGCTCCCATGGCCCAAGGCAGATGCCACGGGGCAGAATGGCCGAGTGCTTCAGTGGACTGCAAAAGTGTAATCAGGCTCAATGGAGTACCCTTAACCGAAAAGCGCATGGCAAGCATGTCTACTTTATTTCCATCTCTGTCGACCGCTTCAAATTGATGCGTTGTCCCAATCTCCATATTGCCAAAGTCAGGCAGGCCGGAAAAGGCAGCCCCAGGTTGTATGTCTGCCGGCAATGGGAAATGATGTTTCCCGCAAACAATATTGACAGACCGCTTCGAGAATTCTTTCGGCACCTCAATGAGATGGTAAACTGCCTGGGGAGAGATCCATGCAATAATCTGCCCGGCATACTCGTTTTTAAAAAAATAGGGCATGGAAACCATCACCCTGAACAATGGTCCGTCATGTGTGACAAGAATGACCGCACCCGGGCTTTCCGGGCTAAGGAATTTTTTCCAGTCCCGCTCACGCTCCGGCTTCGCGCCCTCCAGGTGTCTATCGGCAAGCAATCTCCCACCACTGCCGATGAAAACGATTCTGGTATAGATTCTGTATTCCCCGAGCTTCCTCTGCACCAGAAGGTTACCAAAACTTTCAGATATGCTAAGCAGGCTGGCCTTTAATCCATACTCCATTGACATCCCGAGTGCCTTATTTTCAAAGAAGGCGGAGATCGCCCTGTTCGCCGAAAGATCCTTTAAATCATTTTTCCTCTCCGAACAGAAATAGCTCACCGCAATTGCGCGATTTTTCGTATCCTGCCTTAACTGCTCTAAGGCGGATTCCTGCAATTCCACCTGCGACAGATAATTCACTCCAACCAGAAAAATAATAAACCCAATGAGCAAGAGACTTGACACCAAAACGGCCAGATGACCTTTCGTTCGCAATAACTCCAGGAATGATCGCATATCCACTACCTCTCAGTTAAAGTTCTTTATTCCCCCCCCCTTACTTCTATTTGAAGAATTCAGGATAGTAGCTGAAGACGGCCGGATAATATTTCCTGACGAGACGCACATATGTCCCATCCTTCTTGCACTTTTCAAAAAACCGGTTAAAGGAATCCCGCAGCCTTAGTGATGCCTTAGCGAACGCATAACCCATACTCTGCATGGAGGAAACCGGGCCAACCACTTTAATTTTCCCGGGCCATTTTTCAAGGGCGATCAAGACATCGGGCACGTCCAGAAGCGTGGTCTCGGCATCGCGGTTGATGATGGCCGGCGCTAACTCGTTAAGGCCCCCCTCGAACAGCCTCACCAGCGCCCCGGCCTCTTCCAGGCCGTAAAGAGATGGGTCAAGGCAAGTATTTGTCTTTCCCAGGACACTGTGCCCTCTGAGCAGTGCCTTCACCGCAGCGATGTCCTTGTTTGTGTCCCCACTCGGCTTGATCGGTTTCATAGGCGAATCCGCTTGCGTGATCAACCAGACTTGAGTGGGAAAAACCGGGATGGAATAGTTCACTATCTTCTTGCGCCAGGGAAGGATGGTGAGGCCATTGGCGATAATATCCCCCTTAACCGGCACATTGCCGAAGATTTCAATATTATCACCT
>JAFDAM010000054.1 GCA_019313825.1 Deltaproteobacteria bacterium
GACAAGCTTATTGGTATTTGTTTTTGTGGTTCATCTGTTTAGGCTTCTGATTGCTTTTTTTCAAAGGCTCCTTCCTAATTGCGCCTAACTTTATGTCTCACTGCGGGGTTCGCCAAGCTAAGCGGCGCAGCTTTGCTGCGTCCTTGCTTGAGCGCCTTGTTGTGCGCGAAAAATTAGTAAATTATCGGCGTTGGGTTTACGACTGTGGTTGTATGTATGTTGGTTTGTGGTGTGGTTTGACCATGCGATTTTGCACCACCCAAAACTGCCCAACCAACAGCAACCAACTTACCATCATTAAATAAATAGGGCGTAAATTCATCATCTGTTGTTAAGCCATCAGATTGCCAGCCGCTTCTGAAATAAAGAATCTCTACGAGTACGCCCTCTTTTTTGTACATGTCAGGTTGCTTAATTTCTGTATTTTTCAATCGATGTTGAGATGGCTGTAGTATTTCAATAACTTGTGATTTAGTCATATCAAGTCTGACTTTAGGCACAGCTAACATATAGTCATCAACTGTGAGTTGGTATGGTGAAATTACTGTGGCACACCCAGTAATTGCGAAGGCTAGTCCCCAAGCAACTAAATTTCTCAATTTCATTTTTATCTCCTATTCATTGACGCATAACGGGCTGGCTGAGGGGCGTGCGTTTTATAGCACGTCCCTCTCCAGCCAGAGGTTAGGCAAACCATTTATCAAGAATGCTTATTCCTTTTTCTGTGATCGCAAACCTAGATGTGGCATCATCTTGCTCTCCATAACCCATCTGGTCTTCTTCCTTGCTCATATACCCCAAGTCCACTAAGTGGTAGAGAAGGAATGGCAAAGCTATAACCCCAAAATTATTCCTTTTCGCAATCTTCATGGCATTTAGACCATAGGTAGTTATAGTTTTGTTTATAAGATGTTTTTTCCTATTTATTATTTCTTCTTCAGAGAGCCCTTTTTTATTTGTGATTTTGTGATGGCAATTATGGCAGAGAACAATAAGGTTATCATACTCGTTGTTTGATCCATTGCTATCAATATGATGTTCGGAAAGAATTCCGATCCCTTTTGCACCGCATATAGCGCAGGAATCATCTGTTTCAAGATATATGAGATCAGATGTTTTCATTTAATTTAGCTCTTGCCAAGTGATTATACGGATCTTGATATCATTACTTTTGTAATGTTATCCGTCTTTAAAGGCCATGTGCTATCTTACCAGATAACCAAATGCAGCTCATCACCCTGATCTTAATCCTCCGTTCCCTGCCCTATGCGCCATGCTTGCCCCGTTGAATGCCTTTCTCTATTCAACTGGGGCGCTCTGCCCTCCGCTATCTGCGCTCTGCGCTCTGCCTTCTGCGCCATGCGCCCTGCCCTTCCCTTTTTATCCTGGGTGATTCATGGAGTTATTTATTTATGCCCGCCCTCTTTTTCTCCTTAATCCAATATCTCCAGGCTGTATCGCTTTTTTATTTTGGTGGAGGCTGACGTGAGGATGCTTCTCAAAGCCTGAGCAGTGCGTCCTCGCTTCCCTATCACTTTTCCGATATCTTCCTTAGCCACTTTTAATTCAATCACCGAGGTCTGTTGTCCTTTTATTTCTGTAGTAATGACTTCCTCCGGTTTGTCCACGAGCGCCTTTGCAATTTTAGCAATTAAATCCTTCATCTCAATCATCGGCATACCTGAGTTCCCCGTTATTAAGTTTTTATTGTGAAAGAGTGTTAACTTCTGCCATAATCAGCACATGGATTTTATCCGATTCTGATAATGCTTACAGATGCTAATAAAAACCCCACCTCTCTAATTTGAGAAATGGGGTTATGGATTAATCAATTTCATGGCACCCTCGGTTAAGGGTTGATGTATCATAATCAAATACAAAATAAGGCTAACATAATAATAGTTCTTGTCAAGAATATTCAGAAGTTATATTTTATTAGACAACACTGAAAAAGAGAAGTCCATTAAGGCTTAATTTAGGAGAGAAGTGCATAAAGGTAGGTATAATAAGGTGTGTTTTTAGGGTATGGGAAAAGCCCAAGCCAAAACTTGGGCCTCCGTAAATGCAGTGTTAACTTATGGTTCCGTGGAGTTTGAAAGGGATGGGATTAGTTAAATCCATAATTCTTATAGTACTATCGATATTATCCTTCTTTTTTCTTTCCAGCATACTGAATACAGCATACGCAGGGAATATATTTTATTCAATTCAGCTTTATACCTTTAAAGAACAGAATCATGCTCAAGAGAAGGTCGATAGTCTGAAAAATTTAGGGCATAATGCCTTTTACAGGAGCGAGACCTTAAAAGGCGAAGAAAAGGTGTTCAAGGTCTATATCGAAAGGTATGGATCAAAAGGGGAAGCTGAAAATGAAGCTGAAATTTTAAAAAAATTGGATCTGATATCGGAATATACCATAAGCGCTTTAGAGGAAAAACCTCAAGCTGACCCTCGTGACGGCAAACATGTCACAAAGGGTTATTATCTGCAAGTCGGCTCTTATAAGGAAAAGGCTAATGCTGAAAAATTAGCGGCCAACCTGAAGGCCTCGGGGCAGAATGCTATTTATCGATACGAAACCGTAAAAGGCAAAGGGAAATTTTACAGGGTCTATATAGACGGGTTTAGCTCAAAAGGAGAAGCATTAAAAAAGGCAAAGGCATTAAAAAAGTCAGGCATAATATCCGGCTATTCCGTCATGGCAATGGGGGAACAGCCTCGAACCGTCTCTCCCGGCAAAAAACAAGATGGAAAAGTATATTTTCTGCATGTCAGCTCTTTCAAGGAAAAGATTAATGCCGAAAAAACCGTTGACAGGCTGAAAAAAAATGGACATAAGGCCTTCATCGTTTCAGAAACGATCTCTGGAGAGAGCTGGTTTCGAGTCTATATTGGCGAATTTGATGATGAAAAGAGCGCTCGAAGGATAGGATCGGAATTAAAGGGAAAAGGGACAATCTCATATTTCAAGCCCCTGGAGATCAATGAAGATATCATGCGGGATTGAATAAGGCCTCTCGAAGGAAGAGTCCAAATAAAGATATAATATTTTGATAGCGAACCGACTCTTTTTATGTTAATGGTCTTTGCGGATTGAATCAGATCCATTAGTCCCGGCATGTTGCGAGGGCTATTTCACATACAGAAATACACTCTGGAGGTCTGGAATGGATATTTTCCGAAAGATCGGCATTGGAATCGTGATGATTATTCCCACCTTTGTGGGGGGCGGTATTGTTTGGGGGATCTTCAGCAGCTGGCTTGCTGTCATTGCATGGATAATTATCATGGCTTTTTTATATGGCGGTATTTTATCCGGAAGGCTATCACATTCTTGTTAGATCATGGGGCTGGGACTCTACCCTGCCATGCATTGATTATATTAAAAAAGTGATTGAAATTGAACTTATCATGCTGATGCCAATTTGGGAATGGATTATGATAAGGATCTTACACCATAAAAGATTGACATGGATCTATTCCGATCCATTGAAAGGAGTATCTTGAGTCGAGACGATTTAATTCAACTGGAAGGTGTCGTAACCAGGGTCATGGGTCGCGGAACCATGGAGATCGAATGTGATAATAATGTCCTTGTAAGAGGTATTCTTTCAGGCCGCATGAAAAAGTATAGGATCAAAGTGATACAAGGAGATCATGTCCAAGTAAGCGTCTCGCCATATGATACGACACACGGTTTAATCACCTACCGCTTTAAGTGATAAGTGTATTGATAGTATCCTAATTTTTTGGTAACGTTCAAAAGTGTGTACATACCCGAAAAATGCTCCATTGAGAATGTGATGATTGTTTCTGAAAAGCGATATCTCACAAAAGGATTCCACCCATACCTTGCCGTGACCAAATATTTGGGGTTTACGCCACAGGACATATGGTAGTTACTACAGGACTTTGAAAAACCCCAAATATTTGGTCACATGCAACTCCGGTAATAGATATCGCTTTGAAGAAATGAGCATCACATGATTTAAATTATTTAAAAATAATCATTTCCTCATGAAACTGATAATGTACACACTTTTGAACTTTACCAATTTTTTATTTCAAATAATTGTAACGAGAATAAAATTTCTTTAAGCCTGCCTTTGCCACTGGCCCGGCCTATATCTTATATCTACTTAAGTCAGTTCTAACTATCATACGAGAGCAAAGTTCTCTTTTCCCTGCCTTTAACAATCAATAAACTATAGTAAAAGCCTTAACTGGACATTATTTAGTATAAGTGATACAATAATGAATATTCTTGACTTTGAAATATCGTCCGGTGTAATCCTGAAACAATCTAAAGTCCAAGGAGGTAGATAAGCATGAAAGTACTGAAGAAGGATCTGCAATCCGTGGTAAAGGCGCTTAAGTCACTGACAAAGAAAACTGAAAGAATTGAGAAAAAATTAGACAAGCTTGCAAAGGCAAAGGCCCCCAAGAAAGCAAAGGCAAAACCTAAAGTTAAGGCCAGGAAAGCCAAAAAGAAGGTAGTTACAAGGAAAATCAAAAAGAAAGCGGTGAAAAGGAAAGCCGTTGCAAAGAAGGCAAAAAGGGTTCCGGCAAGTGAAAGTGTCTTTAAGATTATAAAAAGGAGCAGTAAAGGCGTACGAACCGCAACATTGCAAGCCAAGACAGGATTTAAAGAAAAAAAGGTCCGCGACATCATTTACAGGCTGAAGAATCAGGGCAAAATAAAAAGCGCGCAAACAGGTTTATACGTAAAAACATGAGCCCAAAGTTCTGCCACTGACTACGTCTGACAGGTCCTTTGTAACACTCCGGTTTTTTCAGGGGATGGCTTCCACTTCATAATCGGATGAGTTAAGTACTACCTCCCTTGGAAATCTGTATGGAGAAATCCGGGGATAATTTACACTCCTCAGGAAAAAACATGTCCACAGGACGTACTTCCCTAGTGCTCAATAAAACAGGAGGCATTTTACAATGTCGGACAAACCCGGAAAGATAGAGCATTATGAAAAGCATTTCGGAATCATTTCCATCGAGAACGGATTTATCACGTCAGATCAACTCATAGAGGCATTAAAAATACAGGTTAATGAAGATATCGAGTATAAGACCCATCGATTAATAGGAGAGATTTTATTGGATAAAGACTATATAACCGTCATGCAGATCCAGGAAGTGCTCAATCTCCTTTTTAAACGATAATCTATTCTATTAAAAATTACAGAGGACCCTGGGCGTTAGCCTGGGGTCCTCTGTAATTTTTAATAGCCCCTGAGCCAAGAGGGTTGAAGAGAAGAAGCGCTCAGGGGCCAAGGGTGAACCAATAAAGGTTCAATGTATATATCGGCTGATTTATCTCAGGACTTTAAGTATATCGATCCGAAAGATAGATTGATTTTGTATTTTTCGTAACAGGTTGTATTTGCAAAGTTTTTAAGTCCCCCAGAACAACGACTCTGAAATATTCAGTAATGTCCGGTTAGGATATTGCATTTATGACATTTGTATTCTAAAGATGGCCGGTTCTTCATGGCCTGCCTGGACACTGATCATGGCGGGAAAATAAGGCTCTTTAACGACCCTATGTTATTATTATCTCCCTAACTCATCTCCAACAGCCCCTTTAGTCTATATACCTTTAATAAACCTTTTCCTTAGCTGACAAAGACTTGCCAAAACCCTTTCAGAGAGGTTAAATTATCGGCAGAGGAATCTTGGTTCATCCGGGAAATGAGTACGATGAATCATCAACTAAAAAAAATTGAAATTAAGAAAAGGGTTATGGGATCTTTTCTGAGTGACTGGCGGCCCGCGACGAGCTCGGCCGAGTCGGAGGCCTTCGTTATTTCTTCGTACCCTTCAGGTACTCAGTCCCACCCCTTCGGGGCGGGTTCCCGGTTTCAAACAGTTATGGAATGGGGGACCCCCTGGCTCCGAGCGAAGTCGCGGAGAGCAGGGAGGGGGGAGGTTTCACCCGTCCGTAACTGTTTGAAATGATCCCGCCAATTATTGGCGGGAGAGACTCGGAATCGAAGAAAAGATCCCATAACCCTTCAGTGACTCTACTTTTGATAGTCATTTTTATTTGTGCGTACTCATTTCCCGGATGAACCGGAATCTTTGATTAGCAAGGATTCTTTGCTATAAACATAGGAACTGTGAGCAATAAGAATGAGTCTTGTAAATTTATTAGATCTTTCTCTCTCCTTCTCAGGAAGAGAGCTCTTTAAAAAAATCGGGATTCAGGTAGAGCCCGGCGATCGCATAGGCCTCATTGGCCCTAACGGATCAGGAAAGACAAGCCTGTTGAGGCTCCTTGCCGGCGAGCTCACTCCTGACGACGGTGAAGTAAGAATAGCGGGAGGCACACGTGTAGGATATCTTCCACAGGACGTGCATGAGCAGTCTTCCGGTCCCCTTCTTCAGTCCGTGCTGGACTCAATTCCGGGCCGTTCACTCCTCAGGGAGGAGATAAAAAAAATAGAACAGTCACTCAAAGGGGGTCTAGACGATCAGGAGCAGGAAAGACTCGCCTCAAGACTTGCAGAGGCACACCAGAAAATGAGTGACATGGAGCTGCAGTTCCCCGTACACAAGGCGGAAAAGATATTAGAGGGCCTTGGCTTTAGGGCCAATAATATACCGATCTCATCATTGAGTGGAGGTTGGAAGATGAGGGCCGCCCTTGGGAGTATCCTCTATCAGAACCCTGACCTGCTCCTGCTTGATGAGCCGACCAACCACCTGGATATCCCCTCTGTTCGCTGGTTTGAGCAGTTCCTCCAGGATTACAAAGGGGCAATGATACTCGTATGCCATGACAGGGATTTTCTGAACAGGCAGATAGGGCGTGTTATCAGCTTTGAACCGGAAGGTATAAGGACCTATAGCGGCAACTATGACCAGTATCTTCAGTTCCGTGAGGAGGAGAGAAAAGGCCTGGAGGCGAGCGCCAGGAACCAGGAGATGAAGATAAAGCAGGCCAAGAGATTCATCGAAAGGTTCCGGGCCAAGGCCACCAAGGCCAGACAGGCCCAGAGCAAGTTAAAACTGCTCAAAAAGATCGAGATGGTTAAATCGCATAGCAAGGCAAAAACTATCAGTTTCTCCTTTCCCAGAGTACCTCGCAGCGGAAGGGTTGCACTGACAATCCAGGACGTCTCAAAGAGTTATGATAAGACACCGCTGTATGATGGTCTAAATCTGACTGTCCAGAGGGGGGAGAGAGTGGCGGTTATCGGCCCCAACGGCTCCGGCAAGACTACACTTTTAAGGATGGTGGCAGACGAGATCCATGCTGATCAGGGGAGTATATCCCTGGGCCACAATGTAACCATGAGCTATTACGCCCAGCATCATTCGGAGACACTTAATCCTGACCAAACGATCCTTGAGGAGGTCTATCAGGTCGTACCGCATGAGACCATAAGCTTTGTGCGGGGAGTATGCGGGGCCTTTCTCTTCTCAGGCGATGATGTGGACAAGCCTATTAAGGTCCTTTCCGGAGGGGAGAAGGCGCGTGTCTGTCTTGCCAAGATGCTGATCAAACCGGGGAATCTCCTTGTGATGGACGAGCCCACAAACCATCTCGATCTCATTTCTTCGGAGATACTGATAGATGCCCTTGCCGATTTCAATGGCACCATCCTGTTTGTCTCACACAACCAGTCCTTTGCCAACAGATTGGCAACAAAGATCTGGGACATAAGGGACGGCTATATCCTGGAATACCCGGGTACACTCTATGAGTACTACCGGTACCTGGCCGATCAGGAGGGCCATGACTTGGCAGGCCCTAAAAACGAGCCGGCTGACGGCAGGAATCAGGAGAACGGGTCATCCCGGAAGGCTCTCAGGAGAGAGAAGGCGGAAAAACGGCAGTTCATTACCGCCACCCTGAAACCTATCCGTGACAAGCTGGCCAAACTGGAGCACAGGGTCGCCGATCTGGAAGAGAGAGAGAAAGAAGTTGAGAAAATACTTGCTGATCCGGATATCTTTAGAGACAAGGAAAAGAGCGTTCCGCTCCTGAATGAATACGGAAGGATAAAAAAGGAACTGGAAGATCTGATGCTGATGTGGGAGGAGAGCCAGGAACAGTTGGAGTCAGCAAATAGGGAGCTTGGGCTCTGATATCACCCCTGACCCTCAATAACGATCTTTTCCTTTGGTTCCGGGATAAACTCACCTATCAAGGCCATGTCCTTTACGCCCTTCCCTTTCAGTTGGGAAACAAGCTCTTCAGCCTGATCATCCCTAACGGCAATCATGAGACCGCCCGACGTCTGGGGATCAAAGAGTATGTCCATGATTGCGGGTTCTATCTTGTCGGCGCCTATCAGGTACTGATTGCGAAAATCTCGATTCCTGCGTGCGCCTGCTGGAACGATACCCATCCTGGCGAAATTCAGTGTCTCTTTTATCAAGGGGACCTTGTCAGGATATATCTTTAGGCCCACATCCCCTCCTTCGATCATCTCGCAGGCATGGCCGAGGAGCCCAAAACCGGTCACATCGGTGCACGCGCTGATATCAAAGGACTTTAACACTTCCGCGGCAGTTAGATTAAGGGACGACATGATCTCCGTGACTTCATTGACAAGCGGTTCTTTGACAAGATTGCCCTTTACGGCGGTATTGATAATCCCTGTGCCGATGGGCTTTGTAAGGATCAGTCGATCACCCGGCCCGGCTCCCCTGTTTGTAAGGATATTATCCGGGTGAACAGTGCCCGTTACGGATAGACCGTACTTGAATTCCTCATCTTCAACACTGTGCCCTCCCACCAGCAGGGCTCCTGTCTCTTTTATCTTATCCAACCCACCCCTTAAGGTCTCCTGGAGCACGGAGATATCCATCTTTTCTATGGGGAAGCAGATGATGTTCATGGCCGTAAGGGGTGTTCCCCCCATGGCGTATATATCACTCATGGCATTGGCCGCGGCTATCCGGCCGAAGGAATAGGGATCATCCACAACCGGCGTAAAAAAATCCACCGTCTGTATGATTGCCAGATCATCCCGCAGCTTGTATATGCCGGCATCATCACGGGTCTTCAGTCCCACCAGCAGATCAGGATGTTCGGGTATATCCAGGGCACAGAGTGCCCTATCCAGGTCTCCCGGACCTATTTTGGAAGCTCACCCGGACCCTTTGACCGTCTCTGTAAGACGCCTTTTTTCCTTTTCAGCCATCGAATCCCCTTATTATTCAAATTATTATAAAGATTTCGAAATGTTAAATAGCAGATTTTTTTATATAAGTCATTCATTTTCTAAATCTGTACTTCCCAGGAAAAATACCTGAAAAAAAGATATGGATTGTGATATGAATGTCCTTCCAAGTAAATACGTCTATTTTCCTTTTCTTTACAATAAAGGTATCATGAGAAGAGAATTAACACTTTCCGATTACGTCCATGCCATAAAAAATCATCCGGATTTTGGCCCGGCATATAGACACCATCGATATCTTCCTCCAAACGAAGCACGATATGGCCGGGAACTGCATCTTGACACCAGGCTCTCAAAGGTCCTTCAAAAGAACGGGATAGAAAGATTATACAATCACCAGGCTGAGGCCATTCAGCATATCAGGCAGGGCGAGAATGTGATGATTTCAACGCCCACGGCAAGCGGTAAAAGCCTGATCTATAATCTTACGGTCCTGGAGGCGCTTTTAAGAGATGAAGAAACAAAGGCCCTCTATCTCTTTCCCCTGAAGGCCCTTGAACAGGATCAGCTGAAGAATCTTTCAAACTTGATAAAGAAGATTAAAGGAAGAAAGGTCTCGGCCGGTATCTATGATGGCGACACCTCCCCTTACAGGCGGAAACAGATCCGAACCAAGGTCCCTGAGATACTATTCACCAACCCGGACATGCTGCATCTCGGCATCATGGCCTATCATGAAAAATGGAAGAATCTTTTTGAAAATCTCTCCTTTGTTATCCTGGATGAGGTCCACACCTATAGGGGCATCTTCGGGTCCCATATGAACCAGATAATCAAGAGGCTGAAAAGGATATGCAGCATCTACGGTGCAGAGCCCAGGTTTATCATGTTATCTGCCACGGTCAATAATCCAAAGGCGTTTGGAGAGAGCCTGATCCAGGAGAAGATCAAGGTAGTGGATTCCAGCGGCGCCCCAAAGTCCGGACAGCACTTCCTGTTCCTGAATCCCGAAACAAGCACAAACTTTTCAGCAGCCAGGCTTTTTGCGCATTGTATTCAATCAGGTTTCAGGACCATCGCATTTACCCAGTCCAGAAAGGTCACGGAATTGATCCACGTGTGGATCTCACAGCTATCCCCTGGACTTCGTAAAAAAGTCAGTTCATACCGCGCGGGCTTTCTGCCGAAAGAGAGGCGGGAGATCGAAAAAAGACTTGCCAAAGGAGATCTGTTGGGCGTCGTGTCTACAAGCGCCCTGGAGATGGGGATCGATATAGGACACCTCGATATCTGTCTGTTAGTGGGCTACCCCGGCACCATCATAAATACCTGGCAAAGGGGCGGCAGGGTCGGTCGTTCCGGCAGGGATTCCATGGTAATACTCATCGCAAAGCCCGATGCCCTGGACCAATACTTTATAAGGCATCCTGATGACCTTTTCGGCAGATCATATGAAGCGGCCATCCTTGATCCCCATAACGACTATGTGGTTGAGGCTCACCTCCCCTGTGCCGCGGATGAAGATCCCATCACCCTTGCAGATGAACGATTCTGGTCCAGGAACCTGTCACGGCACCTTGAAAAACTTGAGATGGAGGGCAGACTGACGCGATCAGCGGAAGGACAGCCGGCCTGGTACGCCGTGAAATCCAGACCCCATCGCCTTGTCAATATCAGGTCCTCAGGCCAAGGCTTTACTATCTTTGAAAAAGAGACCGGCCAGGCCATCGGTACTGTTGACGGCATGAGGGCCTACAAGGAATGCCACCCCGGGGCCGTCTACCTGCACAGGGGCAGACAATACCTGGTTGATCATCTGGATCTCGACAAGAAAGACATCATTGTTCGCAAATCAGACCTGAAATATTTTACACGTGTCCGTACGGAAAAAGAGACAGAGATCATTAAGACAGTTCGGAGCAAGCCCGAGGCACAATTCATAGTCCGTGAAGGGATGCTTAAAGTCACCGAGCAGGTAATAGGCTATGAAAAAAGGGCCCTGCCCGGCCAGGAATTGATGGGCATCCTCCCCTTAAACCTGCCTGAAGAGACTTTTGAGACCGTCGGCCTCTGGATAGAGATTGAACCGGCAATAAACAGATTGGTGGAGGAGAAAGGTCTTCATTTTATGGGAGGTATCCATGCCATTGAGCATGGCGCCATCGGCATCTTTCCCCTCTTTGCACTCTGCGACAGAAACGATATCGGCGGCATATGCTACCCCTATCACCCGCAAGTAGAAAAGAGCGCTATCTTCATATACGACGGTTATCCGGGCGGTGTCGGTCTTGCGCAACGCGGCTTTGAAATCATCCTTAAACTTCTTGAGAAGACCCTGGATCATATTAAGAACTGCGAATGCGAAGAAGGATGTCCCTCATGCATACACTCTCCAAAATGCGGTTCAGGCAATAAACCTCTTGATAAAAATGCTG
Source organism: Deltaproteobacteria bacterium (assembly GCA_019313825.1). Classification (GTDB taxonomy): domain Bacteria; phylum Desulfobacterota; class DSM-4660; order Desulfatiglandales; family HGW-15; genus JAFDAM01. The sequence continues at coordinate 11,585 of JAFDAM010000054.1, forward strand.
CCATCATGATCCTGGAATGCCTAATCGGTCATATACCATTTGACCGGTTCTCTGATGGGGATGAGGAGCAGGAACCGGGGCCGGCATTAATAGAAAAGGAGGAAACAGGTATGGATCAAACAGAACCGAGAATTGTCTATTTTGATCTCGAGACCCAGAAACTGGCCCAGGAAGTAGGCGGGTGGGGGAACACCCATCTTATGAAGATCTCTGTGGCCGTAATCTATGACAGCATTGAAAAACGTTTTCTGAGCTTTACGGAAGACAGGATTGATGATCTTCTGGCCCACCTGAAAAAGGCGGATCTGGTGGTGGGTTTCAATGTCAAAGGATTCGATTATGGGGTCCTCAGCGCATATACGACCGGAGATCTCAAGGAACTGCCTACCTTTGATATCCTGGAGGATATCCATAAACGGCTCGGTTTTCGGCTCGGTCTTGACCACCTGGCCAAAGAGACTATAAACAAGGGTAAGACGGCTGACGGTCTTCAGGCTGTTGAGTGGTTCAGGCAGGGGGAGATGAAGAAACTGACAGACTATTGCAGCCAGGATGTGGCAGCAACAAGGGATCTCTTCCAGTATGGGCTAAAAGAGAGTCATCTTATCTACAGGACAAAGAAGGACAACCGGAGGGTAAGGCTCCTTGTGGACTGGAACCTGGAGAACATGATCAAAGGCCCGGATTAAAGCAATTTTAGGATGAATAGATGAAAGTCTTTGACTGTAAGATGTGCGGTGAATGCTGCTATGGAGAGAGAGGCATCACTGTTAAGGATCATGAGATCAAAAGGATAGCCGGTTTTCTAAATATCAGCGAGGAATCATTTGTCAATGATTATTGCCAGGAAAGGAACGGCAAACTCTATATAAAGACAGGGCTTGATAAATACTGTATCTTTTTTGACCAGAGAACCTGTTGCACCATACACACGGTCAAACCCGATGTATGTTGCCTTTGGCCGTTCTTCTCCGCCATTGTGGCAGACGAGGAAAACTGGGAGTTGGCAAAATGGGCATGTCCCGGCATCAACCCTGACTGCTCCTTTAAAAAATTCGTAAAGCAGTCCAAAGAATAATTTAACAGGATAACAGGATAGGCAAGATATAAAAATCAAGTCAATCCTGTTATCCTGTCAAGAAGGTCCTCAAATTAGACTATTCTATTGGTAAAAGATAAATCTTTTTCGCGTAAGCGAATGACAATTCATTTTGGCCGAGTCGGCCAAAATGAAAGTCTGTGTCCGTCTGTGTGGGTCTGTGGCTAATTCTTATTCATCATAAAAAAATCAAAATATCATGTCCATCCTGTTATCCTGTCAAAAAGTCTTTAGCAGTTTTATTGATATCATCTATCCACCGAGATGCCATATCTGCCAGAGTTTCCTGGCCGATGACTATAATAACAATGGCACACGACCTATCTGTCAGGACTGCCTTAACAATTTTTCCGGAATTGAATCTCCCTTCTGTCCCGTATGCGGCACCCCATTTGAATCAATGGAGGAAGAAGATCACCTTTGTGAAGCCTGTCTTAGGAAGAGGCCGTTCTACGACATAATAGCAGCGCCCTATCTATATGAAGGTGGAATAATGGAGGCCATCCATCTATTAAAATATGCGGGCAAGACCCATCTCGTGGAATCCCTGGGCCCTCTTCTTGCCTCATTTGCCTTGGAAAAACTGGACATGACAGACGGTTGCCTGATAATGCCGGTGCCCCTGCATCCAAAAAGGTTGCGGGAGAGGGGTTTCAACCAGAGCCTGCTCCTTGCACGGGTCCTGGCGACTCTTCTGGATGTTGAACTGGACTTTCTCTCCCTAAGAAGGATAAGATACACGCAACCTCAGACAGGTCTTAAAACCGATGAAAGACGCAAGAACGTGAGCAGGGCCTTTGAGCTCACAGAAAAAATAAAATGGAAAGGGAAAACCGTCATTCTTGTGGATGATGTAGCGACCACGGGCAACACACTGAATGAGTGTGCCCGTGTACTCAAGAGGGCCGGATGTGCCAAGGTCTTCTGCCTGGTACTGGCGCGGGCTTCAGGCTTTTAAATACAACTCAAAGAAAGTGCTCCGTGGTGAAAAAATGAGATAATAATGAAAGCATACTCCTCTTCCCTTCAGAGTTGATTAGAAATAGCCTGTTTTCAACAAGATACAATTAATAACCCTTGACATTTAGGCAATGGTCATTCATTTTAACCCTGCCATTATTGAAAAAATGGAATAATAGCAGGGTTTTATGTTAGGTATGTAAGAAACACTAATATTTATGATATCTCGATTAACGTTAAAAATCGAATAATGGAAAGCTACCGCTTAAAGATAAAAGACCTTTCGGATGCAAAGAAGGAAATTGACCGGCTAAAGGCCGAAGGGAAAAAGATCGTTTTCACAAACGGCTGTTTTGATATCCTCCATCCAGGCCATATCCGTTACCTGTATGCGGCCAGGGAATTGGGGGACTATCTCATAGTGGCGGTCAATAGTGACAAATCGGTTCAAACCATAAAAGGACCTGACCGCCCTATGCTTCCCCAGGATCAGCGTACAGAGATGCTTGCGGCATTCGGCTTTGTAGATGCTGTGGTTATCTTTGATGAGGATAATCCGCTCAATGTCATTAAACACCTGATGCCGGACATCCTCGTAAAAGGCGGCGACTGGAAAGAGGATGAGATAATAGGCGCGGATGTGGTCAAGGCCGCCGGCGGAGAGGTCAGGCGCATATCCTTTGTATCCGGCTTTTCCACTTCAGATATTATTCAAAAGATAAAGAGATAAAAAGTTTTATTGCCTCTTTTCAACAAGTCTGATATTTCAAGGATATTCAAAAAAGAATTCCCTTTCACCTTTTAACCTTCAGCTTTTAGCTTTCAATACATCTTTTCACGCGCCCATAGCTCAGCTGGATAGAGTGACGGACTACGAATCCGTAGGTCGCATGTTCGAATCATGCTGGGCGCGCCAGTAATATCAAGGGTTTTGCAGTTTTAAGGCAAAACCCTTATTTATTAGATAGGCATTTTGTCCCTATATTGTCCCTACTTTTAATAATCCGTGGATAGGTGTCCGGCGCAATAAATTCTGCGACTGTTTGCAATAGAAAATGCGACAGAAATAGGACCGAAACAGCCTCCAAAATCAGGGCGCAAAAAACCTGTTCGATTTCAATGTCTTGA
>JAFDAM010000114.1 GCA_019313825.1 Deltaproteobacteria bacterium
TCATTATCTTGGCTATGTCCGTGACACGGAGATTATGCTCTGCCTGTCCCGCAATCCAGGCCCCGGCTATCCATTTGTTGTTAAACCCTATAAGCATACACCATTTGCCGCCTATCCTCGCAAGCCCGTCCACAACCCCTGTGCTGCCGGATTCTTCATGCCCCGGATCAAAGATGGTATGAAGCGGACAAAAGGTGCCGGGGTCAACGATGTACTCTATCCTTTCCCAGACAGTCATCTGTCCCCGATTGTGAATCTTCTCATCGGGAATACCAACGTTTTTTATTCTTTCAGCTTCCGCATCAACACCTTTCATGACTTCTTCAATCTGCGTGATGTTTTTTTCCATCCTCCGCACCTGAGCAGGCCTGAGGGGTTTACCGAAATCATCCATTCTTTCAAGGTATGGTATCATATCTAAGTCCCAACTCCTTTCTGTTTATATAAAAATTACCGTCAACGACAAAAGCCGCAAGGACTGAAAACTGAGCAATGAGGACTAAGGATTTTTTCCTTGATCCTTGATCCTTTTCCCTTTTTCCTTGTTCCTTTCTTCACCGGTTTGCCTTCCGAATCCCCAGCTGATCCTGCGCAATAATAAATTTGCAGATATTGGTCGATCCTTCTACCATGCCATAGGGGGGTGCGTCCCGGTAGTAGCGGGCTACCGGATACTCTGTTGAGTAACCATACGCTCCAAGTATACTCATGGCATATCTGGAGGCCTTGTATGCTATCTCTCCGGCAAGGTACTTGGCCTGTGCTACTTCCATGTTATTACCCAGCATTCCCTGATCTTTCTGCCACGCCGCCCTGTAGCATGACAGCCTTGCAGCTTCGATCTCGGCGACCATCTGCGCAATCATGTCCTGGTTCATCTGAAACTTGCCGATGGGCTGTCCGAACTGTTCCCTTTCCATGGCGTATTGAGTAACTGAGTCGAGACAGGCCTGTGCCAGACCGACACCTCCTGCCGCAGCGGAAAGACGGGAATTTGCAAGGGAGCCGAAGACTATCCTGGCCCCGTCTCCCGGTTTTCCTATGATGTTTTCCTTTGGAACTCTGGTATTTTCCAGGATGATTTCACCGGTCGGCGTAGCGTGGGTTCCCAGCTTATTCAGACCTCTTGTGGTGATACCGTTAAAGTTCTTCGGTTCGACCACAAAGGCTGAAAGGCCTCTTCCTCCTTTGGAGCGATCGGTATAGGCATAGTAAATGATCGCATCGGCACTGGTGGCATTGGAGATCCATGTCTTGGTACCATTAAGAAGCCAGTGGTCTCCTTTGTCCTCGGCTGTCGATTTAAGCGCCATAACATCAGATCCGGCATTGGGTTCGGTAATCGCGAAGGCCCCGGCATACTCGGCGCTTACGAGACCGGGAATATATTTCTTTTTTATTTCGTCACTGCCGTAATGGTATATGGTGAAGGCCATTCCCGTCGTCTGCATGTTGATCTGTACTCTCAGGGCGCTGGAGCCGCGGGCAATCTCTTCGGTCAGAATAATGGCTGCCAGCCAGCCCATATCGCTTCCGCCATATTCCTCAGGAATAACCGTGCCGAAAAAACCCAGTTTGGCCATGGGCTTGATGGCTTCTTCATAAGGATAATAATGGTTCTCTTCCCATTCATCAGCAAATGGCGCAATCTTCTCGTTTACAAAATTGCGGGCCATATCTTTCAGCATCTGTAACTCTTCAGATAATTCAAAATCCATGGGTCCTCCTTCGTAAAATTATTTTAATGTCAAATTTCCTGCAACAAAAAAATGTATCGATGATTATCCCCAACAGTAAGACTTAATCATCAACCCTGCAAGTACCAGGTACGATATACTATTCTGTAATCACTGAAAACTCTTTAGCTACAAGAAGCAGTTCCTCTATGCATAGCTTGCGATGGTCATAATTATTAAACCGCACTTCCGGTATTGCCAGGCTTATCCCGGCCAACAGGGCCTTGCCACCGCTAAAGGTGAAGAGTGGAACAGACAGTGCTCCAAGACCCTGACTGGTTTCTCCCAAACTTGAGGCGTAACCCCGTTCCCTGATCAAAGCGAGCTCAGAGAGAAGCTCCTTCACGTTAGTAATCGTGTTTTTGGTTAATTGGGAAAGCTTTACTTGCTCGAGGTATCTGTCAATAAATTTCTGCGAGGAGAAGGCCAACAGGCCTTTAGATGTAGCCCCGGCATAAAGCGGGGCTTTAGTCCCGATTGCCTGACTTGCCTTCAGTTCCTGAGGTGATTCCAGGGAACTGATGCAGATCCGTGATAATCCGTCTGTATCTATCACATTAAGATGTACTGTTTCTTGAGTACGAGATAAAAGTTGCTTCATATATGGCATGGCTAGCTGCGTGATTGGGTAAGTGTTTTGCAGGGAACGGAAAAAAGAAAGGTATATGTTCCCGAGGCTATACTTTCGTGTTCCCGGATCTTGCCTGATAAATCCGTAAGCCTTCAGAGTTTGCAATATTCTTTGAATGGTGGACGGGTTGAAATCGAGACGTGCGCTTAACTCTCTCACTCCCCAGAATGGTTGCTTTTCACAAAACACCATCAAGACCATAAGCGCCTTTTCAACGGAATTGATTTTGTCAAGTGAATGGTTATTATGTTGTTCCATATTGTAGGACTCCGTTCTCTAATATGACTTAGCCATATGACACATAGAAATATCTTTTGTCAAGAAAAAAGTTGTTGTTTGATTATGTGATGAATTACCTGTGGTTCAAAATGAAGTTAACCCTAGATAATATATGTATTTCTGATATTCCAACTTGATAAATAAAAATAAAAAAACAAATCTTGACAGAATAATTATTTTGTAGTATATGGGTTTTGCGTCATAATGAGAAACTATATTGCACGATGTGCAACAGTCTTACCGTAGTTGAGGGGACATTGTGAATACCAAACAGGATAAAGTAATGCGACTGGAGGAGGCTGTAAGGGAGTATGTTCGGG
>JAFDAM010000115.1 GCA_019313825.1 Deltaproteobacteria bacterium
CTCCATCGCATACGCCCCGGCCGGGATAGAGGGCCTGGACTGGTTTATTGAGGCCAAAAAAGATCTTAACGAAATCAGGACGCCGCTTAACAGGCTGAGAGATCAGAGCCTCTTAATCGGGCTGTTCGTGGCCATCGGGGTGGTGCTGGCAAACTTTCTGTTTGCGGTCGGCATTATCAAACCGCTCAGGCGGATCAGGGAGGCTGCGCACAAGATAGCATCGGGCGATTTTGGTATCCGCCTCCCGGTTGAGACAAAGGGTGAGATCGGCTGGTTATCCGAGTCCGTCAACAATATGGCAGTCAGTCTGAAGAAATCGAGGGAGGAGATCGAGAAGTACAGCCATTCCCTGGAAGAAAAGGTGGAGGTCAGGACAGAGGAACTGAATAATAAAAATCAGGCCTTGGGAGAGAGTAATTACATCCAGAGGGCGCATAATGAAATAGTCGCAGCGCTTAATACCGAGATCGAGATAGAATCGCTTTTGAAAAACATAATAAGCAAGATTGCAAGGCATACCGACTCCCAGCTCGGGGTGATCTATTTATACGAAGACGAGGCGGAAAATCTCCGGCCCGTCTCGTCCTATGCCATTGACAGGGGGCTCCTCGGAGAGGGTTTCGCGCTTGGCCATGGCCTCCCGGGCCAGGCCGGCCAGGAAAAGAGAGCGATATTGGTGACAGAGGTACCGGATAACTATTTCAGGATTTCCTCAGGCGGCATAGAGGGTATGCCCAGGAATGTTCTCTGTATGCCGATCACCTTTAAAGATCAGTTGATGGGTGTTCTGGAGCTGGCCGGCATTCACGATTACAGTGAAAAGGCCATCCAGTTTTTAGATGTGGCAGGCCATCAATTAGGCATCGGCATCAATAACGCGCTCATCCATCTGCGCTTAGAGGATATGGCCGGCGACCTGAAAGAGAAAAACGAGTTCCTGGCAGCCCAGAACGAAGAGCTGCAGGCCCAGGGTGAAGAGCTGCGGGCCCAGGCAGAGGAGCTGCAGGTCCAGGCAGAGGAGCTGATGTCTCAAAAAAATGCCCTGGAGGAGAAGACTGAGCAGGTAAAGGTGTCCGACCGGCTCAAGTCGGAATTCGTGTCCAACATGTCCCATGAATTTCGCACACCCCTCAATGTCCTCCTCGGCCTGACAAACCTTATGGCCGAGGGGAACACGGGGGCGATAAATGAAAAACAGAAGGAGTATCTGGAGAGTCGGGTAAGATGGATCTATCTATGAGCAAGATCCAAGTCAAGGAGTTTATACAGGGCATTTCCAGCGCTATTATGCCCCTTGTTGAGAAGAAAAATCTCCCCCTGAAGGTAGATGTTGACGAAGATATCGTGATGTACGCTGATGCGGACAAGTTAAGGCAGATCCTGGTAAATCTGTTAGGGAATGCGGCCAAGTTTACTGACAAAGGGGGTATCGGTATACGCGCAAGGGTAGAAGCGGGCAGGGTTCATGACCATGTGATTATAGAGGTGAAGGATACCGGGATAGGGATGCCTCACGATGCCCTGGAACATATTTTCGATCCCTTCCGCCAGGTAGACGGTTCATCAACAAGAGAACATGCGGGCACGGGACTCGGACTTAATATCTGTACTAAACTTGTCAATCTAATGGGAGGGAAGATAGAGGTGGAGAGTGAGTCGGGGAAGGGTTCCACCTTTACGTTGACATTAAACAAGGACAGAAGGAGCAGACTGAGACCTACACAAGATGAGTGGCAGAAAAAGGTGAGAGATGCCCTCCTTCAAGAAACCGAAGTTGCGGAGAAGGCGCCCGAGGCAAAGGAGAAGGAGACCAGGAGCATCCTGATAGTGGATGACGACCCCGTGGTCATTAGAGAGCTGAAAATAATATTCAAAGAGAAGGATTACCGGATTTCATTCGCCTTAACCGGTTCAGAAGGGCTTAGGCGGATCAGGGCCGAGGTCCCGGACCTAATTCTCTTAGACCTGCGTATGCCGGGGATGGACGGTTTTAAAGTCCTTGAGGAACTTCAAAAGAGCGAGGAGATAAAAAACGTGCCGGTCATGATCATTACGGCCGCCGATCTCTCCAAGGCGGAAGCAAGGGCGCTGGGAAAGAACGTGAAAGGCGTCATTACAAAGGGCCGGATCGACAAGAGCGCCCTCCTTGGCAGGATCGACGATATCCTGCACATAGCCCGGAACGGGGTGCGAACCGGAGATCAGGTGGTCGAGAAAGCGGAGAAAAAGGCGACCGGAAAAGGGCCTGCAAAGATATTGGTTGCTGAAGACAGGCCTGACAACATGACCCTGATTAAGGAGACCTTGAGGCCGACGGGCTACAAGGTCTATACCGCAAGTAACGGTAAGGAGGCCGTTGAGACGGCCAAAAAAGAGAAACCGGATCTGATCCTGATGGATATGCAGATGCCGGTCATGAGCGGGTTTGAGGCAACCAAGCATATTAGAGAGATAGAGGAACTGGAAGAGGTCCCCATCATCGGGCTCACGGCCAGGGCCATGAAGGGTAATGAGGAAGAGGTCCTTGCGGCCGGCTGCAGCGATTATCTCTCAAAGCCGATGATGCCGAAAGATCTGGTCGAAAAGGTGGAAGCATGGCTCGGGAAATAGGGCCGGCCAATCCCACGGTACTGGTCGTCGAAGACAGTAAAGACGTGTGCTTCATGATCTGCGAGACGCTTAAATACCATATCGGCTGCCGGGTGGTAACGGCCATGGATGGAGAAGAGTGCCTGAGGCGGGTCAAAGAAAAACCGCCTGACGTGATCCTCCTTGACATACACATGCCCGGCATGGACGGTTTTGAGGTCTGCAAGATCCTGAAAGGGGCTGAGAAAACCAAGCATATCCCAATCATTTTCCTGACCGCGACCGCCTATGACATGCAAAGCAAGATCAGGGGGCTGGAAATTGGGGCGGATGATTATCTGACACAGCCCGTTGACAACCTTGAGCTGATAACCCGGGTTAAGGTCATGCTGAGGATAAAACGGCTTATTGACGGAGCTGGAAAACCGGTTGCTTCAGGGCCTCAATTATCAGCCGAAAGGGTCCACGAACTCCGGGCGCCGCTGAACAGTATCATCGGCATGGCCGAGCTGATTCAAGAGCCGTCCCACGGGGCCTTGACCCCAAAGCAGAAAGAGTTCGCGGAAATAATCTCAAAAAACGGACGCAAGCTTCTCAAACTGATAAATGGGCTTGTGGATGGATAGATGGTCGAGTGGAGGATATTATGTCAGTCATATTGGCAATCGACGACAATAAGGATAATCTGGTTTTCATATCCGACCTGTTGAAAGTTCTTGTTCCCGGCTGCACCGTGACAACCGCGCAATCAGGCGCCGAAGGGCTGAAGACGGCCATCGCCGAGTCGCCCGACGTTATTCTGCTTGATATCAAAATGCCGGGAATGGACGGATTCGAGGTCTGCCGGAGGCTGAAATCCGATGAAAAGACGAGGCATATTCCCGTGATTATGCTGACGGCCGTGAAGACAGACCCCAAGAGTCGCATCAAGGGATTGGAGATCGGCGCGGACGCCTTCTTGGCCAAGCCGATTGATAAGGGTGAACTGGTCTCTCAGATCAAGGTGGCCTTGCGCATCAAAAAAGCGGAAGATCTGTTGCGCAATGAGAAGGATCTGCTCAAGGAGATGGTGGAAGAGAGGACAGCGGATCTCCTCAGGGAAAAGGAACGGTTCCGGGTACTGACCGAGGAGTCCCCGCTTGGGATATCGATTATCCGTAGAGACGGTCATTATGAATACACCAATCCAGCCTTCATTGAGATATTCGGATATGGGCTGGAACAGATTCCCACGGGAAAGGAATGGTTCAGAAAGGCATTTCCCGATAGAGAGTACAGACGGCAGGTCATATCAACCTGGATCAATGACGGTAAGGAATCGAAACCTGGTGAAACCCGGCGCCGGATATTTACGGTGACCTGCAAAGATGGCTCGCAAAAAGAGATCC
>JAFDAM010000055.1 GCA_019313825.1 Deltaproteobacteria bacterium
CCTCGTTATCACAGACATGACCATGCCGAATATGACCGGGGACGAGCTGGCCAGGGAATTGATGTCTATTAGATCCGACATCCCCATCATCTTATGCACCGGCTTCAGCGAAAAGATTAATGAAAAAAAGGCTGTGCATATGGGGATTCGAGCTTTTGTCATGAAGCCAATAGTTATGCGGCAGATTGCCAATACGATCCGGGAGGTTCTCGATAAAAAATGACCTCGTCCAGACAATAGAATATATTATCAATCCTATCTTTGCCTGCAACAGGATTATATTATCTTGTGAATTCTGTTCATAATGGGCGAAAATCCTATAGTCTCCTAAAAACATACTTATTCCCTCAAACCCTAGCGAATCTTACCCTGCCGGTTGAATTTTTTACCTTGTCCGCATAACTGTACATGCGGCAGTTTGTGCAGAGATTGATGTAGTCGGCAGGTTGTTGGCCGATATTGGTCAGCTTGCTTCCAATGTTTACCAACTGGAGTTCCGGCGAAAAGAAGGCTCCGCATGTGTCGCAAACCCTGAGTTGGACCTTATGGATGATCTGTCTTGAAGCCATCCTGAAAAATGATTTGAAAGATATATTGTGCCTTAATTCCGAGGCCTCTTCAGGGCAGACATCGACACATGCCCCGCATACGATACATTGACAGGAGAGGTAGGTGAAGATCCTGAAGCCATCTTTGTCACTGGATAGGAGCGTATCTGTGGGACAGGATATCTCGCACGAGGCGCAACCTGTGCAACTTTCTTTGTTGAGCCTGGTCCTGCAAAAGAGGAAGACAACGGCAATCAGGAAGGCTTCACCGCTCAGTACGTGGATTGTCAGCATATGATCGGAAAGGGAAGGTATAAAATAGAGGCTGTCATGGGCTTCGATGTAGCCTGTTATAAATGGTAAGGCTGTTATTAAAATGAGCAGGTAGTCTGCTTTTGATGAATTGAGACGAAGATCAGGCATTAAGAGGCGTCTTATAAAAAAGTAGATACTGAGTATGATAACGAGGAGTGTCATCCAATCGGCCCAGACATCGGGCAATGAGAGATAGCTCCACTCAAACCTGGATTCTTCCCAAAAGACGATATGCCCGCTGAACCAGACAGGGGCGGCAATCAAGCATATGTGGAAAACGTAACGGGTTGCGGCATAAACGGCTTTTTTTGTAACGGCCCTGTGAAAGGGCAGTAGAGATCTTCCCATGAGGATTATTTTGTGATGCCACCCCTGTTTTTCATCACGATTGCTGTTTAGCATCCGGAAGATGAAAAAGGCAAGCCGTATTAGAATTCCCAAAATAAAGATAAGTGATACCAACCACAACAATGGTCCCATGGCAAGGGATTCAAAATCCATTCTTCATCCTTTTCCCATTTAAATGATGGTCTGTTTGACTCGCTCAAGTTGACGCTAACGCGCGTACAGCGAGATTTATCATGCTTGGCATTTTTAATTATAATTCACCCCCCGGCAAATATGAGAATGATATCAATCTCATCACCATCCTTTACCGGTGTTGCCAATTCGTTTGGATATGCGCTCTCCTTGTTTACAAAAATGGAGACATAGTCAAGCCAGGTCTTGTTCCCGGCGGAAGCCATTGTTCTGAGGTCCGGGAATATTTTGATCAATTGATCGAGACATTGGCCGACAGTGGAGCCTTCCACTTCAACCATTGCACGGTCACGGGTAAGATACTGAAGATTTTTTTGGATATTGATCTTTACAGTCATAATAGAAAAACTAATATAGATTTTTCCAGAAATCGGGGTCCTCTTCCGCCTTCTCTTTCCAGTAGTAACCAAACTTCTTTTCAAAAAATTCCTCAAGCCTTGTGAACCACTTCCCGATCCCCTTTAACCCTTTTTGATCTGACTCCAATATGTCAATCAGAAATACGGCTATATCCGTTATCTTATCTTTAGGGATAAAGGCATGGGCTCCTTTTTGTAAGGATTTAACAAAGTCGTCCGGTGTCATGGCGTGGGCTGTCAGCATTAGAGTGGGGATGCCTTTTTCCAAGGTGAGATCTAATAAGTCATAGCCTTTTACACCCATAATATCGAGGATAGCTGCATCATAGTTGTTTTTATCGAGAAGGTCTTGAGCGGTTTGAAAATCGGACGCCTTGTCAATGATACACATGTCCAGCATCTCTTCGAGAACCGCTATAATATCCGGCTCGTCATCGACAATAAGGACTTTTTTGTCTTTTAATATATCCGTTTCAATCATTTGATCCTCCTATCAAACTGTAAGCGATAATGAGAAACAGAATTAGATAAAACCGGCCAGGATATCGTTATTATAATAACCTGGAAGCCGGGGGTTCAGCGGATGACCTTCGGCAGCCAGACTGCCAAAGACGGAAAAATAAAAATGAGTGTCAACACCAGAAGATCGCATATGATATACGGAATGGCAGCTTTATAGATAGCGGACATTTTCGTGTCACCGGGCAGGACCCCTTTCATTGCAAAAAGGAGAAACCCGAAAGGGGGCGTCCTGTTGGCTATCTCGAGATTAATAAGCATAATCATTCCAAACCATATATCACTGAATCCTAAGGCCTTTACAATGGGCATAAAGATCGGCAAGGTTATCATCATTATGGCGGTCTGCCCCATAAACATCCCCAAAAAAAGCACCACAAGCTGTGTGATAACAATAATAAAAATCGGCGATACGGGAACACTGGTTGCAAACCTAACCATAGATCCTGTGGCCCCGGAATAGGCCATGATCTGACTGTAGGCGCTTGCTCCCAGGAATATCATAAACATCATTACGGAGATGTTCAGGGTGCCTGCAAAGGACTTCCTGATCATCTCCCTGTTCACTCCGCCGTAGATTGCAGCCAGGATAAAAGAGGCGGCCGCTCCCCAGGCTCCGGCCTCTGTAGGGGTTGTAAACCCCAAGAGAATGAATCCGGTGACTACAAATATAATGATTCCTAAAGGCAGCACGTTCCTGATTAACTCTAAGATCCTCGCCCCTAGAGGGATCTTCACTGCTGAGTAACTGGGCGCCAGGGAAGGATCAATACGGCATCTACCAATGATATACGTAGCATAGGCTGCGGCCATGATCATACCCGGAATGATGCCTGCGATGAGAAGGGAGCCCACTGAAATGTTGGACAGCGTGGCCAAAAAAACACACAGCCCGCTGGGAGGTATGATAACCGCCAGACCGGCGCTGCCTATGATCGGCCCTATGACCATCTGCTCTTTGTATCCCCGTTTCATCATCTCGGGCGCGAGAACTTCTCCCAGTATGGCTGCTGCGCCCGGAGTTGATCCGCTCAGGGCCCCAATGACAACCCCTCCTGCAATGGCAAGCAGGGACAGCCTGGCACGCACCTTGCCCATCCATTTATCAAGACAGTCGATCATCCGCAAGGCCATGCCGGAATGGGCAAGCACTTCGCCCATAAAGATAAACAACGCAAGCGGAAGCAGGCTGAAATTAGTTACGGACCTGTACATGCTCGTGACGAGGTTTTGTAGGCCCGCTTCACCTCCCCATAGAACAACGGCCCCTACCAGATTGATGATCAGAAAGCAAAAAGCCACAGGCAATCCCGTGGCCATCATAATCAAAAGTGCGCCGACAAGAATGCTAAACATCAACCACCATTCCATAAATTCACCCCTTTTTGAATGCGCCTATGTGATAATCCAGTCCTTTAAAAGAGAAGGCTTGAAAATATTTTAAAAGCGATTCCTAATTAGAAAGTTCATAGTAAGAATCATTTCTTTTTAGCTTCCGTTTTCCAGGTCAGGAAATACCCATAAGTTCTTCTGAAAAATTGCATAAAAAGAAGAAGAAAGCCGATCGGAAGGATCAGATAGGGTATAAATTTATAGGGCCTAATCTCTGAGGGAAGACGCTCTCCTGACTGCATGTATTCCCAGACAACGCCCGTGCTGTACCAGACCACAATCAGGCAGGCAACGGTCGCAAAAACAGAGGTGATGATATTGACCAAAGCCCTGGTTTTTGGATAAAGGCGGAGTAAGAGGATGTCTATTTTGACATGCCTCTCGCCTTTCAAGACCCATGCGCTGGCAAGAAGGGTAAACCACAGCAGGCCGTACTCGGTGACTTCCAATACCCATATGGGTCCAGACCCGATAAAGTACCGGCAGATAACGTCCCAGCATACGATGACTGTCATAAAGGCAATGACCACGGCCCCAAGCGCGGCAAGGAGACCTAATGTGCGGTCGAAGATAACGGATAGTTTTTTAATTAAATTCATGAATAGCTCCCCGGCTTTGTTTGTTCCCTCATCCTGGCACAGAGTATCACAAATGCCTGGTTTTAATAGCCAATCTTATATTATGGTTTAATGGCCCTAGGCTATAAGCCGCTATAGAGCGATTCTTTATGGCAATTTAGACCCTGGTCCATTGGAACTTCACCAGCAGGGTATTTGGATCGGGAAGGGTCTTCAGAAGGCCGCTCATTATTCGGTCAACCTTCGTCGAACGTCACCAAACTTTTGCCATGGAGTACGGGACAGTCCCATAAAAAAACCGCTTCAGCGAAGGTCACCTCCTGTGCCTGTCCTCAGCTTAATGGTCACCCACCCCTCTCCTTCCCGATCTCGCCGCCATTTGGGACATATTGTTTGCCCGAAGGGAAGGTCCCGCTTTCAGCGGGATAAAACACTACAGCTTCACCCTTGACGCCTTGTTGAGTTAAACGAAATCCCGTTCCGGGGAATCTCCCCGCTTTTCAAGGCGGGATCTAAGGAGTGGCGCCCTCGACTTTTGCAACAATAGGGTAAAGACTATTTGTAGTGGAGCCAGTATTTATGGGCGTATCTCTTAATAAACCCCGGCGATTCCTTTTCCACACTCTCCCATCCGGCCTTGTAAGCGGTCGCCAGGTACTTCTTCTTATCTGCTTCCGACCACTGGACGGGTTTAATCCCCGCTTTAATGAGCTTTTCGGTCTCCGGGTGATTGGTCTTGTCAAAATATTCCTGCCACATGTTCACGACTTCGGTTTCGGTGTATTTGGTTATTTTATCCTGGAGGTCTTTGGAAAGCCTGTTCCAGGCTTTCATATTGATCAAGATCCCGAGGGGCGTGCGATAGAATCCATAAGGTATAAAGGATTTGCAGATTTCTTCATAATGATAATCGTCAACAATTCCCACATTGATATCCACAAATCCGTCGATCGTCCCTCTATCAAGGCCGATATAAATGTCATCCGATTTCATGAGTATCGGGTGTGCGTCGAGAGCCTTTATAAAAGGGCTTATGGCCGGAAACACACGTATCTTTCTCCCTTTGAGATCGGCAAGTGACTTTGCCTCCTTTTTTAAGAAGATGTAGAAAGAGGTCCGTCCTTTACCCTTACCGCAATGATCATCAATCAGGTAGTAAAGTCCGATTTCGGCATGCATTTTACGGTTGTCCTCCAGATAACCCTTTGCCAACAATTCATCCCATCCCAGGTCTGAATAATCTGCAATTTCAGCCTCAGGCAGCTTGCCCCGGTAAAAGGAAGGCGGGAGAATGCAAACGTCCACAATGCCTTTCATGGTTGCCCCGTGTTGTTCAAAGGGCGACACCACTTCAGGTCCGCCGGTCAATTTAAATAGGACCTGCCCCTTAAACTTATTGTTGATCATCTCCATGCCTTTCCACCAGGTCTTGATGGTTTCCTCATGCACCGGTGCGAAGGCAACACATTTGAACTCCACCGGCGCAGCCGTTGCCTGAGGGGCAATGGCATGCCCAAAAACCAGACCAGTCAGTAAAAACAGTGCCAGAAATGAATAAATTGAATTTTTCATTTTTTCCTCCTTTTGCTAAGTGGTTAGAAAAACGTCCGGTCATTCATTGAATGATACCTATTATGATTTTACCTCCTTCTCCTAATTTTAGGTTTCGGGTTGATAGTGTTGGGTGAATAGAAAAAAGATCCGATCACGCTTTTCTGATTTCCTGCATTGCGGGAATCATATCCTGCAGGCCCAATTCCTCCAGCTTTTTATCGTTCGGTATGCCGGTCTTATTATCCCATCCGCGAAGCTTGTAGTAATCATTAAGCATAGGTTCCAGTTTGAAAATATGGCCCTTTGACGGACCAAAAGGTAGCGGATCTTCCAGGAATCGGCGCGGGACCGTATCATCCTTTCGCCTTATCCCTTCCCTTACATTGAAAAGTCTTTCCATATTGACAATCCGTTCTCCAATTGACAGCACATCATTTTCGGATATACCCATGCCGGTAACGGCATTCAGCATCTCAGACAATGGTTTGGGGTCATTGAGATCTGTCCTGCAATTAAATTTACAGACCTCCATGGAGTCTTCAAAGGCCCTCATCTCTTCGTACCATTTGACCATAAGCCCTTTGCCCTCTGTGGCAAATCGATCGCACCCCTTCTCCGTCCCGAAGAGCTCTTTGGCCTTTTCCGGCATGGCCAGCAATTCCAATGCAGGCAAGGCCCTGAGATGGTCGGCTCCACGGCTGGCAACCGCATAACCAAGGCCCCAGGCCATGAGACCCCTGGGATCGGAGTCAACATGGTCCAAACCTTTTGTATGTAGGGCGAATTCCTCCGAGCCTTTCCCTATGATTTCGCTTGCCCTGCGCGAGCCTTCGGCAAGGATGTCCCCAAATCCCCGTCTATTGACAATATTCTCCATGAGCGTCCATACTGCATCTTTGTCCCCCCACTCCAAACGCAGGCCGTCAGTATCCTTCTCAGTGAGAATGCCCTTTTCATAACATTCAAAGGCAAAAGACATGGTTCCACCGAGCGATATGGCATCGATTGCATTCTCGTCCATATACTTTTGTGCTTCCAGGGCGAATTCAGGGTCATGCAATGCAAGACGGGTAGTAAACGGGGCTGACGTCCCGTATTCTATCTTTCCCCATCTGTATCCTGCTCTCGGACCTTCCGTTATCTCGTTAAAACAGCCGCAGCGCAGCGGGCAACCCATACAGGCGCGGTTTTTAACCTTATACTCTTCGAACTTTTCGGCGGTATAGTTCGAAACATCCACAAAAGGATCCTGAAAGTTACGTCCACAACTTACTCCTATGAGATTGTCCCTTTCGTGCATGGAAAGGGTCCCATGTTCCACCCAGACCTGGGCGGTTTTATCTTTTCTTAATATATCATAGGCCTTTAGAATAACCTCCATCAGTGCCTGAGGGTCTGCAACCTTAACGCCTTTACTGCCCCTGACCACTATGGCTTTGAGGTTTTTTGACCCCATCAAGCAGCCCATACCGGTCCTACCTCCTGCGCGATACAGGTTGCTCATTACGTTAGCGTACTTAACGAGCCTTTCACCGGCCGGTCCAATGTAAGCAATCTGAACAGAAGAATCTCCGATCTCCTCTCTCAAAAGCCTGTCTGTCTCGGAAATGGTTTTACCCCACAAATGGCCGGCTGTTTTGATCTCCACCTCATCATCGTCAATCCACAGGTATACCGGTGTTTCGGATTTGCCCTGAATAATGATCTGGTCATAGCCCGCATATTTCAGTTCCGGTGCCCAGTTCCCACCAAAATTGGTATCGCCGAAGATTCCGGTGAGAGGGGATTTCCCTGTGACAGTGCAGCGTCCTGATCCCAAAGATATGGTGCCGTTGCATGGCCCCCCTCCAAACATCAAACGGTTTTCAGGACTTAAAGGGTCAATATCAGGCCCTACTTCGTTATAGAGGGTAAAGCCGTTCAGGCCGCGTCCCCCTATAAACCTGCGGGCAGTATTCATATCAAGCGGTTCCTTAATGATCTCGCGATTAGAGAGATCAACCCTTAAGATTGTGCCGGCCCATCCATACATTTTATTTTCCTCCTATACGGTCATTCATCTATTCCCCGGACAGGGGCTAGTGTTTTGAATGTTGAATATCGAATAACGAACAGAAGACGTCTTTAGTAATAACCCCAAAGTTGCATAAAAAATATGCCAAAAGGGCTAAAAATAATGGTTAAATAAACCTCCGGCAGTGTTCCAAACTCTTTTCTGTAGTTAACGGTTTGTGGCATTTAGATCCTCATTTTAATTTGGCATATTTTTTACCCTACGGGAAAGCCGAGTATGGCCCATCTGCTGCGTTATAAAGCGTTCGCAGTATATACTACACCTTCACGCTTGATGCCTTGCATATGGACAATCCTCGACTTTTGCAACATCGGGGTTTACTGAACAGCATCAGACATCCTTTTATTCAATGCCGGTGCCAGGGCATCCAGCACACTTGCCTGCCTTATGGTTTCGGCAATCTCGGGCTTTTCGTATCTTAAGGCATCGGTTTCACAAAACAGGACGCATTTTGGATCGCCTTCACACAGATCGCATTTTCGCGAAACGCCTTTTTCATAATCATAGCCGATGATTCCGAAAGGACAGGCCATGATACAACTTCTGCAGCCGATACAAATCTCTTCATTCAGCACCATTGCTCCGGTTTCACCATCTCTAGATATGGCGTTTACAGGGCAGACCTCCTTGCATAGGGGCTCTCCGCAATGCTGGCAGATCAGGGGCAAATCAAAACCTTCCCTGTCAATCTTGAGGACCCTGATCCTTGATTTGCGGGGATTGCATTCCCCTTCCTTAATGAGTGAGCAAACCAGTTCACATACCCTGCAGCCGGAACAAAGATTGGGATCGGCAGTCAGAATTTTATACGCCATTTTTTTTCCTCCCTAAATTTATTTTGAATTATCACTCTCGAAACCGCCATGTCAATCCGAAGGGGTGTTTGAATCTTTTTTTCGAATGGACTGCAGATCAGGAATCATCTCTTGCAGGCCCAGTTCTTCGAATTTCTTGTCAAGGGGAATGCCGGTTTTCTTGTCCCATCCTCGAAGCTTATAGTAATCATCGAGCATGGGCTCCAGTTTATGCACATGCCCGGCTGCCGGGCCAAATGGAAGGGGCTCTTCAAGGAAACGGCGCGGCAGGCTGTCGTCTTTACGCCTTATCCCTTCCCTGACATTGAATGCCCGTTCAACATTGACAATGCGTTCACCGATCAGCATTACATCATTTTCGGAAATGCCTAAGCCTGTCACCGCATTGAGTATCTCGGCCAGAGGCCCGGGAGAATTGAGTTCGGTTCTGCAGATAAACTTACACGTTTCCATGGAATCTTCAAAAGCCCTTAATTCTTCATACCATTTCACCATCTTGCCCTTGCCCTTTGTCGCGAATCTATCTCCAGCCTCTTCAGTGCCGAACAGTTCTTTGGCCCGTTCCGGCGTAATAGACATCTCGAATGCGGGCAACGCCCTCAGGTGATCGGCCCCCCTGCTTGAAACAGCATAGGCGAGCCCCCAGGCCATTAGGCCTCTGGGGTCCGCCTCCACGTGATCAAGGCCTTTGGTATGAAGCGCGAATTCCTCAGACCCTTTTCCGATGATTTCGCTGGCTTTACGGGAACCTTCCGCAAGTATTTCCCCCAGGCCCCTTTTGTTTACAATATTCTCCATGAGCTTCCACACGGCCTCTTTGTTTCCCCACTCAAGCCGCAGTCCGTCCGTATCATTCTCTGTGAGTATGCCTTTTTCATAACATTCAAAGGCAAAGGACATGGATCCTCCTAACTGTATGGCATCAACCGTATGCTCATCAGCGTATTTGCAGGCCTCCATGCTGAATTCAAGATCATCAAGCCCGAGGCGGCTGAGAAAATTATCGGCTGACCCGTATTCGATCTTGCCCCATTTGTAGCCTGCACGCGGTCCGTCCGTTATTTCATTAAAACCTCCGCAATGCAGCGGGCACCCCATGCAGGCGCGGTTCTTGACCTTGTATTTTTCATCAAAAACCTCGCCGGTATACTTTGATACATCCACGACCGGATCCTGGAAATTACGACCGCTCATGGTCCCTAAAAGATTGTATTTATCCGTAAGGCACATGGTCCCCTGATCTTTCCAAAGCTGGGCAACCTTGTCCTCCCTTAATATGCCATAAGCCTTTTGAACGACGTCCATCAAACTCTGAGGGTCTGCCACCTTGACACCTTTACTGCCTCTCACTGCAACAGCCTTAAGGTTTTTCGAACCCATGATGCAGCCCATTCCGGTTCGGCCCGCAGCGCGATACAGGTTACTCATGATATTACCGAATTTAATGAGTTTTTCAGAACCAGGCCCGATATAGGTTATCTGTATGGAAGGGTCCCCGATCTCATCTCTAAGCAGCTTATCGGTCTCTGTGATAGTCTTTCCCCAGATATGCCCGGCAGGCCTGATCTCCACTTCATCATCGTCAATCCACAGATATACGGGCGTATCGGATTTTCCTTGAATAATGAGCTGGTCATACCCGGCGTATTTCAGCTCGGGCGCCCAATTGCCGCCAAAGTTGCTGTCTCCGAAGACTCCGGACAGGGGGGATTTCCCGGTCACCGTGCATCGGCCCGAGCCCACGGATATGGTCCCATTGCAAGGTCCCACGCCAAAGATCAGGCGGTTTTCAGGGCTAATCGGGTCGATTTCGGGCCCAACCTCCCGGTAGAGAGTGATACCGTTCAGTCCCCGGCCTCCGATAAATTTTTCAGCACTATTTTTGTTGAGTGGTTCCTTAGTGATGTTTTGATTCGAAAGATCAACCCTTAAAACAGTTCCGATCCAACCATACATTTTTGTGCCTCCCATAATAAAACAAAGCTTTTATGGTAAATGACTTGTTCATGCTGCTGTTGAGCCGTTTGTATGGATCACCGTTACACATTAAATGACCTCACACTAGCCTTCATTACCCCCGAACGGCCTGTATGGCCTCTATACCGGCAGAGTGCGCTATGGTATTGAACCTGATTTCAGGCGGCTCGCTCGACATGTCCATTAAGGTAAGAATGCTGCGGTAGCGCTCTGAACGGATATGGCGATCCAGGTCTGTTTGACTTTGCCATACTTCTTCCAGGATGATCACTTCTTTATCATCCAGGTCCTGGTAAATATTCAGTCCGATGCAACCGGGTTCAGCTTTTATGGGCTCACTTATGGAGCGCAAGATTTCCATTACTCTCTTTCTTTGTTGGAGGGGGGCTACTATTCTCAGTGTTGCGGAAATCATCATGGTTTATATTCCTGTCTTTTTGTGAAAAACGGGTTCTTCAACAAGAAATAAAAAGATGCTCACCACGAAGTACTGTCCAGGTATTGAAGTCGATGGGTTTGTGGTTTTGGTATATTGCTATATCCGTGCCAATTTGAGGGAATGGGGTTGCATGTCTAACCTGTTGAAATAATGTGGAATAATTGCGACATCGCGTTGCGGCTACGGCAGAGAAGAAGCCTACCCATCGATATGTCGATGTAGAGTTGAAATATCGTACGTTTTGTCCGGTCGCTTTACCCCCAGCTTCTTCATTCTTGAATACAGGGTGCTCGGCTGAAGCCCCAGGATTTCGGCGGCGCCGTTTTTACTCCTGATGCGCCAACCGGTCTTTTCCAGGACATTAAGGATATGCATTCTTTCAACATCCTCAAGCTTCTGGTCATTGGAATTCACGGCTCCAGAAATTGAAGGGATCTTTATATGCAGGGTTTTATTCTTACTGATGATCATGGCGTGCTCGACCATGTTACGCAACTCACGGATATTCCCGGGCCAGGGATATCGTTGCATGGCTTCCATGCTTCTCCTTGGAACCGTGTCTATCCGCTTGCCCATGGTCTCTTGAAACTGTGAAATGAACGTCCATACAAGCAGGGGGATATCCTCAAGGCGATCACGAAGCGGGGGGACGATAATGGGAAAAACCTTTAAACGGTAATAAAGGTCTTCACGGAACCTGCCCTCCCTTACGGCTTTGTCAAGATCCTGATTGGTAGCGGCAACGATTCTCACATCAACTTTAATGGTTTTACAGGTGCCCAGAGGCTCAAACTCCCCGTCCTGAAGTACCCTCAGTAGTTTCGCCTGAAGTTCCAATGGCATTTCACTGATCTCATCAAAGAGGATGGTCGATCCATCAGCGATTTCAAATCGGCCGACCTGTTTGCTCAGGGCTCCTGTGTACGCGCCTTTTTCCCTGCCGAACAGTTCGCTTTCAACAAGGGCCGCCGGCAAGGCGGCGCAGTTGATCTTTACCATGGTCCTGTTTTTTCGGGGACTCAAATCGTGGATGGCATTTGCAATGAGTTCCTTACCGGTCCCTGTTTCCCCCAGTATAAGAACCGTACTGCTGGTAGTAGCCACCTGCTCCACCTGGCTCAAAGCCTTTTTTATGGCATCGCTTTTGCCGACGATCTCGGCATGATCGTATTTGACCTTGATCTCGTCCCGCAGATAGATGTTCTCTGCCTCCAACCTTTCCTTTAATTGTTTTATTTCCGAGTAGGCCTCTTTCAGTTTATGATCCTCGATTTTACGCGCTATGGCGTTTGCGAAGATCTCACCGATAAGTCGGAAGCGCTTGATCAGCGATTCAGACCATTTTTTTTCGGAGCTCACCAAGTCAAAGGATATGGCGCCTATAACTGATCCTCCAACTATCAATGGTATGGCGACCATTGATTTAGAAACGACTGACGGCATACTCAAAAAGGTCTGCTTATCACGGTTGGCCTTGGGTGGTAGGTCATCGACCTTGTTTAAAACAAACATCTTTCCGTTCAAGAGCTGGTCAAGGCACCAGGGGAAATCGTCACTGATCATACGCCATGGGAAGTTTTTCACTCCTTTTTTCACCCACGCATGGGTAACATGTATCTCCTTATGGTCATCCGTAAACTGAAACAATTTGCTCCGGTCGATATCCAGAAATTCGACAAACTTTTGAAGCCATTTCTCGAATTTTTTATCCACTTCATTCGCAGGCAGGTTGATGAATTCCGCCGAAAAGTAAGAGATCATCTCATCAAATCTGTAGCTTTCCTCAAGCACCTTATGGGTCCTGTTATCTTCAAGGGCTTCATTATTTAAATCCCTTACCTTCTGTTCCGGTTTTCCAAGTGCGAGCTTATGAGCCATCCGAAAGTCCTCCTGCAAAACCTTATATAAGTCTTTAAAAGGTAATTCGAGTCATTAAGAGATATGCGAGATGGGTTATTATTAATAAAACTATTATTATTCTAATTTAAGAAAACGAGAAATAAAATTATTGCGAATGTTATAGTAGTGCGAGATAAGGATTATCTGGATTCAAAAGCATGGGTATCGACATCTGATCATTAAAGAGAACAAAGGAGCTGTAAGCTTTGTTTTTTCACTATAAGGAGGAACAGCACTGACTTTAGATATTGCTTAAATGATACTATTAGGATTACTCTGGGTCAATAAGCTTTTTAAAATGGCTGGAAAAAAACGAAGGTAGGTCTCCATTATTTGCCGGTGATTTGCAGTTCTAATGATCATATCCATTGATTGACCCTGTAAACACATGTGATTGAATTATATCCAAGGCTCTTTTGGTAGGGGCCCCGAATAGAGTTGTATTTTCCGGTCCCCTACTTCCAGACTGGAGTTCCTACATTCTTTATTCAACTTTGGAAAACCTGGTCCTTTAAGGCTGTGTCATAACTGTGACCGTTAACATTTATTTATATGTTATCCAACACTCATATCCTTAAATTTTTTTATCCATATTAATCTCTTCCTTTCATTATCCAGTCTGTTTCTATTTTTCCAACCGCCTGCCCGTACAACGAACTTAAAAGATTCTTGAAGATCCCTTTTTGAGTGTCAATAATCTGACGCATTAATAAAGTTATCATTAAATTAGCCTATGTTTTAAATATAACTGCCGCTGTAGATAACCCTCAACTATCTACAATTATAATGAAATACCCCTATTTAATATTTTGGCATGATTTCTGCAAAAAATACGGTGCTCATAAAAATCCCAACTAACTAAATTTTGATGGCTGTGAGCCATCTGAAAAATATTTTCATCCCGTTTGTCAGCTATCACGGATATGTCTCCAGTTTAGCTGCATAACGAGCTTCTGACTTTTTACAATGCCGTTAACTTTTAGGATGGTAATTAAAGTGACTCCAGATGAAGAAAAATATGAAAAGCTTAATAAAATTTTAGAATTAGTTGATGAGTCTGATATCTCTTCAATTAAAAACGTTGTATCCGGCCTTATAAAAATTATTAATGATCCCACATCAACTGCAAGGGATTTAAAAGAGGTGATCCAAATTGACCCTCCACTGACTGCTAAGGTGTTAAGGTTAGCGAACTCTGCTTATTATTCTCCTCGAAATAAGATTAGTGAGATAAATCAGGCAATCATATGGGTGGGGTACGATGCTATCAAAGAATTAGCAATGAGCCAAAAAGTTTGTGAAATTTTTAATAAAGATGAATGTATCGAAGGGTACTCAAGAAATGCTTTGTGGAAGCATTCTTTGGCTGTGGCGCTGTTCGGGAAGATGATTTACAGAAGGGAATTCGGTGAGAGAGGAGAAAATGTATATGTTGCTGGTTTATTGCATGAAATAGGACTTATTGCAAAAGACCAGTTTTATCAAGAAGAGTTTAGACTTGCCCTGTGCAAGTCAAATACAATGTTTCTGAATATGTATTCCCTCCATGGGGTGAGGTGGAAGCAAGGTTTTGGGGCTAAAGGAGGGAGCCCGTAGGGCGAGCGGAGTTAGCCCCGGCAACGGCTGCTTGA
>JAFDAM010000056.1 GCA_019313825.1 Deltaproteobacteria bacterium
CCTGATATCGATATCAGCTACAAAGGATGACATGGAAACAGGGAAATAGTCATAGTCCATCTGTTCTTTTAAGATAGAGGCCAAAAAACGTCCTTTATGGGGACTCCCGTAAATAATCAGCTTGGTATCTTTATAATAGGATGGCATGAAAAATGGGAGGCCCTGAATATGGTCCCAATGTGTATGGCTGAGAAAGAGGTGCAATAAGAGCGGTCTTGCCTCACTTCTGATCTCTTCTAAAAGCTCAACGCCTAAATTCCGTATCCCGGTACCGGCGTCAAAAATGATTTGTATATCCTCGCAACGTACAGACACACAAGGGGTGTTGCCCCCATATTTTTCTGTTATTCTGCCCGGCGTAGAGACAGATCCGCGGGTTCCCCAAAAACTGACAAGCATCTTTGCCTGGTTGCTTTCTGTCATGGCTCTTGCCTAATCCTCTCCTCGCTAAACAACATTTTCACTCCACCGATCTCAATCAGATCGTTGCTCCGCAAAATGCATTTCTCAACCTTTATACCGTTAACGTATATGCCGTTGGTACTGCCTAAATCTTCTATCTGATATTCTTCATTACGGTAAATGATGCGAGCATGTTCTCGAGAAACGTTTTCGACCATAAGTTGGATATCGCATTCAGGGATACGGCCAATAAGGAACTCCTCTTCTCCTAATTTAATCTTTTCCTTCTTCTCTCCCATGATCTCTAAAAAGGCATGCTGCTCTGTTGGAATCCTTCCGATAAAAGTCTTCCGAAATATCTCCAGTGTACTAGATAATCCGGATTTCCCCTTAGCAGGAGTTTTGAAGCCTAATTGGTCGGTACGTATAGTTTTTTCACCGTTATCGCTCATCTTTTTCCTTTTTAATAAATATTAACTACTCAGGTTCACGTTCACGGTTCAAGGATTCAAAGTTAAAGGTTTGAAAGCTATGAACCACGAACCTGATATCCTGAGAAGTTCATATCACCTGGCAAAGTTAACGATGCTTACAAACAGCCAAAACAAAGTCCGCTGCGGCGAGACTACCGTTCGTGGATTCATCAACTATCTCAAAAAATATGAAAAAAGTAAATAGATCAACCGTAAACTGTGAACCGTGAACCGTGAACCTGATAACCTCTGTAGCAACAATAAATATATCAATATCAGAGATTTCAGTCAATATCAACAATTGATAAAATAGTATCCATTTCGTTCTTTTCGAGATTTCGGAGACTCCGCTATCTCTTTCCATTCCGCAACAGAGGAATTCCAAGAGATCTCCGAGGCCCTCTGAATTAATCACCTTTTTCAAAGAGCTAAGCCGTTACAAAATATTTTACTTCACCCGGTTCTTATTTATAACTGAGCTTTTAATGTATTGGTCGTTGACATATCATTCTGAAAATTTAAAAATAAGAGACTAAAATTTGGGGAGAGACTGAATGAAAACTAAGAAGAACATTAAAGGGATTATACTTGCCGGAGGACATGCCACGCGCCTCTACCCGGCCACCAAGACCATCTCTAAACAGCTTCTGCCAATATATGATAAGCCCATGATCTATTACCCCCTTTCGCTTTTGATGTTGGCCGGTATTCGGGATATTATGATCATCTCGACACCGACAGATCTTCCCCTCTTTAAAAAGCTATTAGGCGATGGAGGTCAGATAGGCCTCACCTTTCACTATGCGGAACAACCCGAGCCAAAAGGCCTGGCCCAGGCATTTATCATAGCAAAAGAGTTCATCGCGGGTCATCAATCTTGCCTTATTCTTGGAGATAATATCTTTTACGGTCACGGCCTAATGGAACCCATCAATAGGGCGACAGATAATGAAACAGGGGCAACAATATTCGGTTACTGGGTAAATGACCCTGAAAGATACGGAGTTGTAAAATTTGACCGCAATGGAAAGGCTACAGATATTATTGAAAAACCTAAATCCCATCTATCAAACTGGGCAGTTACAGGCCTCTATTTTTATGATCGTCATGTCTCCGAGATGGCCGCGACCCTCAAGCCATCTGCCCGTGGAGAAATCGAGATCACTGATCTAAACAGAATCTACCTTGAAAAAAGTTCATTGAACGTGGAGAAACTTGGCAGGGGTATTGCCTGGCTCGATACTGGAACCAACGAATCATTCGTCCAGGCCACAAATTTCATCCAGACCATTGAACAGCGTCAGGGACTAAAGATCGCCTGTATCGAAGAGATCTCCTTTCGCATGGGATATATCTCCAGAGAAGAACTGGAATCCGTTGCCAATACCATGATAAACAGCAATTACGGGGATTATCTCATGAGGATACTCAAGGAAGAGGAGGAATAATAAAATGTTCTTCACAAAATCCTCTACCATTCCCGAGATAATTATTATTGAGCCCGAGATCTTTGAGGACGATCGAGGCTTTTTTACAGAGATGTATCACAGAGAGAAGTTTGAGGAAGCAGGGATTAATGGGAATTTTGTTCAGGACAATAGATCCCGATCCTGTCAAGGGACACTTAGAGGTCTCCATTACCAGTTTGCCCGTCCCCAGGGGAAACTTATCTGGGCACTGGAAGGAGAGGTCTTTGATGTGGCCGTGGATATAAGAAGGAATTCTCCTACATTTGGCGAATGGTTCGGCTTTATCCTGTCCGGCAATGATAAAAAAGGTCTATACATCCCTCCCGACTTTGCGCACGGTTTCTGCGTCCTCAGTATCGAGGCGGAGATCTTCTATAAATGCACTGATCTATACTCGCCCGAGCAAGAGCGCTGCATCAGATGGAATGACCCTGATCTTGCCATTGACTGGCCCATCAAAGAGCCCATTCTTTCGCAAAAGGACGCAAACGGCTCGTTACTAAAAGATGCCGATCTGCCCAATTAAAGAATCCACACACAGAGCGTATAGTTTCAAAGGCTACAACAAAAGGAGCCGATAATCAGCTTGATGCGATAGCGAATATAATAAGAAATTTCTTGTTGAATCAAAAAGGGAGACCTTTGAAAAATGTTCAATTTTGTCCAAGATCAAGGAAGGTGAAAATTTTAACCCCCCCGAGGGAAAATCCATCGGGACAGGCATCCATACATTGAGTATTTCGGGGATTAAAATTTGAGCCTGACGTAGAGATTGGGCAAAAGAGGGCGCTTTTCAAAGGTCTCATAAGGATGCATACACGTGAATGAGTATACTAAACCAACGTTCTTCTATGGCTATATTATTGTCGCAGCCGCTTTTATTATCCTTTTACTGATGTGGGGAACATTAAGAACCTTTGGCGTCTTTTTAAATCCCATGTCAACGGAGCTTGGCTGGACAAGGGCCATGGTCTCAGGGTCTCCCGCCATATGTTCTCTTGTAATAGGTCTCTTCGCAATTATCGCGGGAAGGCTGAATGACCGTTTTGGCCCCCGCCTGGTTGTGAGCATAAGCGGCCTGGTAATGGGCGTTGGATACCTGCTGATGTCCCGGATGAACACAATCTGGCAGTTCTATCTGTTTTACGGGGTATTAATAGGTCTTGGCCTGGGTGGTCCAAATATCGCGCTGTCATCCACAGTAGTCCGATGGTTTGTCAAAAAGAGGGGGACCATGTCAGGGATTGTCCAGGCCGGCTCGGGGGTTGGCATGTTGATTATGCCGCTGGTTGCAAACCAGTTGATCTTAGTCCATGGCTGGCGCACTTCTTATATGCTTTTGGCTCTTATAGTCTTTGTTTTCATTGTATCAGCGTCGTTATTTCTGAAGCTTGATCCAAGTCGGATGGGATTACAGCCCGATGGAGGAATAAAAAAGAAAGGAGATCTCAACCTTAAACCCGAAGGCTCCTCCTTTCAGGAAGCGATTTATGCTAAGCAATTCTGGTTAGTCAGCATGGCCTATTTCCTTTTTCTTTTCTGTGTAACCGCGATCATGGTTCATCTCTACCCGCACGCAGAGGATCTCGATATACCGCGTTCAATTGCCGCGAAGATCTTGGCTATGATCGGGGGTATAAGCATCATCGGCAGATTTTTTATCGGAAGTATCGGCGATAAAGTCGGGCATAGGCTGGCAGTCATAATTAATCTGTCCGTGCTTGCCCTATCCTTTCTTTGGTTACTGATAGCCAAAGAGATATGGATGTTATATGTTTTTGCCGGTCTTTTTGGAATAGCACAGGGAGGTCTTTACACGGTGATTGCGCCATTGGTAGCTGATCTATTCGGGGTGCGTTCACACGGAACAATATTTGGTGCCGTTAATCTTAGCGGCTCATTAGGAGGCGCTTTCGGCCCTTTTATGGCAGGATATATATTTGATAAAACCGACAGCTACCAACCGGCTTTCTTTATTTTTATCATAGCTTGCATTGCTGCACTATTTTCGACCATGAGTATCAAATCAAGACAGTAATGTCCGGTTAGGATTTTGCAATGCCGGCATATGGAAGTTAATGGCCGGTGGGGGTCTCTTTTCATGGTCGAACTGCATTATGTGCAGTGCGTCCGCATGAAGCCGGAGGAGGCGGACGGGGGGCTTCCTCGGATATTATCCGATCTGAACGAGGCTGAATAACGGAGAAGCATTCCGTCCGCCTGTCGAAGATCCCGGTTTATCGGGGGCAGGCACCTTTTATAAAGGTTTTGCTTCTAACCCGTTCGCCATTGAAAAGAGACCCCCACCGGCCATCTTTAGAATACAGATGTCATGAATGCAAAATCCTAACCGGACATTATTGAAATCAAGAAAAAATAAATGGACTTGATTTTATGATGCCAATTATGTAAGTTTTTCATTCGTCCATATCATGTTGTTAAATCGTTTTTAATTTATTGAATTTGCAAACCTATCTACTCAGGAGGATAATATAATGTTGACTAAGGCTTTTATACCATACAAAGGTTATTACAGCACCCCTTTCTCCTCATGGCAGAGGAGCCTCTCCAATGAAAACGCCATCGTCCTGGGAGGGGAGACCTCAAAGAGGTGGCTGGCAGAAAAGAACTGGGATCCAAAGATCTTTGATTATCTCATCCTAGGGATAACCGTTGGCCAGCACCATCAGTTCTTTAGCTCACCATGGTCAGCGGCGCTCATGGGTGCGGGTTCAATACCGGGCCTTGCCATGAGCCAGGCATGCACAACAGGGGCCACATGTCTCTATCAGGCAAGTGTAGGTATCGAGACAGGCCTCTATAAAAACTGCTATGTCCTTACCACAGACAGATGTTCCAACGCCCCCCACACCATCTGGCCCAATCCCAATGGGCCGGGCGGAATGGTGGTTTCGGAGAACTGGATGATGGACAACTTCGACAGCGACCCCAATGTGGGCCTCAGGATGATCGAGACTGCCGAGAAAGTTGCCAAAGAGGCCGGTGTTACAAAGGAAGAGTGCGATGAGATATCCCTGAGACGATATGAGCAGTACACCATGTCCCTTGAGAATGACAGGGAATTCCAGAAAAAATTCTTTTTCCCGGCAGAGGTCAAGGTGTCCAAGAAAAAAACCATACTTGTTGAAGAAGACGAAGGAATTATTGAAAGCACAAAAGAGGGCCTTGCCAAATTAAAGCCCCTTATTCCTGACGGTGTCCTGACCTTCGGGTCCCAGACCCACCCCGCGGACGCAAACGCGGCCCTTGTGGTCACTACAGAGGATAAGGCTCAGGAACTGAGCGCGGATCCATCCATAAAGATCCAGGTGGTCACATACGGCTATGCCAGGGAAAAGAAGGGCTACATGGCGGCCGCCCCGGTGCCTGCCGCAAAGATGGCGCTTGAAAACGCGGGGCTCAAGGTAGAGGAGATGAAGGCCATCAAGACCCATAATCCTTTTATTGTGAATGACCTGTACATGGCCCAGCAGATGGGTATTGATCCAAAGGGGTTTAATAACTATGGATGTTCCATGATCTACGGTCATCCTCAAGCGCCGACAGCGCCACGTGCCATCATGGAAGGGATCGAAGAGGTGGTAAAGCTCGGTGGCGGTTATCTGCTCTGGGCAGGATGCGCAGCCGGCGATACCGCTGGAGCCGTTATCCTTAAGATCAGTTAGGATTATCTTAAGAGGCGCTGATTGCACCTGATTTCAAACACTTAAAAAGGCCATTTCTTTTTTGGGGAATGGCCTTTTTTTGCAGTAATTCATTGACGAACCCGAAACATTTCCATATCTTCTACTCGTAATTATGAGTTATGCTATCAGAGAATCTATCAGTTCATGATAGAAATGTGGATCCAATAGTAAAAACAAGATAACATGCCGGCTATCTTCCTGAATAGGTCTTTACCCTGTGCCGGGAGTAGCCGGATATAACGGAGTATAGAATAGAATTATGATAAAATTAGTACTTTTTCAGGCCCTCGGCGGTCTGGGCATGTTCCTTTTCGGCATGAAGATCATGTCGGAAGGACTCCAAAAGGTGGCAGGGAAAAAGATGCGCCAGATTCTTGCCATTGTCTCCAATAACCGTTTAGTGGGCTGCGGTGTTGGGGCGCTTATAACAAGTGTTATTCAGAGTTCCAGCGCCACAACCGTTATGCTGATAAGCTTTGTGGATGCCGGTCTTATGACACTTGTCCAGGCGGTGGGTGTCATTCTGGGCGCCAATATAGGGACCACTATCACGGCCCAGATAATCGCCTTCAATATTACTGCATATGCCCTACCCGCTATAGCCGCTGGTGTCCTCATGAAGTTTTTCGTTGGTCGCCGGAAATGGGTATACATAGGGGATGTCCTGCTGGGTTTTGGTCTGTTGTTTTATGGCCTTGCCACCATGAAGGCCGGCTTTGCGCCTTTAAAAGAGAGCGAAACCTTTATCTCCATCTTTACGAAATTCCAGGCCGATACCATGGGCGGCATATCTATTTGCGTCCTTGCAGGTGCAATGCTTACCATGATCTTACAGAGTTCAAGTGCTACCGTAGGAATCACCATGGCCCTTGCCATACAAGGCCTGTTGAATTTTGAGGCAAGCGCTGCACTGATCCTGGGTGAAAATATCGGAACTACCATAACCGCGCAGCTGGCAAGCACGGGGGCAAGTATCAACGCCCGCCGGACAGCTAATGCCCACACCCTCTTCAATGTGATAGGTGTCCTTCTTATTATTCCGGTTTTCCCCTTATTTTTAAAGACAGTCACGATAGTTACATCCTCTTTTATAATGATCGGGTCGCCCGATCTTATAGTCGGTGGGGAAAATTTCAACATAGCAAGGTATATTGCCAATGCACATACCCTGTTTAATGTTATCAGTGCTATCTTTTTCCTCATTGCCTTACCTTACCTGGTGAAAATGGCTGTTTGGATTACACCCCAAAAGAGGGAGGAAAATGAAATATATGGGCTTCACCACATCAAATACCTGGACTCCAAATATGTTGATACCCCTTCCGTGGCTCTCGCACAGGCCAGGGCCGAGATCATACGAATGGGTGATGCCGTACAGTTGATGTATGATGATGTGATCAATTCCTTAAAAGAACGGAAATTAAAAAAACTGTCCAAATGGGAAAAGAGGGAAGATGCCGTCGATATCCTGCAAAAAGAGATCATACAATTTCTCGTTAATGTGGCGCAGAAGCCGATCAGCCCTGAAGAATCCAAGGAAGTGGCCTCCTTGATGAGGATGACCAACAACATGGAGCGTGTGGGTGACGGCATCGAGAATATCGCGGAACTGGGTAAAGAGCTTATTGAACAGGATCTGCTTCTATCAGAAGGGGGTCTGCAAGACTTTAATGCGATATCAAGTAAAGTGCGGGATTTCTTGGAATTTGTGATTAATGCCATCAGGACGGAAGACCTTGAGGCAATGCAGCAGGCCCAGGATCTCGAAAATGAGATCAACCGCATGAGGGATGATATGAGAGGGAATTATATTGTACGCCTTCAAAGCGGTATATGTACTGTTGATCCCGGACTGATCCTGGTGGATATGCTTACGGCCTTTGAGAAGATAGGGGATTTCTGCTACAACATCGCCCAGGCCGTGGCAGGGGTAAAATAGGAATGATTTAATAAAAACGCGGCTTCGTCGCTCTTAAAGCAACAAAGCCGCGTAATTTATTAGATATCAGTCCCATCCAAAATTCCTTATTCCCGGATGGAAACCAAATTAGAACAACCCTCTCACCTTACCTGTCTTTACATCCACATCGATACGGCGGAAGGCCGGGTTGGAGCTGGTTCCCGGCATCAGGCTGATTGTCCCGGCGCACGGGCAGAGGAACTTGGCTCCCGAATATATCAATATATCGCGGATAGGCAGCGTCCATCCCTTGGGCACGCCCTTCAAGGCCGGATCATGGGTAAGGGACAGATGGGTCTTGACCATCATGGTTGCATAGTCGTCATACTTTGGATCGCTTTCAAGCGTCTTGGCCTTGGCCTCAGCCTCAGGGGTCCATGAAACACCTTTTGCCCCGTAAACCGTTTTAGCGATCTTTTCAACCCTGTCCCTGAGTTTTGTCTCTAGGGGATAGAGGAATTTGAACATGGTCTTATCGTCGCATGCCTCTTTTACTGCCTCTGCAAAATCGACCGCACCGTCGCCGCCGTCTACCCAGTGTGTGGATACCGCGCATCGGGCGCCTGCCGCCTCAGCGTACTTTCTGACCAGGGCGAGCTCTTTCTTCGTGTCCATATGGAACGCATTGATACAGACAACCGGATTGACCCCTGCCTTGCGGATGGTCTTGATGTGGTGCTCCATGTTGGGAATACCTTTTTCCAGGAGCTTCACGTTCTCCTTTATATAAGCAGGATCGAGATCCAGACCGGCAACAACCTTCGGACCGCCACCGTGCATCTTAAGAGCGCGGATGGTTGTTGTCAGGACGGATACGTGGGGTTTCAGACCGCTGTAACGGCATTTGACGTTCCAGAATTTCTCAAACCCGATATCAGCGCCAAAACCACTCTCCGTAACATGATAATCAAAGAGTTTCAGACCGATGCGGTCAGCGATAATAGAGGATTGACCCACGGCAATGTTTGCAAAAGGACCCGCATGGACCATACAGGGCTGATACTCTGCGGTACACATGAGGGTCGGATTGATTGTATTCCGCATAAATGCGGTCATCGCACCGGCGACTTCCAGGTCGGAAGTGGTGACGGGCTTACCGCGTTTGTCAAAGGCAACGGTTATATTGCCCAGCCGTTTTCGCATATCAGCAAGGTCAGTAATAATAGAAAGTATGGCCATTAGCTCTGATGAAACAGCGATTCCGAATTTAGACTGCATTGTAAAGCCGTCATATCTGCCGCCTATACCCATGATGATATCTCTCAGACCCTGGGCGCAAAAGTCTATGATCCATCCCATCTCCACGCGGGTGGGATCGATATCCAGCCTCTTCATCTTGGTCAATCTCTTGAGCTGCTCATCATTATAATTTCTCTCATGCTGCATACGGGCATTCAAGGCCACCATGGCCAGATTGTGGCCGTTCATGATGTCATTGATATCGCCTGTCAGGCCCATGGAAAACTCCGTCATGGGGATGAGCAGAGAGTTTCCACCGCCGGCCGCGGTTCCTTTGATATTCATGGTGGGGCCACCTGAAGGCTGGCGAAGCGCTCCGCCCACGTTCAGGCCGATTTTCCCCATACCTTCCATCAGACCGCAGGATGTTGTACTTTTTCCTTCACCCAAAGGTGTGGGAGTGATAGCTGTTACTTCGATATACTTGCCATCCTTCTTTTTCTTGAGCCTTTTCATGATCTGCATGAAATCAAGCCTTGCAAGTCTACCATAGGGCATGAGCTCATCTTTTTTCAGCCCTAGTTTCTCGCGCCATTCATCCGGGGTTGGCATCTTCTTCTCGGCAGCTTCAGAAATCTGCCAGTCCTTCATCTCGACTGCATTATAAGCCATGTTCTCGATCCTCCTTTTAATGTTTTATTATAAACTGGCTTTGATCCCCTAGTTTGTGCCAAATTTCACTACCAGAAAAAAAAAGCCCCGTCAAGTCTTATGATCTTAATCTAAAATTCCTATATAAGGATGAAAAAAAAGTGAATTTTTTTCATCCTTATATAGGAATTTTAGGGGTCAGTGAATACACTTGACCGGAGGATTATATTTGGAATAAATTAGCATCATAGTTCGATTCGAATCGAGGCTCCGGAATCTCTTTTCATCCCGTTCAGCGTGATTCCAAGAGTTCCCGGAGCCCCCATGGTTCAACCAGTTTTTCAAAGTTCTAAGCAGGAAGGACCGGATTTTCCGGAATTAAATACAATTAGGAGGAAGATATGCATACGGGTAATCGAACGATCGGTTTTATCGGCTCCGGCAATATGGCAAATGCCCTGATAAAAGGACTCATTAACAGCGGGCTTTATGGCTCAGACCGGATAATGGCCTCAGATTTGGACCCGGCGAAATTGAAAGAAGTATCTGAGCAATATGCGTTAAAGACCCACTTATCCAACAGGGACCTTATACAGGGATGCCGGACCATTCTGATAGCGGTGAAACCCCAGGTGATAAGGGAAGTCCTGGAGGAAGTGAAACAAGAGATAAGAGATGACCATCTAATTATCTCCATTGCCGCGGGCATACCCATTAAGATGATCCATTCCATTATCAGCCGCGATATACCGATCATCAGGGTCATGCCAAACACCCCTGCCCTTATTCAGAAAGGGGTAAGCGCGCTCGCCCCCGGTAAAGAAGCAACATCAGATCATATGGCCATTGCGCAGGGGATCTTTAAGGCTGTCGGTAAAACGGTGGTCGTTACGGAAGAGATGATGGATGCCGTAACCGCCCTTTCCGGTAGCGGCCCGGGGTTTATCTTCAGGATTATGGAATGCTTTGCGGATGCAGGAGAAAGATTGGGTTTCGACAGGGAGACGGCCCTGCTCCTGGTTATCCAGACATTTCTCGGCACAGTTAACCTATCTGATGAATCTGAACTGTCCCTGTCCAAACTGAGGGAGATGGTCACCTCTCCGGGAGGCACAACCGAAGCTGGTCTGAAATATTTCAAAGATAATGGGCTGGAAAATATTATCTACGGAGCGGTGGAAACGGCATGCGATAGATCAATTGAACTGGGGAAAGACGATTGATTTAACGGTTTCAAGCGTTCTCATATGCTTATAGCAGAGTCACACAGATCCACAAAGAAACAGTATCAAAGATGTGGCGTAAGGCTTAAGGCATAGGGCGCAAGGGAAACAATCTTCCGTCTGAACTGCCCCTTATGCCTTACGCCCTGCGCCTTGCGCCTGCTTTTAATATTATGTTCTCATAAAAATCCCGACAAATCAGGACTCAGTCTTAGGTCATATACCAACAGGGACATTCACACCCGCTCAGATCCTTGAATCTTTGGAAAAGAGGGCAAAGCTCCTGAGATACTCCACCCCTCCTACTATATAGGTATCATTATGCCCTGCCCCCTTTATTCGAAAAAAATACTTAGGGTCCTTTGCGGCCTCAAAAAGCCTCTTTCCCATGGAGAAAGGCACTATCTCATCATCTTCACTATGTATAATAAGCTTTGGGACCTTGATATCTGCAATCTTTTGCAGGTTATTATAGTTGGGCGGGACAATGTATGAAAACAGATTATAAAGGAACATGGTCTTCGCCATACCCTTGATTGACGTAAATCCGCTTTCTATGATGATTGACCTGATGTCCCGCTTTAGGGCTATGTCTATCGCAACTGCAGCGCCAAGGGATCTGCCGAAGGGGATGATATTCCCTGAAGGGATATTTTCTTTCACAACCAGATAGTCATACGCGGCCAGTCCGTCCAGGTACAACCCCTTTTCAGAAGGGCTTCCGGTGCTTTTACCAAATCCCCTGTAATCGAAAATAAAGACCTGAAGCTTCTGTTCCAGAAGCATCTTAACATTATCCAGCCTGTGGGAGATATTTCCCGCGTTTCCATGACAGAAGAGAATAACGGGATATTCTTTCTTGAGAGGAAAGAACCAACCATGCAACCTCTTTCCATCTTCGGTATTGAGATACACGTCTTTATAACTCAAATGTAGATCTTTTGGGGTAAGTTCCAGGAAGGATTCGGGAAAGAAGACAAAAAAGTTTTCAATCTTGGGGTAAAAGATATAACAGGATGCCATTAAAAAGAGAACAAGACACAGAAGGTATGGCCACTTGACCTCCATAGATATAACCCTCCACAATTTTGCTTTTAGATCTCTCAAATCACTATATTCCCGGAGCTTTAATTAGTGTCCATCCCAAAACACCTGTTTTTGGATTCATGCTATAAGCTTTCAGCATTCAGTCCCGCTAAAGCGGGACAAAAGACTTTAATTACAGGATGTTGGCTGATAGCTGAACGCTGAGTGCTGAATGCTCCATCCAGAATTCTTTGTTTCTGGATGGACACTAATTAGCGTTACTATATTCATTATGAATTCATGGATCAAATTTTGCAGAAAAATTTATAGATTGTTTTATTATAGGTCAATAGCTTAGATTATGATATGATAATTTATCTTATGAATATATTCCAGTTAATGACAGTCATGTCCGGTTAGGATTTTGCATTAATGACATTTGCATTCTAAAAATGGCCGGTGGGGGTCTCTTTTCAATGGCGAACGGGTTAGAAATAAAACTTTTATAAAAGGCGCCTGCCCCCGATAAACCGGGATCTTCGACAGGCGGACGGAATGCTTCTCCGTTATTCAGCCTCGTTCAGACCGTATAATATCCGAGGAAGCCCCCCGTCCGCCTCCTCCGGCTTCATGCGGACGCACTGCACACAATGCAGTTCGACCATGAAAAGAGACCCCCACCGGCCATTAACTTCCATATGACAGCACTGCAAAATCCTAACCGGACATTACTGAGTTAATGAGGAAATTATGACAGAAAAAATCAAAATTTTAATTGTTGAGGGTGACCAATCTACCAGTAAGCTTTTTACACAGACACTCAGGAAAAACCTTGAAATTCAGGTGGATGTGGCAGAAAACGGCAAAGAAGCCTTGAAAAAGATAGAGAGATCAGCGCCTGATATCATTCTGTGTGATCTCTTTATGCCTGAAATGGACGGCTTGGAGTTGTGTCGATCTCTCAAGAGCGATCCTGAATCTGATCTGGCCAGCATCTATATAATCATGATCAGCACAGAAGATAAGAATGAAAATAGACTAAGATGTATTAGCGGGGGAGCGGATGACTATCTTACCAAGCCTATCAATCCCGATGAACTCCTTGCCAGAGTGAAGGTGGGCCAAAGAATATCGCGTCTCCTTAAAAAACCCAAACTTGAGACCAAGAGGATGTTCCAGAAGATGGATGTCATTTTGATACAGGATGGGGGATGCGCCCCCGGTTATAATCCTGTTACCGCCTTCATAACTTATCACCTGGAAGAAATGGGAAGAGAAGTATACGCGACCCGTGAGGGATTTAAATCCCTTGTCCTCGGTAAAGATGATGATTTCTTGCGCCTTGTATATGACCCCTCCTTGTTTAAAGAGCTGGATCATATCCCCGGCGTTTTTCACGCGGCCCCTCTATCTGAATGGCGTGGCGCCCAATTGAGGAGCGAGAGATATCCTGACTTTCTCAAAACCGAAGTCCAGAAAAAAGCAGCGGCCACCATCAAAAGGAAGAAGGTAAAGGCCATTATCGCTATAGGAGGGAACGGGACCTTCAGAGGAGTTAACGCCCTATGTGAAAAGCTTCCCACCGGTATTCAGGTTTTTTTTATACCTGTAACCATTGACAGCGACGTGGCCGGCACAGATTGTGTCGGACAGTATACGGGCGTTGAAGTGGGGGCGGAAAAAATCCGATGCTATATGGCGGATGCCAGGACACACAAAAGAATATACATCGTGGAGATGATGGGCGCGAACAGCGGCTTTCACGCCCTTCATTCCTGTCTCGGATCCAGGGCGCATCTGGCTGTTCTCCCAAATACCGTTATTGACCATAAAAAGGTCATGGAAGCCCTCAACAAGAGAGATGAGTGCGTGATCGTTGTTGCTGAAGGCTACAAGAAAAATGAAAGGGCAAAAAACGGGATAAAGGATAACGCAGCAGAATATTTCTATAAAGAACTACTGAAAACCAACATCAAGATAAAGAGAAAGGTGGTATGCGAGCCCTTTTCAAGGGATATCAGGGGAGCCGGCCCAAACAACATGGATGTCTCCCTGGCCCAGCGTATGGCCTATAACGTGGCGTCTTACCTCAAGGCAGGCACTTCCAGACTGATGCCCGCAGTCCAATCAGGCAGGGAATATGCCATCCCCTTTAATGAGATCACCACAGATAATATGAAAGAGGAAGATCTCCTGGTCCTTTCCAATCGATTGACAAAAGATTAATGGATACTTCCACGCTTACCTACCTTTTTACCTACCTTTTGTTGACACGCCTTCCCACTCCTGTTAACATCATTCTTGTACTTTATATACTTCAATAACTCGCGAGTACCGAATTCTATACCAAATTTGATCAGGCTACAAGTCGTAAACCTTCCGTTCTATCCAGATCTATTCTTTCAAGGAGGAATTTTTCAAAGATTGAGTCTTTA
>JAFDAM010000116.1 GCA_019313825.1 Deltaproteobacteria bacterium
CAACGGTGAATATCTCCGTGTCATCGCTCACCTTTTCGCCTAAGGTAATATGTTTTTGGACCACGGTCCCGTCTATGGGAGCCGTGATCATGTAACGGATAAGGCTTCTGTCCGGATGCTTTTGGAGATCTTCGATAAACGTGTCTGAAAAGCCGAGAAAGCGCAGCTTCTGTTCGGCTGATCGATGCTCTATTTTCGCCTCTGAGAGGATCTTTTTGGCATCAAGGTATTCCTGTTTGGCATTGATTCTTTTTTGCCAGAGCTGTTCCTCACGGGTAAAGGTCTCTTGCGCCAATGCAACTCGTTCCGATGCAGCGAGGTATGCAGCCTTTGCGTCTGCCAGTTCGCGACTTGCAATAACGGCCATCACATCCCCCTGCCGGACGGTTTCACCTAATTTTTTTCTCACCTCTTTCACCACTCCCGGCAGGAGCGGCATGATATGGGCGAGGTGATCCGCATCCATCATAATTTCTCCTGGAAGCTCAATTGTTGTTAATAGCCTGCCAGGTTCGGCCGTGCCAAGTTTGATATGGAGCTTCTTTCTCTGAAGATCATTGATTTTGACCAACTCCTCGGGGGTGTGTTCGTTGGGTTCCTCTTTGTCTTTATCTCTGTTGTGATCATCTGAGATTTTCCCGGCATCCTGCTCACGTTCATGACCCTCATCTTCCTCTGATTGAGCGTCTCCTCGAACAACCACCAGCTCATAATGCCCGGATCGCCAGAAAGCCAGACCCGATAGGAGCAACAAGACTATAAAGCCTGAAATGTAAATTGATTTCTTCTTATTTTTTTTCACTGACTTCCTCCCTCCTGCCTTTCGCCACTCTTGCCTCATCCACTCTTTGCCCAATTAGTCGTTCGACCTCTACCGAAGCCTCATGGTAGTTTGCCAAGGCCTCAATGTACTGGGCTTGTGCATCAAACAGGGTTCTCTGGGCATCCAGAACATCGAGGTGCCTGAATTTTCCCTGTCGGTAACCCTCGCTCAGCCCGTCAAATACCCGTTGAGCAGCAGGAAGAACATCTTTTTTTAACGCCATTGCTTCAAAATATGACGCCGAAAGAATCTGGTAGGCGCTACTGAGTTCTGTTTTGATCCGCACACCCGCGACTTTTTTTTCTTCTTCCACCTTTCGGATATTGTGGCGGGCTTCTTCGATCCCCCCCTGATTGCGATCAAAAATTGGAAGCGGGATGGATAATGCAAACACAAACGCGTTTTCGTTTGTTTGCTCAAAACGTTGCAGGCCCGCTGAAACCGTCACATTGGGAATCCTTTTGGATTTCTCAAAGTCGAGCCTTGCTTCACGCAGCAGGATTTCGGTTTCCCACCGGGCCTGATCCGGATTTTGAGCTGTCTGTTTAAGAAGCTGATCAAGGCGGGGAAGCCCGGAGACCTTCTCGAGGTCCCCTTTAACGCCTTCAAATTCAGGAGAGATGCTTCCCCAGGTAGCCGCCAATCGCTTTCTGCTGACGTCCCATTGACGCCGGGCCCTTTCCAATTCAATTCGCGTTCCGGCAATGGTCACCTGCGCCTTGGTCTCTTCCAAAGGAGACACCTTACCTGCCTCCACGCGTTCAGATACCACCTGAAAAACCTGCTTGGCCAATTGGTAAAATTTTTCTGATGAGGCCATCTTTTTCCGGGCCGCAAGTGCCCTTATAAATGCTTTGGTGGTTTCGGCAAACAAATCAAGACACTTCGAAGCGTACTCCCAGTCTTCTATATCCGTTTCAAGTTCGGCCACAGATGTCCGTTTGCCCCGTTTATCGCCCAATTCCAGCATTTGACTGAACACGAAGTACATCACCGCTGATCCAATGCCATTCCGGGCATCTGACCACCCTAATTCTTCGGCCTCAAAGTCAAACTCCGGATTCGGCAGGAGGCTTGCCTGAATGATTCTTGCCTCTGCCGCCCGAACTTCCCATGAATACGCAGCCAACCCGGGATTTTTCATGATGGCGAGGGCGAGGGCCTGGCCAAGGGAGATAACTCCGGAGGGTTCCCCGGTATCGAGTTCCTTTAATTCAGATTGAGAGTTTTCTACGCGTGACGGATAAGCGGATATCTCTTTTTCTATGTGCCGGGGTTCTTTGGGTGACGCCAGAACCGTATTCCCTGCGCCGACGGCGCAAAGGACTATCCAAGTGAAGGCAAAATGCCTCAGAAGTCTCTTTAACACGTGATCCTCCAAAATCGATTCGTTCAGATGGTATAAGACATGGTGCGACAGTGTCCCTTCCCTTTCGTCTGCGAGCGTTCCTCTGCCAAGAGAGGGTCAGGACGTGGAATCCCAAACACAATCTTGCAGTAGCATAGCGTTTCAGATAATGATTTTGGCAAGGCCAGAGGGAGGAATCCGAGTAAGTCGTACATAATAGTACGTCGTCGAGCCCAGTTTATATTATTGGGTGACCGAAAACGCAGTCCAAAATCTTTATCTGGAAGGCTATAGTTTGGATGGATCAGATGAGTAAAACGGTGGTTTGAAGGAGAGTTGCGCTACGATCTTTACTGAATTGGGCTGGTGAATGGACAATCCTCTGAGGGGTTTCTGAAAACAGGGCGTAAGTGGTAGCCGAGAAGGAGTTTTTCTGCTGTAGAGGGGAGAATTTTTTTTGGACAGGCGGGGTCATCCGGTATGAATGCATTGTTGAAAAATCAAAATCCACACAAGGACCGCAGTGTTGCTTGGCAGGACCTGAGATAACCAGCTTGTGGGAAGGGGGCTCTGTCAGAGAGAAACCTGGCAGAATCCAGCTACAGCTCCCGTTTTGTGCGGCTTCTATGGCGATATGCCCGTTTTCCCCTAAGCATAAAACGGCTCCATGCGCACCTCCGGCA
>JAFDAM010000007.1 GCA_019313825.1 Deltaproteobacteria bacterium
TTGTTTGCACCCTAAAAGGGTGTATCGACCATAGGAGGCTATGGCTGTCTTTTCAAGACGATATCTTTTTAGAATTCCACTTGACTCTGCAGTGGTCAAATATTTGGGTTTTATACCTCTGAATCCTTTGGAATCTGCAATTGACTTGGCAAAGCCCAAATATTTGTCCACTTCCTCAAAAGGTAGTAGATATCGTCTTGAAGAGATAGACATTGCCGGATAAATATCCTTTTTCAGGTAGAGCCAATTTTCTCTGACCACGTCCAATGGACGTGATTTTTAAATTACAATAAAGTCCTGATTCTTCGTCCATATTTAGGATTGACACATATAACGTTCACCTGTTAAAAATTGAGCGGGCGAACAGTCAGAGCGATTGATCAATAGCCATATATTAACAAGCACTAAATATGTCAAGGTTTCTTTATGAAAGAACAAAAAAGAGAAATAATCCGTAATGCGGCAGCCCGATTATTTGCTGAAAAGGGTTTTGAGAATACTACGACCCGGGATATTGCGAGGGCAGCCGACATCAGTAACGCGTCACTTTACTATTATTTTGACAGCAAGGAAGAGCTTCTATACCAGATCCTGGATAAGGAGATGAGTTCCGGCCTTGATATGATCATGGAGATTGAAAAGAGCGATATAAGTCTCAAAGAAAAGCTATCGCGGATTCTCCAGATGCACACGAGCTCTGCTGTAGATTACAACAAGATGAAACTGCTGGTTATCGATCAAAACTCCATAAGCCATAAGAATAAGGAGGCCTTAAAAGAAAAACAAAGAGATTATGTGGGAAAACTGATCAAAATCCTGGATGAGCTTAAAAAAAACAGGGAAATTGTGGATATAGACACTACAGTTTTAGCCTTTGCTTTTTTCGGGATGGTCAGCTGGGCTTACCGCTGGTATAACCCGAATGGGAAAATCAAACCTGCCGAACTATCCGAAATTTTTCATCAGATCTTCACAAAAGGGATATATTCAGAAGGCTGATCACCCTGAATTAGCGGACCTGCCGAAGATCCTGTATTGTGGTCTGCCTATCATGCATCCTTTTAACCCGGCAATGTCTGTCTCTTCAAAGCGATATCTACCACCTTTTGAGAATGCAACCAAATATTTAAGGTTTGATAAATAAGCAGCTGATTACCAAGGATTCATAGGCATAAACCTTCAATATTTGGTCACAGCTATGTCCGGTGGAATTTTAAAAAGATATCCCCTTGAAGAGACGGATATTGCCTCCGTTGAGTAGCACACTCCTCTGGGTGAATCAAAGCCGTTTAAAGATTTTTCACTATCAAAGGGTTATCGCAGATAGATAGGATTGGAAAAGATCCAAGGCCGCCAGCCAAAAAAAGGGATGCGCCTGTACACCTCAACCCTGTATACCCCTTTCTCAGTTACCTTATGCACGGCCTCCATACCACGCCATTTTTTTTCGAGGACCCCATCTTTATAGAGCCTTACCTCTCCGTTACTCGGCAGTTCGATTACCAGGTTACCCGGTCCAAAAAGGTCCTCCTCTCCCATAATCAGATCTGAACCGTCATTTGAGATGAAATAGAACTTGAACCCCTTTGCAGGATACAGCCTGTCATATGCGATAAACAGACGGCCTTCTTTCATGGCCTCATAGATATCATGCTTTGCAGTCTCAAAGTCCTTGAGTCTCTTTTTGTTGAGAAGGACATGTATATTTATCGTGGTTAAAAGAAAATCGTATGAAAGGGGTATAAGATTTATTGGACCCCACCTGAAGACGGATCCGTGGGCATCTGATCCGCCGATAGCAACTGCTCTTCTGTGCCTGCACAGATTGTCCCAGAAAGAGATCGTCTTTTGACTCGGGCCTTTAAGGGCCTGACGTTTAAAGATTAAAAAAAGTATACCGTGAAACACGCTTTTAATACGATCTTTCCATCTTGAGGAAAAATTCCAGATGCATATTCCCTTAAATCCGTCTACCGACAGATCATTCCAGGTATAGGCGATTGATTTTTCACTAAACGGCATGCCTTTCTCAAAGGGGTGGGCCATAAAGCCGAATCCGTCCTGCATGTTAACCTGATCAATAACCTCCTGGGGCCCAAGGTTGTCGGACCTTACCATCTCCTTGAGATCATAGGCCAGATAATGGTGATAACGCCTGCCTATCTCAAGCCCGACAAATACCAGCATATCTCCGTAAAAGCCCTCTTCATCCAGGTTTAAAGAGTCTTTTTTATAGTCATGGTCATTGATACATATGAAGTCAAGGCCTGCACTGGCAGCTGATTTTGCTATCTTGGGAACGCTTTTCGCGCCATCTGAATGGATGGAATGGATGTGAAGATTTCCTACATATTCATAGTTGAACATGGCTACTCATGCTTAACAAGCGCTTCTAATCCCATCTTCATGGGCTTATAGACCGCCAGGATATTAATGAACAGGACCAGTATAAAGGCAGGGATAATGAAGAGCCACTGGAAAACGGTAATATCGTTTCCTCTCAGGTTCGCCATAAAGATAATATAGACAGGTCCCGCCTCAAGCACAATAATAACGGCCATGAAGATAGCGCTGATCATCATATACATCAATCCCCCAAATCCCATTGCCACCTGGGAGATATTTTCATATTTGAAGTTCGGATACATGGCCCCAAAACCGATTCCCAGGGCCACAATGCCGAAAACAGCCATGAACATGGTTATCGAAGAT
Organism: Deltaproteobacteria bacterium; assembly: GCA_019313825.1. Classification (GTDB taxonomy): domain Bacteria; phylum Desulfobacterota; class DSM-4660; order Desulfatiglandales; family HGW-15; genus JAFDAM01. The sequence continues at coordinate 2,713 of JAFDAM010000007.1, forward strand.
AGGATCATCATGAATGGTGTCACATTGAGGAGGAGATTGGTAATAATAACAAGTGTCTCTGACAGGACAAGCATTGGAAGGATATAGAGCGCGAACTTTCCCCACATGAACCGCTTGAGAGAGAGGGGAGATGAACGGATGATCCAGAAGGCGCCGCCTTCCGAACTGACCGAGGGAAAAATAAAACGGACAGAGATAGAAGCAAGGACAAAGCCGGCAAGGGCCATATTGAGAAACGCGAGCTCGTTCTGCAAAAAGTCTAGTCTTACAGGGCTTCTTTCCAACGGTAACACGCTGAAATTATATAGATAAACGACCACAAGCGCCCCAAGGAGAAGCAGCTGCGACCACTGGGTATTATCGCGAAAAAAGTTCCGGATATCCTTGTCCATGATGGATGCCAGGTCATATCCAAAGGACCTTTTGAGAATTCCGGTGAACAGGTCCAGGATCCCTCTCCCCTTTCTTCTCCTTTTCGCCTCCTGCGATTTGGAAAAGCCTGTAAAATAGATAGATCCCGCCACCCATATGTTGATGATGATAATTGACAGGGCTGAACTCCATATGAGCATAATCTCAAAGAAATGGCCTCCGCCTCCTGAATCACTCAGGTGCGCCCACAATACCTTGGTTACCCAGTGGGTCGGCAGATATGGGGAATCCGGGGCCTTCATGGAGCTGACATACTGCATAATGCTGAAAAAGGCATCCGGGTCCACAAGCCTTTCAGGTCTCAGGAACCGGAACATCAGATAAAGGACGATAATCCCGAATATCATCATCAGCATGATAATGTCTCGCGTCCTCTGGGCAGGGAAGATACTGACCATAATCATCGTAAAAAGGATGCCGATACCCGCGGCAATGATGATCAAGGCCGGTCCTATATGCAGAAGCGCTAAATAGTAGCCGGGACCAGGACTGTAAACATAGGCATAGGCCATCATGACAGGCAGACCGAACACAACGACCATCCATGAACTGTCAACTATGGTATAAAAGGCGCGGCTCAGAAATACCTCCTCCAGATATGCGGGTGAAGAATGACAGAGTTCCAGATCAAAGGAGAGATACAGGTTGGAGAGGGCGGTAATTATGTGACTGAAGATCAGGAGGGAGAAAAAGGTCAAAAGGATCATTGATAGAAGATGATGGGCCAGGATATCTCCGATCACTTCCACGGACTGGAAATAGATCAATACACGGCTGGAAAGCACGAACATCAGACCCCAGAAGACAAGGCCGACAACAACCATGATAATTGCCTTCTTCCTTGTCCCTGAGGAAGCGCCAATAAAACCGTTTTTCAGTCCCAGGACCCTGGGGCTAAGAAGAAGAGAGAGAGCGTTCATGAGCGATTCTTTTTCCTTCAGTCAGTTTTAAAAATATTTTTTCCAGGTTACCATCAATCCCTGTAGATTCTTTCAGTTCCTCCGGTGTTCCCAGGGCAATGACCCTGCCTGCCTGGATGATGGCGATCTCCTGGCATAGCTCCTGAGCCACTTCAAGGGAATGGGTAGACATAAAGATGGTCGTGCCCTTGCCGGCCTGATCCCTGAATATGTCCTTCACCAGTCTGGCACCTTTGGGATCCAGGCCGACCATCGGCTCATCGACGATAAGGACCTTCGGCCTGTGCAGCAGGGCGCTACACATGACAAGTCTCTGCTTCATACCGTGAGAATAGCTCTCAATCAGCTCGTCGCCCCAGTGGTCCAGTTCAAACAGCTCCAGGAGTTCCAGGAGACGGGTATCCAGAGAGGAAGAATTGTCTATATTATAGAGACCGGCAATAAAGCTGAGGAACTCTATTCCGGTGAGCTTTTCATACAGAAACGGACGGTCAGGGATAAAACCGGTGCACCCCTTGACTCCGGAAGGCTCCACGGCGATATCCATCCCGTTTATTACAATATTCCCGTTTGTGGGTTTCAAGACACCTGCCATCATCTTGATGGTAGTAGTCTTTCCCGCACCGTTCGGCCCTAAAAACCCGAAGATAATCCCTTTTCTTACCTCTATATTAAGGTTATCAACGGCCCTGAGGCCTTTGTACAGCTTGGTCAGATCTGTTAATTTAATCATATCGGTAATCCATGAGTTTTAGTTTGAGTTTTCCGATCAGTCCTGTAATCTCCAACTGTTTATCCAGATTTCCCCGCATCAACGTAATATGACTTACGTCAGCGGGCAGTTGGTTCAGGGTCGCATCCATTGATATCCACTCACCCACATATGCCTCTGTCCAGGCATGATAGAAAAATTTCCGTCTGTTATAGACAAGGCCGGTACTCAGCCTGGCAGGGATTCCCGATGCCCTCAACAGGGCGGTCAGAAGGGTGGCGTGCTCATTACAGTCCCCTACCCTGGTCCGGAGAACCTCAAGGGCGCTGGGGACACTGACGACAGGCCTCTTCTCAATGTTACCATAGACCCAGCGCAATAACTTCCTGGTCACCACAAGCGGGTCATTCTCGTCTCCTGTAATCCGGCGGGCCATCTCTATTATCTCTTTCGCATCATTCTCGATATTGAATTCAGGCTCTAAAAATGCCATTAGTGCATCACCTGATCTATCAAATGGAATGGAGTAGGATGTCTTGAAAGGTGGCTTTTCCTTGTTTATCTCCAAGACGCCGTTATGGAATCTCTGGCGGCCGTTATTCCAGGCATTTTGAAACTCTTTGACATAATCTATGCCGTCTAACCTTAACTTCAGGTAACTCAGCCTGTCAGGGTCAGGCAGTTCCTTATCCATTGTTACGGCGGTCAATTCATAGAAATCATCGGCCTCTCTGTCTTCAAGGCCCAGAGGCGCATTGGCGGCGCTTGATTTGACAGTGGACATCCCCATGAAACCCTCTTCTTTCAAGGTTCCGCCATCTTTATCAAGCCAAAATGTCATCAGCTTGCCCCACATCTCCGTTTCCAGGCGGAACGCGTCATAGGTCATTCTATTTATCTTAATTCGCTCTCTTGACACTACCCTGACAACCGTCTCTTTCTGTGACATGGTGGAAGGATCAAAGACGGGTATATTAAAGGTATCTCCTATGCTGATCTTGCGATTCTTAAAAAAATGGCCCATGCCGGTGCCCATCATGGGCGGTCTGGCAAGCTTGATGCTTCTGGTTTTTTGCTTTCTCCCCTTTCCCGTAACTATCAACAGCCGGTCTCCCTCAACCTTGCCGGATATATTGAAGCTGACCACGCCGGAGGTCATCTTGAAATAAAAGCTTTTCAGCAGAAATTTATCATCAACGCGGGATTGAGTGACTGTGTGTATACTCCTGCTCATATCCATGAGATTAAGCTTTAAAAGGATCTCCTCCTGGATGAAATAGCCTTCTTTGAAAGGCTTTATAAGGTTTACGGCATAACCCACCTTCTTGTCCTTGAGGTAGATATCTTTCCACTCGCGTTGAGCTGAATCGATGGTTATCACACTGTTTTCAAAACCTATTCCTGTCTTCTGCTTTTTAAAATCGACCTTCCTAACCAGCATGCCGATCATGGTAAGCCAGAATGCCACGATAACCGCACCGAATATATTAAAAAGATATCTCTTGTTTCCTAAGGCTGTCATACTAAAATGATTCTCCGAAATTCCATTGCATCTCGCAAGAGATAGCTGTCGCAAATTTTGATCCAATGCCGCCCTGGAAATATGAATAAGATCGCAAAGAGATTAACCGTGAAGTGTGAACATTGAACCTGATAACCTGAGCAGCCATGTGTAAGTTACCTTATATGCATTTTTTACGTATCACAAAGATAATGTAAAATCAGGGTATTACAAGGGGAAAAGCGTGGATTCTCAAAGAGGAGATCTGATCTTTTCCAATAAAAGACGGGCATTTGATAGAACGGTGGAGAGTGAATCCGTAGGCAACCCGGCGCCTTCAATGACTCTGCCGGCAAACTCTTCATTCATTAAATCCCCGGGAGAATGTGTATGCAGATCAATCATATATCGACCGTCGCAAGTTATCCGTTTTCAAAAGAGAACTGGTCATATATCGAAGCTCCGCCTCAAACCGTGAAGCGAGTTGATAGGGGTAAAATACTTTAGTTGCTTCTAGCGAAGAGATACTGGTTGCTGGATGCTCGATGCTGGTCGAAGATCCCATATTCAACGGGGATAAGTCAAAAAAGGCGTTTCCTGTTTTATCCAGTATCCAAAGGCCGGCATCCAGTCCCGCCTCGGCGGGATTAACTACCTTAAAACGTTGAATATTTCAAAAACTTGACACAGATTTTTAAATCTTAGCCTATATAGGCACCTAGTGCAGACAGCAGGCACCGTCTTTACATCTTGTATTTTCCAAAATCCTCCAGATTCAAGCTTTCCAAGATCTCCTGCCATTTTTTTCCCTGTTCTGATTTATCCTCTGGTTCTGCTCTCAGATCTATCTGCTTTGACTTTTCAATGACCTTTTCATCCACAAAGACCGGTGCATCAACTCTAAGGGAAAGTGCCAATGCGTCACTTGGTCTTGCGTCCAGGGTTATATCCTTACCCTTATGCGTAAAGTGGATTAAGGCATAATATGTGTTGTTTTTTAGATCACAAACCTCTATCTTGCCTACCTTGGCATCTACCAGATCCAGGATATTCTTAAGCAGGTCATGCGTCATCGGCCTTGAGAACTGGATACCCTCCAACTCACTTGCGATAGCAGTGGCCTCAAGCAGTCCTATCCATATGGGTAGTGTTTTTTCGCCGTCAATCTCCTTTAGGATAACGATAGGGCTGTTTGTCAAGGGATCTACCGTCAAACCTGATATGGTCATGGGCTTTAACATAATAGCCTCCTCGGTTTTTTATTATCTTATTAAAACCACTTAATATTGTTAATCATACAATGTCGTTTGTCAACACAACTTTCTCGTCGGATTATTAAATATATCCACTTGACTTCAGTAATGTCCGGTTAGGATGTTGCATTAATGACATTTGTATTCTAAAGATGGCCGGTGGGGATCTCTTTGAAGGGTCGAACTTGTTTAAGCGCCGGAAACCGACACTCCACAAGACGAAGCGGACGGCCAGTGTCCTGTATTATCGTCCGGAATGTGGGACAGGGCGTTGGCAAAGACACCCACACCGCCCGCTTGGGAAGCACGACACCATCGAACTAAAGCCGATAGGCTTTCGACCCGGAAAAGAGATTGACACTGCCTCTGAATACTTGCAATTAAGCAATGTTGGTTTATCGAGGGTAACCTGAATTTTCGAATAGATATGTGTCATTGTGAATTCAGGCATTTATATGAGAGAAACGCTGTTTTCATTCTATATTTGGACAGTAATGGACATTTATATATATTCAGGTTATTAAAGAGCCATGGCATCTCACGGGAAAAAAACCCTTTATCCTTATGTACTAGATCATAAACCCGGATTCTTTCTGAACGGGCTCCTGTACAGGCTTTTTAAAAGAGTCCGTCTTGATGAAAATATGAAAGAGGCCCTGAAACAGATGCACAAGAAAGGGTCCGTGGTCTATGCGAGCAAGTATAAGGGAAAGCTGGATTACCTCCTGTATCATTACAATTTCCGAAGAAGACGTCTGCCCTATCCCAGAATCGCCTTTGATCTCAATATATCCTTGTTCTTGCCCATTTCCAGGCTCTTTAAGATCCTGGTATCTCAAATCTCCGCTTTTTTCAGATATGGTCGGATCCCAAACCCCTATCAATCCGGGTTTTACAGCAGGGCCATTCAAAAGGGAACACCGTCACTTATCTTTCTGGTTGATCCAAAGGGTTTTATCAGACAGTTTATCCATTCTGAAAAGGATCATCTGCAATTTCTCCTTGAAACACAGAAGGATACTGATCACCCTATTTTTATTGTCCCACAGCTCATTCTCTATAAAAAAACACCTGAAAAGGATTACACGAGCCTGGCCAACATATTGTTCGGGTTTAAAGACCATCCGGGTTTTATCAGGAAGATTGCCCTGTTTTTCAGACACTATCATCATGCCTTCATAGATTTCGGCAGACCCCTGGACCTTAAGGCCTATCTGTCGGACCAGCCCGCCGGGAGACCCCTCAATGATATGGCTACGGAGATCAAGCAGATGCTCATTGACGATATCGATGGCCAGAAAAGGGTCCTCCTGGGTCCTATCATGAAATCCAGGCAACAGATCAAGGAGATTGTCCTCAGGGATCCGAGGGTCACCAGGTATATTGAAAAGAGGGCCTCTGAAAAGAGAAAAACGCTCAAGCAGTTGAGAAAGAAGGCTGGTGAATATTTTGATGAGATCGCGGCGGATTTTAACATCACTTACGTGCAGCTCTTTTACAGGGCATTGAAATGGCTCTGGAAAAAGATATTTGAAGAGATAGATGTTAATAAGTCCGACCAGGCAAAGGTGAGGGAATGGGCTAGAAGAGGCCCGCTGATATTTATTCCTTCCCATAAAAGTCACATCGATTATCTGGTCCTCAACTATGTACTTTACGACTATAATATGCACATCCCCAGGATTGCCGCCGGACAGAATCTGACCTTCTGGCCCATGGGTTATATCTTCAGAAAATCCGGTGCCTTTTTCATCCGTCGCAGTTTCAAGGGCGCAAGACTCTATGCAGAGGTATTTGGAAGATACATCAAGGCCCTTCTTGAAGAAGGTCACCCCATTGAATTCTATATTGAAGGCGGCCGCAGTAGAAATGGGAAACTTGTGCTCCCCAAGATAGGTTTCCTTTCAATCCTGCTTCGGGCCTATCATGAGGGATTCTGTAAGGATCTTATATTTGTCCCCACTTCCATAATCTATGACCGGGTCCTAGAGGAGAAATCCTATCTGAAGGAGATCAATGGGGGTACTAAAGAGAAGGAAAGTTTCAGACAGATTATTAATGCGAGGCGTTTCCTTAAAAAAAAATACGGGAAGATCTATGTGCGATTCAATAATCCCTTTTCACTGAATGAATACCTCTCCCAGAGGGAGCAGGACGCTAAGGATACCACTAAAGATCTCGCCTTTCATCTGGTAAGATCCATAAACGAGGTGTCTGTAGTTACCCCCCTTTCCCTTATTGCCACCGCCGTTCTGGCCGCTCACCGCAGTGGGTTCCATATGTCAGAACTTTTGGAGACGGTAAACATCCTTTTGAAGTTCCTTGAAAACCATAAGATGCCCATTGCCAATACACTCAATGATCCCTCAAAGGCGGTTAAGGATACCGTATCTCTGTTAACTAACTGGAAGGTCGTCAACTTAATGGAAGAAGCACCGGGAGAAGAGGAGACATTTTACTATGTGGATGATGATAAAAAGATGGAGCTTGAATATTATAAAAACAATATCATCCATTTCTATATTCATCACTCTTTTGTGGCCCTATCACTTTTAAACGGCATCGCGGAAGAGAAAGAAACAGAGTCAATAATTTCCGACTACACCTTTTTGAAAGAACTTTTTAAGAATGAGTTTGTTTTTGATAAGGATGAAGACCTCCATGGAAAGATCGGCTCGATCACTGAATATTTTTTAAAGTCAGGGTTTTTGACCCGTTCCAACGGAGACAGGGGCTACAAGATCACGAAACTCGGGTTCGATAAATTGCCTGTATGGGCAGCCCTTTCAAAGACCTTTCTTGAATCATACTGGATCGCGGCCAAGGCCATAAGTCAGAAAAAAGATGGTGGAGGTCTTTTAAAGAGCATGAACTACTTGGGTAAACGCCTTTATAAACAGGGAGTTATCGATCATATAGGGGCGCTCTCGCAGGTAAATTACAGAAATGCCATGGGCTTTATCAATAGAAACGTCCTTAACTCTAATAAGCGTTCATCAAAAGATCGTCCCAGCTCCTTTGAGAGTCTTTCACAGTTCAGCAAGCGGTTATATGATCTGTCCCATTATGGGCAATAGGATAAATGAAAGGCGTAGGGCATAAGGCGTAAGGCAAATTCAGTAATGTCCGGTTAGGATTTTGCATTAATGACATCTGTATTCTAAAGAGACCCATACGGGCAATCAACTTCCATATGACAGCATTGCAAAATCCTAACCGGACATTACTGAGGCAAATTACATCTACATCCCGGATTCTTATAATCTTTAAATCTTGAGCTCTGAACCGTGAACCTTAATCCGTAGCCCTTGTACCGTAAAACTTATATCAGCTCAATCCCCATTCCCTTCCTGATTTTCTTGTGTACTCAAACAGATAGGCCAGCACAAGCATCACCCCTGCAAGTCCCATAATCTTGATCATCTGGGCCCCTTTGAAAAAGAACAGGCCAACAACATAGGCAATAATAAGGGAGAGAATAAGTCGTATTAAAAAGGTATATAAGGTTTTCATATCAAGTATCCTAAAGATAATCCAAAGCTTTATTTATCAATTATAACATGCTGTTTTTTTTATTATAAATAACAGACAATGCTGTCATTCATAGCTAATCTTTGTTGATCTTTAGGGGTATCACTTTGGCAGGACTGCTTTTTCCCTTCTTTCCCGTGAGTTCGCCGACTCCTTCCGTTTTTTTCAAGGAGAGATCCTGTTTCACTTCTTTTATCACCATGGAATGACCTCCCATGGTAAATGGGACGCCATTTATATATTCCTCACGTAATATCCAGGTCACTGTCTGAGCAGGTAGGGTAAGGAGTAAAAAAGTGACCTGATACCAGTCCTTTTTAATATCCTGCCTTATGGCTTCAATACGCGCGTAGAGCGCGGGTTTATCTTGATAATGAATTAATACCACATCTCCTTCAACATTCATCGAATTCTCCCTCTATCGTCCTTTCATAATATGCCGGCAGATAATGCCTTCCCTGCTATCTGAAAGCTGATAGCTCATTTAAATCAATAGAATCTTTCCTTGTAAAAACGGCAAACAAAATTGGGCGGCGTGGGACATGCCCTTTCGACCCAGTTTCTGTCGTCATTGTCATCTTCACTGAACACGCAGACATTGGAGGACGCACTGCTCAAGATGGCCGGCTCATTGTCCCCTCTGACAATATAGTATTTACAATTCCAGCAACAATCCTTGGCCATTGCCCTGAATCTCACCTCATCCATGTTTGTGTTTGTTGGTCACTATAATACGTTATTTCAGAATTTACCAAGGTCCGGAAAAATAATCAATACAAGTTTCACGACATTCAGGCTATCGAGTTCACGGTTGATCAATCTCCAAGCTTGAACCTCGAACCTTCGTGGTCACTATCTTTAGGCACTCCTGTCCAAAATCGATTTTTATTGGACAGCAATGATATTTGGCAGGCATTCACAGTCATTCACAGGTTACTAATAAAGGAAATCCATGTGAAATCCGATGATACAGACATATGTTTTTCCTTGACACCTTGACCAACAATATGGCATGTAGAATTTTTCACAAACTTATATGGTAAACATTGCCCAAATGATACTTATTTACCCACTTGTGTAAAACCTTCCGCTCCTGCTATCCCTTGATATTTCATATAATTAAGGATAACATAACAGGTTGTTACAAGTGTATTAAACAGGAGACGTTTATTATGGCTCATGAAAAACCAAAAGGCTCTGTTATGGTTATCGGCGCCGGTATTGCCGGAATACAGGCCTCATTGGACCTGGCTGATTCAGGTTATCTTGTCCAGCTTTTAGAGAAAAAATCCGCTATCGGCGGAATAATGTCCCAGTTAGACAAGACATTTCCGACCAATGATTGTTCCATGTGCATTATCTCACCCAAACTTGTCGAATGCGGCAGGCATCTGAATATAGATCTATTGACCATGACCGAGATCCTGGAGGTCAAGGGCGAAGCTGGAAACTTCCAGGTAAGGATCAGGGAAAACCCCCGCTTTATAGATATGTCAAAGTGTACTGCCTGCGGTGAGTGCTCCAAGGCGTGTCCTATTGAGGTCCCCAACCTGTTTGACGAGGGGCTCCGTGATCGTCAGGCTGCTTACAAGCTCTACCCTCAGGCCATGCCCAGCGCCTTTGCCATTGATAAGAGAGGCACGGCTCCTTGCAAGGCCACCTGTCCTGCCCATGTCAGTGTACAGGGATATGTAGCGCTGATCAACCAGGGTAAATACACTGAAGCCCTAAAACTCTTCAAGGATTCACACCCCTTCCCTGCCATCTGCGGCCGTGTATGCCACCATCCCTGTGAGGGTGTCTGCACAAGAGGAGACGTGGATGAACCCATTGCGATACAGTATCTTCATCGATTTCTGGCTGATCAGGACCTCTCAGAAAAGACCCGCTACATCCCTGCGATAGAAGAGAAGAAGGAAGAAAAGGCAGCCATCATCGGCGCAGGGCCCGCAGGCCTGAGCGCAGCCTATTTCCTTGCCCTAGAGGGATATCAGGTGACTGTCTTTGAAAAACTCCCGGTTGCCGGCGGTATGATGTCCGTGGGGATCCCGGAGTATCGACTCCCCATAGACATAATCTCCGCCGAGATCCGGGTCATCCAGGATATGGGTGTTGAGATCAAGACAGGGGTCACCTTTGGTGAAGACATCACACTGGACAGCCTGAAAAAGGACGGCTACAAAGCGTTGTTCATGGCAACCGGCCTCCATCTAAGCAGGATGCTGAACGTGGAAGGAGAAGATCTCCCGGGCGTGCTCAAAGGTGTTGATTTTCTGAGGGACGCGGCCCTTGGAAACAAGGTGGATGTGGCGAAAAAGGTTGTAGTAGTCGGCGGAGGAAACGTGGCTATTGACGTGGCCCTTACTGCCAAGCGATTGGGCGCGGAAGACATCTCCCTGGTCTGCCTCGAAAAACGGGATGAGATGCCTGCCTGGGACTATGAGATCGAAGAGGCATTAGAGGAAGGGATCAAACTTGTCAACAGCCTCGGACCAAAGAGCTTCATTGAGGAGGCCGGCAAGCTCGCAGGTATAGAATTCAAACGATGTACCGCAGTCTTTGATGAGAAAGGCGCGTTCAATCCCCAGTATGACGAAAACGACCTGACTTCGATGGATGGGGAAACTGTGATCGTTGCCATTGGACAGGCCGGCGACCTCTCCTTTGCCGATAAAGAAGGAGTTGCAGTCACACCCAGAGGAGGACTGGATGCGGATCCAGTCACCCTGCAGACCCCCATTGAATGGGTCTTTGCGGGAGGTGATGCCCTTTACGGACCCAAGTCGGTCGTTGAGGCGGTTGCGTGTGGAAAGGAGGCCGCAGAAAGCATCAAGAGATATATAAAGGGTGAGGATCTCAAGGAGGGCCGCGAACAGGAATGGTCCTATGAGAAGCCAGGTATCGAAAATGAGAAAAAGACCGTCAGGACCCCGATGAAACAGTTGCCTGTTGAGGAGAGAGAGGGCAATTTCAAGGAAATCACGCTGGGCTTCAGCGAAGAAGAGGTAAAGGCAGAGGCCCAACGTTGCCTCAAATGCGGGATATGCTCCGAATGCTACCAGTGCGTGGACGCGTGCCTAGCAGAGGCTGTGGATCATTCAATGCTGCCGACAGAGCGTATTGTCGAAGTGGGAAGCATTGTGCTTGCACCCGGGTTTACGCCCTTTGATCCCAGCCAGTATGACACTTACAGCTATTCCAGTCATCCCAATGTGGTCACCAGCATGGAGTTTGAACGTATTCTGTCCGCGTCGGGACCCTTTGAAGGTCATCTGGTCAGGCTCTCGGATCACAAGGAGCCTGAAAAGATCGCCTGGATCCAGTGCGTGGGCTCCAGGGAGATCAATCGCTGTGATCACAGCTACTGCTCTGCTGTCTGCTGCATGTATGCCATCAAGGAGTCGGTCATAGCCAAGGAACACAGCGATAAAGAGCTGGATACCGCCATCTTTTATATGGATATGCGGACATACGGCAAGGACTTTGAGAAGTATTACAACCGGGCAGAGGATGAGAGCGGCGTACGTTTTATCAGGTCCAGGATCCATTCTGTTGATCCGGCAGAAGGAGACAATCTGACCATACGTTATGCAGACGAATCAGGAGAGATCAAGAACGAGACGTTCGACATGGTCGTGCTCTCTGTCGGCCTTGCTCCTGCACTGGAAGTGCGGGAACTGGCCGAAAAACTGGATATTGATCTTGATGACCACCAGTATGCCCTGACCGACAGCTTCAGTCCGGTGAGCACAAGCAGAGAAGGTATATTTGTCTGCGGCGTTTTCCAGGGGCCAAAGGATATTCCCCAGTCTGTGATGGAGGCCTCGGCTTCGGCAGCCGTTTCCACGCAGTTCCTGTCAGAGGCCAGGGGGACCATGACCCGTACGAAGGAGCTTCCCCCTGAACTGGATGTCTCCGGCGAGGAGGTCCGCGTGGGCGTCTTCGTCTGCAACTGCGGTATCAATATAGGCGGTATTGCCGATGTGCCAGCTATCAGGGAGTATGCCAAGACCCTGCCTCATGTGGTGCATACGGAGGACAACCTGTTCACCTGCTCGCAGGATACGCAGGACAAGATGAAGGAGGTCATAAAGGAGAAGAATATCAACCGTGTTGTTGTTGCGTCCTGTTCTCCCAGGACCCACGAACCCCTTTTTCAGGAGACCATCAGGGATGCGGGACTGAATAAATATCTGTTTGAAATGGCCAATATCCGCGACCAGAACACCTGGGTCCACATGGACGAGCCCGAGAAGGCCACTGAAAAGGCGAAAGACCTGGTCCGCATGGCCGTTGCCAAAGCAGCCCTGATCGATCCCCTCCAGGAGACCAGCCTGAGCGTAGAAGGAAGCGTCCTTGTAATCGGCGGCGGAGTGGCCGGTATGGAGGCGGCCCTGGGAGTTGCAGAACAGGGGTTTCAGGCCTTCCTGGTGGAGAGGGCCAACGAACTGGGCGGAGTGTCCCACAGTCTTCGTGCCACCTGGAAAGGGGAGCCCATCAGCGATTATCTGAAAGAACTGATCGGTCGAGTACAGGAAAACCCGTTAATCCGGATCTTTATGGAGACAGAGGTTGAAGCGACCACAGGTATCATAGGTAACTTTAACACCACCCTGGGATCTGCAAACGGCAAAGGCGAATCAACAACCATTATGCACGGCGCCACTATCCTGGCCACGGGAGGCGCTGAATCAAGGCCTGATGAGTATCTGTACGGTGAACATCCGGAAGTCATGACGCATCTTGATCTGGATCAGGCCATCATGAACAATGACAAACGGATCAAGGACGCAAATACGGCGGTATTTATCCAGTGCGTTGGTTCCAGGACCCTTGAAAGGCCCTATTGCAGTAAAATATGCTGCACACACAGCCTTGAGAGCGCCCTGACGCTCAAGAAGATGAAACCCGAGATGAATATCTATATACTTTATAGAGATCTTCGTACATACGGCTTCAGGGAAGACCTCTACAAAGAGGCCAGAGAAAAAGGCATCATCTTTATTCGTTACAATCCGGAGAACAAACCTCAACTCAGTTCAGATGACAAGGGAGGACTCTCCATGGAGATAATAGATCACGTGTTAGGCAGACCAATCACGATATCCCCTGATATTGTGGTTCTGGCTACAGCTATTATACCAAACGAAAACAAGGAGTTATTTGAGCTCTTTAAAGTACCGGTTAATGATGAAGGGTTCCTGATTGAGGCACACATGAAGCTGAGACCCGTTGATTTAGCCTCAGAAGGCCTGTTCATGGCAGGACTTGCCCACTACCCCAAGCCCATAGATGAAGCCATCACCCAGGCAAAGGCGGCGGTTGCGAGGGCAATGACCATTGTTTCCAAGGACAGTATAATGACGGGCGGTGTGGTATCTTACGTTGATCCGGACAAATGCGCGGCCTGTCTGACCTGCGTGAGGACCTGCCCCTATCATGCGCCAAGGATCGGTGAAGAAGGCTATGCCGTCATAGATCCTGCCGAATGCCGTGGTTGCGGCGCATGTGGCGCGGAATGTCCGGGAAAGGCCATCAGCCTTTATCACTATACGGACGCGCAGATTTTAGCCAAGACAGATGCACTGTTTAAGGCTGCTTGAGAAAACAATTGACTAATTATGGTCAATCAAATTAAATAATTCAATTCATTCATGATATTAGCTCATTTTAGACATTTTGGATCACTGATTGTTTTAAACTATCAGCTATGAGCCAACAAGGAGGAGACATGTCAGACTTTGAACCCCGGATACTCGCCTACTGCTGCCAGTACTGAGCATACTCAGCCGCGGACCTGGCAGGTTCCATGAGATTATCTTATCCTACAAATATTACGATCATCCAGGTGCCCTGCACCGGGCGTGTGGATATCATCCATCTACTGAATGCCATTGAAGACGGCGCTGACGGCGTCTATGTGGCCGGCTGCCTGGAAGGGGAATGTCATTACATGACCGGGAATCTAAAGGCCAAGAAAAGGGTCCGATATGTAAAAAAGGTCCTTGAAGAGCTTGGCATCGAACCGGAGAGGGTTGAGATGTTTAACCTTTCAGCAGGCGAAGGCCCAAGGTTTGCCGAGATAGCAAGAGAGATGGATAAAAGGATCAGAGAATTAGGCCCCAGCCCAATTAATAATCTAAAAAAAGCTGTTTAAAGAGGTGCAATATGATAGTTGCTGATCGAAAACCCATTCAAGAGATACTTGAAATGGTCAAGGATTGTAAGAAGGTCCTTATTGTCGGATGCAAGGGCTGCGTCACTGTCTGCAACGTAGGCGGTAGCAAGGAGGTGGGCGTTCTTGCCGCCACTTTGAAGATTGCCTTTAAAAAAGAGGAGATTTCCATTGAGATGGATGAAAAGACCCTTGAGAGACAGTGTGACCCTGAATACGTTGATCAGTTAAAGGATATGGTTGATGATTATGACGGGATTATCTCGATGGCATGCGGAGTAGGCCCTCAATTCCTGTCCGCGGCATATCCGGAGCAGCGCTTCTTCCCCGCGGTTAACACCACCTTCTTCGGCGGAGCCGTTGGGCATGGCATATGGGAAGAGAGATGTGCCGGCTGCGGGACCTGTGTGATACACTATTTCGACGGTATGTGCCCCATTGCCAGATGCTCCAAGAGCCTCCTGAACGGACCTTGCGGCGGCTCGGCAGACGGCAAGTGCGAGATCTCAAAAGATTTGGAATGCATATGGGATATGATCGTCAGGAAAAAGATGGAACATGGACGCATTGATGATCTCCTGGAGATGAAACCTGCCAAGGACTGGCAGACTGCCAGGGACGGAGGACCACGAAAGAGTGTGAGGGAGGAACTGGCAAATGAGTGATATGAAAGCGGGAAGTAATCTGGAAAAGGTGCTGAAGGCAGGACACTTTGCCTTTACCGGCGAGTGCGGTCCTCCTAAGGGCGCCAATGTTGAACATCTCAAGGAGAAGGTCGCCCATCTGAAAGGGATGGTCGATTCGGTCAATGTGACCGATAACCAGACAGCCGTGGTAAGGATGTCCAGCTGGGCAGCCTCCGCCATAATGGTACAGGAAGGCGTGGAACCCAATTTTCAGATGGTCTGCAGGGATCGTAATCGTCTTGCCATGATGAGTGATATCCTGGGCGTCTATGCAATGGGCATTAGAAACATGCTGTGTCTTTCAGGTGATCACCAGCGCTTCGGCAACCATCCACAGGCTAAAAACGTGTATGACATTGACTCCATACAACTCATCGCCATGGTAAAAATGATGAGGGATGAGGGACAGTTCATGAACGGTGAAGAGATAGATGAGTCGCCCAGGCTCTTTATCGGCGCGGCATCCAACCCCTTTGCCGACCCATTTGAGTACCGTGTCCACCGGCTGGCAAAAAAGATAGCGGCAGGGGCGGACTTTATCCAGACCCAGTGCATATACAACATGGATAAATTCAGGGATTTCATGAAGATGGCGGTTGATATGGGGCTGCATGAAAAATGCTATATCCTGGCGGGCGTAACCCCCATGAAGAGCGTCGGTATGGCCCGGTACATGGCCAAATCTGTACCTGGCATGGATGTCCCGGAATCCTTGATCAAACGGTTAAAGGATGCGGGCAAGGGAAAGGTTGCTGAAGAAGGGATCAAATTCGCGCTTGAACAGATCGAGGAGTTCAAGGAGATGGAAGGGGTTGCGGGCGTTCATCTCATGGCCATAGAATGGGAGCACAGGGTCCCGGAGATAGCGGAAAGGGCCGGTGTTCTTCCAAGGCCTGAGGTCTGATCTTCAGGCATACAAGCAGTTATTATATTACAGACAAAATGCCCTGCCCTCTAACTGTCAGGGCGTTTTTTATTCGTGAGGAAATGATTATTTTTAAACAGTTAAATCATGTGATGCTCTTTTCTTCAAAGCGATATTTATTACCGAAGTCGCATGTGACCAAATATTTGGGGTTTTTCAAAGTCCTGTGGTAATTACCATATGTCCTGTGGCGCAAACCCCAAATATTTGATCACGGTCCCGCCATATGGCGGGATGATATTCTTTTATGAGATATAGCTTTTCAGAAACAATCATCACATTCTCAATGGAGCATCTGAATAGGGTTACCCTATGCCTTACGCCCAATGCCCCTATTATTTATCATGAGCTAACACCTATGAGCTATCAGCTTTTTTCATAGGCTTTTTTTCTTGAATTCTCTCCTATTTATCCATTATGATGATTCAGATGACTTTATTAGTAGGATTTTACAACACACTGCAAAAAAATTTTCATGACTATTACCACAAGGGATGGAAAATCCATCGATACTGAAATGGATCTTACAGCACCTGAACGCCACATTCTTCAGAAACTGTTCCTTTGGGAATCCATGGCCACCAGCATCAAGGAATTCATAGATCAAAAGGAAATGGCCCTGCTTAAGGGGTGGAACAATTCCGGCCCCATACAGGAAAGCACGGCCCTTAAACATATTACCAGGGACCTGGAAAAAAAGGTCGCAACTCGACTCAGCGCTAATAACACCTGAACGGATACCCTTTAATAACGTTTTGAAACCAGCATAACTGAGTTAATCATCACCCTCAAAAGGGGCGGTTTGAGTTGCGTCCCTGAAACGGTCCCGCACTCATTACTCACGACATATTTTATTACGATTTAATGGAGCTCTCAGCGATCAGCCATGGCGAATGAACAGCAGAGACATGAGGAGAATAACAAGAAACATACCCAGGAGATACTGGATTCCCTGCCCTACAGGATCATGGTGGTCAACATGGATAAGACCGTTGATACGGTCAACCAGACCTTTCTCAATGAATACGGCCTTACAAAAAAGGATGTCCAGGGTAAGCTCTGTTATGAGGTCAGGCATGGCCTTAAAAGGCCCTGCAAGGAGGCTGGGAATATATGTTACATAGAAGATCGGCTTGAAGAGATAATAGAGAAAGGTATCTTCAGTACTATAACTGAAAGCACTGATGACAATGGAGAAACCCGTTTTGATGTGATCACCATAGCGCCCATCTTTGACGAGAACGGGAAGGTTGTCAAGATACTCGAAGCGTCCAGGGATGTGTCTGACAGGATCAGGCTGGAGCATAAGGCGCAACAATCCAACACCTTTCTACAAAACGTGATCCAGAGCGCTGTGGACGGCATCGTGGTTGTGGATACCAAGGGAAACGTACTCATATTCAATGAGGGCATGGAAAAACTGACAGGATATTCCGTGGATGAGATCATCTCCAGCGGCCATATTACCAGTTTTTATGACATAGATACTGCAAAAGAGAATATGAAGCGAATGAGGAGTGACAAATATGGTCCCTTGGGGAAATTAAATCCAACAAGCATGACCATCACGACAAAAGACGGTGAAGAGATACCTGTCACTCTGACCGCCTCCATCATATCCATTGAGGGAAAGGAGATAGGGAGTGTCGGCGTATTCACGGACATGAGGGAGATACTTAAGATGAGGAAGGACCTGGAAGAGGCCCATCTTCAGCTGGTTCAGTCGGAAAAGATCGCCTCAGTGGGCAGGATGGCCGCCGGCGTGGCGCATGAGATCAATAATCCCCTATCAGGCATCCTGCTATATGCAGAACTGCTCAGAGACAATCTTAAAAATGACCCCCAGAACCTCTCTGACGCCCAGGAGATCATTGATCAGACCCTGCGTTGTAAAAAGATCGTGGCAGATCTGCTTGAATTCAGCAGGCAGACAGTGGGCAATGTTACCTCTTTACATCTTGAAGACCTGATAGACAAGTCCTTGAATATCCTGATCAATCAGGCCCTGTTTCAAGATATAGCAGTCAAAAGGGATATAGCCCCTGAAATGCCTGTCATGGCCGGTGACATGGGTCAGCTTCAGCAGGTTTTTACGAACCTCTTTATCAATGCCGCAGATGCCATGGGGGGCAAGGGGGAACTTTCGATCAAGGCCCGGTTTGATCAGGAAAAAGACCTGTTTTTTGTTACGGTCTCTGACACCGGGCCCGGTATACCCGCAGAACTCAGGGAAAAGATTTTTGACATATTCTTTTCCACCAAGCCCGTTGGCAGAGGTACAGGGCTGGGCCTGAGCATATCACAGAACATAGTTAAACTGCATGGAGGCAGAATCTCGGTCGAGTGTCCTTCCCGGGGGGGAACCAGTTTTGTGGTTGAGCTTCCCCTGGGATTCATAGGTCAACCTGTTGAGGAGCCGGTTTTTGTTGGATTGGATGATGAATGATGGATGATAAAGTAAGGATTCTGGTTGTAGATGATGAAAAAGTCGTGAGAGACGGATGCGATCGCGTGTTAACCGGCAAGGGGTATATTGTGCTGACCGCGGAAAACGGTCAGCAGGCCATGGATAATCTTGGCAGCGAACCCGTGGATATCATTCTCCTTGACCTGAAGATGCCGGTCATGGGTGGGGAAGAGGTCCTTGACAAGGTCGGCCAACAGTACCCTGACATACCTGTTATTATCATAACAGGCCACGGCACCATTGACACCGCGGTGGAATGTATGAAAAAGGGCGCCTATGATTTCATTACAAAGCCCTTTCAGGTGGACCAGTTTGTCATAATCATCAACAGGGCCGCTGACAAGAGGAGACTGGAACAGCAGGCCAGACGGTTTCAGGAACAGAACGTGAGAAACCTCTACGACCTGGACCTGGAAAAGAGCCGGTTAAAGACCATCATCAACTGCATGGCAAACGGAGTCATGGTGACCAACCGTAACATGGAGATCGTCCTGCACAACCCTGCCCTGATGAGGCTCCTGGAGATATCCGGAAAAATAGAAAACCCCATGCCCGTTACCCGGATAATTGAAAATGATTCTCTCCTAAAAACCCTTAAAGAGATGCAGTCCGGTGAATCCCCGGAAAACAAGTTAGTCTCACAGGAGATCAGGCTGGATAACAATACGATCAGGGCCATCTCTGCGCCGGCCATCGGACCGGATGACGGCGTGGTGGGTACTGTGACCGTACTTGAAGATATCAGCGCCTTTAAACAGCTTGATGAGATGAAATCAGACTTTGTCAACATGGTGGCCCATGAGCTCCGCAGCCCCCTTGTCTCTATCAGGCAGCAGAACAGTGTGTTGGTGGAAGGACTGGCAGGTCCTTTGGCGGAGAAACAGGAGGAATTCCTGAAAAGAGGCGTGAAGAAGATAGATCAACTACTGGAGCTGATCAAAGAACTACTTGAGATAGCCAAGATCGAGGCCGGAAAACACGTTCAGCACCTCATACCGCTGGATATGGAGCAGATCATAAAGGATACAATGGCCCTTATGAAACCCAGGTCCGATGCAAAGGGGATTAAGCTCACCAGTAGTTTTGAGGATCTTAGACAGATTCATGCGGATCCCAAGACAATTGAAGAGGTCTTTACCAACCTCATAACCAATGCCATAAACTACTCCCCTGACAGCGGCACGGTGGATGTCTCCGCAAAAGGGCTCGGCGAATATATCGAAATAAAAGTGGCGGACACGGGAGTGGGAATTGTCCCGGAGGAGCTGCCCAAGATATTTGACAAGTTTTACAGGGTAAAACATCCCAAGACTCGAGAGGTCATGGGCACCGGGCTGGGCCTTGCCATTGTAAAGGGCATTGTTGATGCCCATAACGGAAAAATTGACGTAGAGAGCGTGCCGGACAAGGGCACAACCTTCAGGATACTATTGCCGGTGATTGATACAGATGAATAATGATATTAAAAAGATAGAACATGTCCTGGTCATTGATGATGAGGCGGTTGTCCGAAACGGTATAAGCCGGGCTCTTAAGAACAGGGGTATGACAACCGAACATGCCGTGAATGGCCGTGAGGCCCTTGATCTTCTGAGCCGGAAGCCCTTTGATCTTGCGCTTTTAGATATACGGATGCCGGATATGGACGGCATGGAGGTCTTGAAACATATAATATCCAACAACCATAAAACACGTGTCATCATGATCACCGGCTACCCCACCATCAATACGGCGGTTGATTGCATCAAGCTGGGCGCCCTTGACTACCTGATCAAGCCCTTTCGGCTGGATGACCTTGATGACGTCCTGTCAAAGCTGGACAATAGAGAAGATCCAACGGGGGGATTAAACGGGAACGGCAATAATAAACAGAAGATCCGCGAACTGAAGAACCTGATAATAGGCGAAAGTCGCTCCATGGGGATCATGTTCGAAAAGATCCTCAAGGTAGCCCCCACAGACAGTACGGTCCTTATTACAGGGGAGAGCGGGACCGGCAAGGAGCTTGTGGCCAATGCCATCCATGCCTACAGCGACAGAAAGGATAAGGAATTTGTCGCCGTGGACTGTTCATCCCTTGTGGAGACACTGCTTGAGAGCGAGCTATTCGGCCATGTCAAGGGCTCATTCACAGGGGCCCTTCAGACCAAGCACGGGCTGTTTGAACTGGCCAACCACGGCACCTTCTTTTTTGACGAGATCTCCAACCTGAGCCTCAAGATCCAGGCAAAGCTTCTCAGGGTAATCCAGGAGAGGGAGTTCATGAAGGTGGGGGACCAGAAAAAGGTCAAGCTGGACATAAGGATCATATCAGCCTCCAACAGTGACCTGAAGAAATCGATCCAGTCAGGAGAGTTCAGGGAAGACCTCTTCTACAGGCTCAGCGTGGTGCCACTGCGTCTTCCGTCCCTGAGAAACAGGAAGAAAGATATCCCCTTGCTCTGCGATCATTTTCTTGAAAAATTCAGCCGGAAGATCAAGAAGCCCGTGCCCGAGATATCGTCAGAGGCCCTTGAGATCCTGAAGGACTATGCGTGGCCCGGAAACGTGAGGGAGCTTGAGCACACCATAGAGCGAATTCTGATCATGGAAGATACGGATGTCATCAGGGCAAGGGACCTGCCCGCCTTTATCTCCCAGAGGCAGGGAGAGTTCCAGATGTTTTCTGAGGAGCCCTTTACCCTTCAGGAGCTTGAAAAGAAGTATATCCGCTTTGTCCTGAAAAGGACAAAAGGCAAAAAGACACTTGCCGCCAATATCCTGGGTATCAATAGAAAGACACTGGGCATGAAGATAAAAAAGTACGAGCTCTATTGATACCCCACTGAATTTAGAAAAACAAGAGATCTATTCCCCATTCTGATCTTGCTTCCAATGCCATACACCGTTTTCTTACGGTCTGCTGAGATTTACAGAACATTACGTAAAAAAGGTATCACCATCCGAAAGTCAGTGGACTGTATAATCGCGTCCATTGCCATTGAAAACGATATACCGCTTTTACATAATGATAAGGATTTTAATCACGTAGAAAAGCATATCAATTTAAAGACACTGCCGTTATCTCAGATGACGTAATTATACAGCATGAGGTCTCCCCCCTATGCTTGATAAAGGCGCTAAAATCAATTCTTAACATTCGGCTTGACATTTCAAATTTGAATAAGTACAATTGTACAGATGAAAATTATCGCAGACACAAATACATTCCTGGCTGTGGCTTTAGAAGAGCCCGAGAAAAAAAAGATTGTTCAACTTACAGTCGGACATGATCTGGTAGCGCCGGAGGTTTTACCGTTTGAAATTGGCAACGCTTTAACGGCAATGATGAAGAAACGAACTCTTGAAGCCGATGAATTGACATCGGCCTGGGATATTGTTCAAACTATACCCGTTGAATTACGCCAGATCGACATTCGATCTGCTTTGGAAATAGCATCCCGATTTAACATCTATGCATATGACGCATATTTCATTGAATGCGCTATCAGCCTGCGCTGCCCATTATTGACTTTAGATCGAGAAATTAAAATAGTCGGTCAAAATATCGGTATAAATATTTTGGAGTAAGTGAATGAAAGTCTATACATATTCAGAAGCTCGTCAAAAGCTTTCAAAGGTTCTCGACACCGCCCGATCGGAAGAGGTTATTATTAAACGGAGAGGGGGAGAAACCTTCACCCTGGTATTCAAAAAATTGTCTGAATCGCCCTTTGATGTCCCCGGAATAAAAACAAAAGCGACTACTAAAGATATTATTGATGCTGTAAGAGAATCCAGATCAAGAGCTGCCGAATCGGGTAGCCGGGGGTTTTAGCCCCCCAGCCCCCACAACACCCCCGATAAACCGGGATCTACGACCCGCGTGCGGGTCCGCACTGGGCGTTTCACAGAGCAAGCCGGACCGTGTCAGGCAGTAAATAAATACCTATAGCTCTTTGAAAAGCTGAAGGCATTCATCCGGGTTGGGCGATTCAATGACGTGCCCCATGTTCACTCCTCCTGTCGGACTCTCTGTGTCATGAGAACTCATAGATGCTCCTTTCCTTAATTGGTAGCATATTGTGGATTGTACTGCGGCGCGTGCAAAAAATATCGCATAGAAAAATGCCCGGGTTGCCATGAAAATGAAAAGGCAGCCTGGTTTAAAATCCGGTCATGCTGCATTGAAAACCAATATGCATCGTGTGCTGACTGTAAACAGTTTGAGGATATAAATGACTGTAAGCTGTTCAACAACTTCATGTCAAAGTTCTTTGCACTCATATTTCGCTCTAACAGAGAAGCATGTATTCAACAAATTCGAGATATCGGAATCCAGGGTCATGCAGACTATATGTCTGAACAAAAACTTCAATCCATAAAGAGATGAGGAAGATGTCTCCATTGAGCACTTTGTCAAACCGCCAAATCATTCATCGCGATGCACGAGCACTCCAATGCTCAAGCGCTAGTCGTTCTCATCTGTTTAATACTAAAGGGAGTCTGGAAAATGGGTGAAAGGGATTTTTCCTTCATCAGGGAAATCAATTCAAAAATGTTCTATGGATATATCATAGTGGGGGCTGCTTTCCTCATCCAGCTATCAACATGGGGAGTGCATTGCACCTTTGGTATCTTTTTTGTGGCCGTGGCAAAGGAATTCGCCTGGTCAAGGGTAGTTATTTCCAGCGCCTTTTCCCTGTATCTGTTTTTAATGGGCATAATGAGCATTATTTCCGGGAGGATAAACGACAGGTTTGGACCCAGGCTGGTTATGAGCTTAAGTTGCTCTATTATAGGTTTGGGCTATTTCCTGATGTCGATGGTCAATGAGATCTGGCATTTTTACTTTTTCTATGGAGTAATAGTAGCAATAGGGATGGGTGGTGTAGATATCGCCACGCTTTCAACCATAGCCAGGTGGTTTGTCAAGAAACGGGGAATGATGACCGGCATTGTCAAAGCCGGAGCTGGCGCGGGCATGTTCATTTTACCTCCGGTTATAAATTGGCTGATTTATACCTATGGCTGGAGAACAACCTACATTATTATTAGTGTCATGATATTCATAGGCAGCGTATCAGCGTCACAGTTTTTAAAATTTGCGCCCCGTGAGATGGGACTCAATCCTTATGGCGAGGAGGTCAATGAAAAAAGTTCAAACTCAGAGGATGATGGTTTTCTGTTCCAAAAAGCTATTTTGACCATTCAGTTCTGGCAATTATGTGTGGTTTTCTTCCTTTTTCTTGTCTGTACCCAGATAATCCTGGTCCATTTGTATGCCCACATAGTAGATACGGGGATTTCGGGTTCAGTAGCTGCGACTATCCTGGCTACTGTTGGTGGAGCAAGTATTGCCGGAAGGTTGATCATGGGAAGTGCTGGAGATAGGATTGGAAATAAACCGGCAATGATCATTGATCTGGCCATCATGAGCGTAGCCTCATTTTTGTTGTTTTTCGCTGATGCGCCATGGATGTTTTTTATTTATGCATGTCTGCATGGTTTTTCACATGGGGGTTTATTTACATTGATTTCACCAATGGTGGCTGACCTGTTCGGCCTTGTTTCACATGGTATCATATTCGGTGTTGTCTCTTTCAGCGGCAATATAGGAGGGACAATAGGACCCATCGTGGCTGGCCGAATATTTGATCTGACAGGAAGTTACCAAACATTATTTATTATATTTTCTTCTGCAGCCATATTGGGGACATTTATAATGGTTCTTATTAAAGATACTGAATTATCAACCGCATAAAATGAATCTTCTTGCAATCGTAGGAAGCCCCGTAAAGGGAAAGCAACCGACACTCTGGTCGATAAGGCATTTAAGCTTGGCAAGAAACTTGTTTGAGTCATTTGAGAACATAGGTTTACATATCATATAAAGGAGAACGCAATGGATTATGATACTTTTATGGAGCTGGTCAAAAAGAGGAGAAGTATTCGTAGCTTTAAACCCGACCCGATACCGGATGACTATATTGAAAAGATTATTGACGCCGCTAGATATGCCCCTTCAGGTGCGAACTCCCAACCTTGGGAATTTGTTGTTGTGAAAAAAAAGGAGCTTAAAGACGCAATTGTTAAGCTCATTAGTGAAACCACCGTTCTTGCCCACAGAATGGAGCTTACAAGAATGGAAAAAGAAAGGTTTCCCTCATTTATTAAACCTCCGCAACATCCGCCCAGTTATGCTGATGCGCCGGTATTCATTATTCTATGTGGTGATACAAGGACTAAGAACGCATACCCTTTAAGTGCTATTCTTAATCATGCAGACTCGATCTTTACCTCAAGCCTTGCAAGCGCCTTTCTTCATATGCATCTTGCAGTCACGACATTTGGCCTTGGCGCACAGTGGGTAACAGCTACCGGTAACCCATATGAGCAAAGTCTTATAAAAGATCTACTGGGAATCCCCAATGAGATGATAATATATGACATGATGGTTCTCGGCTATCCCAAATCAGGTCCAAGGATAGGCAAACAGATCAGAGCAATGGAAGAGATGATCCACTATGACCAATTTGATATGTCTAAATTCAGGTCTGATGAAGAGGTAAAGGACTTTATCCATCCCCTCCGCTGGAAAAAAAATGAGTCCGACTAGGTGTTTTATAGAATGGGATTCTGCCATAACTGTGGCTTGAATACAGCTTACACCGGCCATTATGCGTAAGAACTAAAAGGTGAGTATTTTCACTCCAAAATCACATTAAGAGTAGAATAAAAACAATGGAACATAAAGTCGCAATTGTAACCGGAGCAAATAATGGCATAGGATATGAATCTGCCAAAGCTATTGCGAAAAAAGATCACAACTTGAATTATGGAAGAAAACAGAAAGGATTGTTGGAATTTAACATCACCATGACGGCTGTCCAATCCCAAGTTCGTCGAAACAAACATCATAGGAGATAGATATGATTCAACACGCTAATGTGCAAACTATAGTCGGCCTGGTGGATTATCAAGAAAGAGCCGTTGTCAGCGCAACATTGATCGAAAAGACCACGGGGACCGTAACCGTATTTGCATTCGATCAAGGCCAAGGGCTAAGTGAACACACAGCGCCATTTGATGCGATGGTCTGCATTCTTGATGGAAAAGCGGAAATCTCAATTTCCGGAAACCCGAACACCTTGGGACAAGGTGATATGATCATCATGCCGGCAAACGAACCTCACGCCCTAAAAGCTATTGAAAAGTTCAAGATGATGTTAATCATGATAAGATCGTGATAGCATTAGAATCGAGAAAATAGGCCCATAAGTTCATAAGCATCCGAGAATAAAGGGGTTAAATACGCACTGGACCCGTTGATTATGTAAGCGAGTAATTAACGGATTTGGCAACGTCCCGAGATGACCTTACCCCTGGTTTTTTCACTAGTGCGGGTAACATGACAAAAATGGATCGACCTCATATTGTGATTATTGGTGGAGGATTTGGCGGCCTTCAGGCCGCACATTCTTTAAAATATGCTGAAGCCGATATCACTTTAATTGACAAAAATAACCACCATCTTTTTCAGCCGCTTCTCTATCAGGTCGCTACGGCAAGTCTTTCACCAGCAGACATTGCTGCCCCTATCCGATGGATTCTTCGAAAACAAAAAAATACAAAAGTTGTTCTCGGGGAAATCCTGGAGATTGATCGAAATAAAAACAGACTCAGGTTACACGACAGGGAGATGAGTTATGACTACCTCATTCTGGCCACAGGCATGACGCATTCATACTATGGAAATAACCAGTGGGCAAAATTTGCTCCCGGTTTAAAATCGCTTTCTGAGTCTACTGAAATTCGCCGACGTGTGCTTCTTGCTTTTGAAACTGCTGAAAAATGCACAAACAAACTGTTCAGACAGAGTATTACAACGTTTGTTGTCATAGGTGGAGGCCCTACCGGCGTTGAAATGGCAGGCGCTATTGCTGAATTAACCAGGCTTAGTATGAAAGAAGATTTTCGAAATATTGATACGGGAAAAGTAACAGTAATACTTGTTGAAGCAGGTCCAAGGCTTTTACCTGCCATGTCTGAAAAATCATCGCAAAAGGCTAAACAGTCTCTGGAAAAACTTGGAATTCAAGTTCGTTTGTCTTCGCCTGTTGATGATATTCAAGAAACCTTTGTTAAAACTGGAGATGAACAGATAAAAACACGAAATGTAATCTGGGCTGCCGGTTTATCAGCCTCACCATTAACAGAAAACTTAGGTGTAGATTTGGACAGGGCTGGTCGGGTCAAGGTTAACCCTGAATTAACGGTTCCCGGATATGAAAATATATCTGTTATAGGAGATCTTGCACATATCCAACAGGCCAATGGATCACTTGTTCCAGGTATGTCTCCGGCAGCTATTCAGGAAGGTCGCTGGGCCGCGAAGAATATTATTCGTAAGATGGCCTATAAAAACACCTTGCCTTTTGAGTATTCTGATAAAGGCTGCATGGCCACCATTGGTAAAGCGGCAGCTGTGGCAGATATAGGGCCGTTTCAATTTTCCGGAGTGTTGGCTTGGATTATATGGTTATCTACTCACATCTTTTTTTTAATAGGTTTCAGAAATCGCCTAGTTGTAATCTTCCAGTGGGCATGGGCCTATTTTACAACACAACGTCATTCGCGCCTTATCACACATCCATGGCATTTCTGGGAACCGGGTATTCCTGATAAACAAATTTCTCGAATGCCTGGATGCTATTGTGAAATTTCAAAAGATGGAAGTGATTGCTTTAAAAAATAACTGGATCAGGTCTTCATTTCTGATAGAATGAATGGGTGAAGAGAGTGAACAGAGAAAGACTTCAGATATCATGCCTTATATTATGCGCGGGGCTTCTTCTAAGTATTATCTTTATGCTTCAAAATAGGGAATAGAAAAATATGAAGACAATTTTTCAAAAGATCTGGGAGTTGGCAAAACCGTATCTCAACACCCGGATGAATGATATCCACACTGAAATCTGCAGGGAATTTGCATACAGATTATTAAAGCTGGAAGGTGGAGATGAATATGTGGTGATTCCTGCAATCATCTTACATGATGTTGGGTGGATAGAGGTCCCGGAAAAGCTTCAAATAAAGGCATTCGGACCAAATGCCACGGAACCGGGTCTAAAACGCAAACATGAAATTGAAGGTTCAAGGATAGCTGAAAATATCCTTAGACAGGTTCATTACGATAGGGACATAACACTTGAAATCCTTAAGATAATTGACGGTCATGATACAAGAGAAGTGGCGACATCACTCAATGATAAGATTGTTAAAGATTCCGATAAGCTGTTCAGATACTCAAAAGAGGGTTTTTACATTGACCTTGAAAGATTTGAGGAATCTTTTAATGAGGCAATCAACAGACTTCAAAATGTGATTGATAAGTGGTTCTTTACGGATTCGGCAAAAGAGTTTGCCTTAAAAGAATTAACAGATCGGTTAAATGAATCCGGGGTTCAGGGTTAGATCACGTTTAATTTGGATTAGCTCAGAAATTTAGTGCTTCGATTAATAATCAAAATGATATCAGATAACGCGCAATATATAATCAACAAGCTCAGTTGATGTTTTACGCAGATTCAGACTGACCATTAAAAAGAATATCTCCGGTAAAATCCAGACTATTACAAATCATTTCCAATGACTTCGCCTTCCCTTTCAACAAGCTCGGTTAGAACGTTTAACGTAAACTTCGGATCAATAAAGACTATTTTAGATTCATGTGCGCCCGCCCGGGGGGCTTTATCTATGGGGATTTTTAGTTTTTTAAGGCGATCTGTTGCAGTTTCTATATCCTCAACTCTTAATGCAATATGATGAAAACCTTCGCCATTTTCCTTTAAAAATATTCCTATCCGTCCTTTTCCGGATTCAGTGGGTTCCAGCAGCTCTATAAGCACTTCACCCAGAGGTATGAACGCAATCCTGACCTTTTTATCCTTGAGTGTCTCAATCTTTATCGGCTCAAGATTATATGCTCTTTTATACATCCTCAAAGCATCATCAAGATCATTGACTGCTATACCTAAGTGATCGATCTTTTTGATCACATTTAATACCTCTCATATAAAGATTTAAGTTTTTTCCTAAATTCCCCTTCCGGTGTGGCAAGCTGGAGTAAGAGATCTTCATCGGACAGGCCCGGTGCAATTTTTCTTAATTCATCAACAGTAATTTCAGGCGGTTTCCTGTTCATGAACTTCTTGGCTTTGGGTGAGTTAATTATTTTGTCCATGATATTCGGTTCTAGGGTTCCGTCAAGCTCTCCATAATATTCTAATGCATATCTTATTACTTCGTCGGGAATAATCTTGTAACGCTCACCTGAGGTAACGTTGAAGACCGCTTGGGCACCGACTACTTGAGAATAGGGTGTTGCCATAACCGGATAACCAAATTCTTCACGGACAACACCGATCTCTTTCAGGACTTCCTCTAATCGATCAATCATGCCCATTTCGGAAAGCTGCTTTCTCAAAGTTCCCATCATTCCACCAGGTACTTGATGCCGGAACTGAAAATAGTCATACTCAACAGGCACACCCGTTTCCATGCGCCTTTTTCGAATCTCTTCAAAGTAATAGTCGGATACGGTCTTGAGCGCTTCTTGGTCAATTTGAGATGACAGACCCAGATGACGGGCGTTTTCTATGGTGTTCTCAGCGGAAGGCATGGAATGCCCGTTTGCCAATGGAAGAGCAGCCGTATGAAATGCCATGGCACCTTCTTTCATAGCCTCCACATAACACATGGGCGCAAGGCCGGCATTGCAATGGGAGTGAATCTCGATTGGAATGCCCTTAGCTTCCTTTTGAATGGCAGGAACAAGTGTTCGTGTCCGGTCAGGAGTTAAGACCCCACCGGCATCTTCCAAGTGTATGGCATTCACGCCTCCTAGTTCGGCAATAGCCCGAGTTTTTTGAGCAAAAAGATCATCAGTATGCACAGGGCTGAGTGTGTACATTAATGCCACCACAATATCAGCCCCTTCGCTTTTGGCTACATTGACAAGATAGGAAAGCCTTTCACTCATTTTAGCGGTTTGGTAGTCACAGATCCAGAAGCTCCTTATACCGCTTGCGAATGCCTGTCTTATCCAAAGCTCAAGCGCTGCAATAGGCTCCACATCAAATCCAAAAGCGCTCCATGTAGTAAAAGATGAACGCAGGGGGGTTTTGACAATCTTTTCGGAGAGAAGCCTCATCCTGTCGAAAATATTCTCGTTAAGATAGCGGCGCGCCATAACAGCACCCCGTGCACCAACAACACCTATGGCCTTGTATCCCACCTGATCCACAACAGGTGCAATGGGAAGCATCATTTCCGTTGGCATCATAAAACCCCAGAGGCTCTGTTGGGCATCCCTTGTGGTCTGATCGATCAATTGAATCTCGTTCACTCTATTGCTCCCCTTTTATTCATTCTAAAATATACTAGCGAAAATTCTTCCCAAATTGGTTTGTTTTATTGTTAAAATATTGTATATCTCGCAAGGTGGCGATGCTATTTGCTTGATGCTCGATGCCTGTTGGAACAAAGTGGAAATCCCGTCTTTAGCGGGAAAAATTAGTATTTCCTTAAACATCCAGTATCCAGTGACAAGTATCCAGTATCACGTGGCTACTAGATTGAACCATAAGGATTTTACTAAACCTGAACCAAACTTTAAACGTTTTAAGCTAGTACCGACCCATCATCCTATCTAATGTCTTATCAATGGTGTCTTTCTTCTCCACTACTTTGGTTACTGGGCGTGCCTGTACCAAGAAGATGTTCTCCGGGAAAGAGAGTGTGTCATCCAAGGCCCATTCTATGTCCAGAGGCATACCATAGGATTTTTCCAAAACAGCGGCAAATTCAGCTATTTTTAATGCCTCCTCATCACTTAGGCAAGGGAGAGACTGCCTATTCTCTGGAACTTCCTGCTCCTCCGTTCCCATATCCCCGATTACTATCTGCCTTAACTTGCAACTAATCTTCTTTTCTTCAAGCGTAGATGTCTCCTTGTCTATTACATAGCGGTCGGGGATCACAACGCCTTGAACCACGCTTTCACCTGTGCCCCAGTTAGCTTCAAGCAATATCTTGGTATCATCACCCGTACCAGGATGGACCGTAAAACCCACGCCTGCCGTACGAGGGGTTACCATCCTCTGGACACCAACGCCCATGGAGCCCGCCAGGACCGGAAGATTGTGTTTCTCCCGGTACATGATTGATCTTGCGGTATAAAGACTTGCCCAGCATCTTTTCACTTTCTCGAATAGCGCATCTTTACCTCTCACATTGAGGTAACTGTCATATTGGCCGGCAAAGCTCGCAGTAGGTAGATCTTCAGCGACACCGCTCGACCTCACTGCCATAGGAACATCGGTCATCTGGCATTTTCGATTCAGTTCATCATAAGCACAGTCTATAGCATCCTGTATCTCCTCTGGGAGATCTTTTGGTAAGATAATGTCTTTTATGCGCTGGCTTACCTCTCCATATTCGGAGGGTGTCTTTGGCCTTTCGGGAAAGTTGTTTAGGTATTGCTCAATCTCTTCACCAGCTCCTGTTTGTGCCATAAACTCATCATACGCCTCAGTGGTCACAGCAAAACCAGGAGGCACAGGCAGCCCCATCCGTGTGATCTCTCCTAGGTTGGCATTCTTGGATCCCACAAGCGGAGTGAGTTCCTCGCCCACTTCCTCAATCCACAATATTATGGGCTGAGGCATATCCTGTCCTCCTTGTTCGGCCTTTCCTATTATAATAGGGCCATCGACAGGCCCAAAGGATCTAGGGTTTTTAAGATCCCGGGCGCCTTTACGTGTTTATTGGATCACTATCCTCTCTTAAAACGCGCCCCCACAGTTTTCCGTCTTAATCCAGGATATGGACCTGGCACGTATTTCCATCCACACGTACCCTCTGTCCTGTCTTTATCTTCCTGGTGGCCTCCTGGGTACCCACCACACCAGGGATACCGAACTCACGGGCCACTATAAGGGCATGACTCAAGTAGCCTCCACCGTCAGTAATAATACCCTTGATGACGTTAAAGATCGGGGTCCAACCAGGAGTTGTGCCGGGAGCAACCAGAATCGCATCCGGCCCTATCGTATCCATTTCAGTGTCGCTCATTAATACATAAGCAGTGCCTTCAACCACACCAGGTGAACCGGCACATCCGACCAATGACGCCCCAACCTCCTCTGGTGTTGCTATTGGTTGTGCCGCAGCCACCGAGAATATTACGTCTGCTTCAACAAGTTCAGAAATTTTTGTAGGATCACCCAGGAAAAACGGCAGGGTCCCTTCCAATTTCCTGTAATCACTGTATTCCTGTTTCCTCTTTTCTACCAGGCTTCCTAGGTCACACCTCTGCTTGATGATACCGGTATGGAATATCTCATCATGGTTCAGGAACAATGCGTCTTCCGGTTCGTCAATCATGCCTTTTTCCGTAAACCTGCGGCCCAGTTCCAAGGCAGATAGCCTAACCGCGCTGAAAGGAATGCCTTCCACATAAATGGTATGATCCTCACTGAATACATGAGAAGCCTGGCTGCACTCCATCAGTTTCTTGAACACTTCACGCTCTTCAGAGGGGACATCCTTTAAGAGCTGTTCCTCGAGCGCTTTTCTGCGACTTTCCAACTGTGGCCTCACTTCATCGGTACTGGCGCTGACTATACCCTGTTTAATATAGCGCTGTATCTCCCTGAGCGGCAGTGTATTATCTTCCAACCATGTTGGTGTGTTGATCTCCAGAAAACGCACTCTCATCCATCCGAATTCATTCATCATTTCATTGAATTTATCAATCCATTGCTTTCCTTTATCGTTTGCTTCCAATTTGGACAAAAGCTCTTCCGGTTCTGTTTCTTTGAAGGTCCCTTCAAGACCTGAATTTATGGCCATGGAACTCAATTCCGATAAGCGCTGAGCTAACTTCATAAAATCGTTATCAAAGCCTGAGTTTAATTGCGAGTATTCCACATCTTCGGGATTGATATTCAGCAATTGCTTCAGCATTCTTCGAAATTGAATATTCCCCTGACCCAGGGCGTACATGCAATAGAAGTGTATTTCCGCTACCCTTTTAATAAAATGGCAAGACTCCATAAAATGGTCGCATAACTCGATATCGCTTAAGGCTTTGAGGTCAACACCCCAGACTTTGTCTATTCCTTCTTTTAGCTCTGCCTTTTGTTTTGTCCACATGGCCCAGGGATCTTCCAAAATTACGCGCATCTTCTCACGCCAATCCTTTTCACGCAGCTTTTTTTCCTCTTCAGTAGTTTCTATGACGGTCAGGTAAAAACCTCCTTTATTAAAGCGCCAGTCCCATCCATGGGTTCTTGGATCGCTAAGCATTTCTGGCCCGTACTGCATACCGTATTTCCCATAAGTATACCAGATATCCACAAACAATGGGCACCATGGCGGTGGGTACCACATTGCCCCTAATACCCAGGCCTTATAGTTTTTTAGGTCCACCTCTTCGTTAAAGTCATATAAAGGTCTATCGTATGGCATTGGTCTCCCTCCTTTCTTTACATGTTAAGGATTTAGAAACATAAAAGTAAATAAACCTATCCACATAAGTTTAGCTTATATGAAGTTATGGCCAGGCTTAAAAGCCGGCAATAAGCCTTTCCACCATAAACTCTATGAAAGAGTAGACATCTTCCTGTCGTTCCATTCCTCTGATGTTAATTCGGGTAGCGACTTGCTGATAAATTTCAATGCGCTCTGTTTCATCCAATGCCAAAAGCGCTTTAGGATTAAGCTCCATGATAACAAGCTCTTTATGTACACTATTTAATATTTTCTCCATCTCCTCAGGTTCTTCATTGAATCTTTGGGGATAGCGAGAATCGGTTTTATCGTACTTCACATACTCCTTCTTTCCACCGGCTTCAAAGATTCCTTCTCGTCTTTCAACCTGCCCTTCCAGTTCGTATAGTTTTGAGATGTTTTCGCTTAGAATCAGTAAGCTGTTCAGTTCTTTAGGTGTTCGTTTTATAATAAACAACTCAGGGTATTCGGCCCCAACTTCCAGGGACAGTCTTCCCCTGTCTTCCACTCTCTCAATAATGTAATATCGTAAAAGATCCACCTCATCCTTATCGACTCCGACTACCTCTTGCCAGCCGTCCTGCCACTTTAACAGAAGGTAATTCCTTGATGCTTTGATTCCGCCAGGTGTAGAGCAAAGCCCCAATTTGGAAAGTTCTGTTCGGATCTCCCTGCTTACCTTTCCAAAAGCCATTTCTTTTACGGACCCATCATCATATTCTACGATCAATTTACTCGGTGTGCTCATTCACATACCCCTTTATAATGTCTTTCAACTCTGAAAAATGCCCTATTGTGTAATCTGCTTTTGACGGTGCATGAAAGATATAGCCGGTGTAGTGGATGGCCTTAAAGCCTCTTTTTTGCGCCGGTGTAAGGTCAGACCACTCTTTGTCCCCAACCATAACCGCCTCAGATGTTTTGATACCACGTTTCAGAAGATCTTCTTTCAAGATATCATAAAGGTCCCCCTTTTCTTTGGAGAATCCCATATACTTTTTATCCAGTGAACCATCACGAATATTGACTTTACCCTGCGGGGTGATCATCTCATGAAAGAAGTGATCTATGTTTTGAGTTTTCAAAAATCTGCTGACCTGGTCTGTACCGATCGGCCCGAAGGTCCTTTTTAATTCCGCAACAACAGAGATCTCTATGCCCTTGTTTTTAAGATATTTAAGCGTGTCTATGGCACCATCCGCTACCTTAAGATACTTTTGCTCAATAACGGAAAAACGTTCGGCCGCGTCCGGATGGTCATCAAACACATAACTCATGATCTCGGGTCTGTGGCCCTCCTTTATGGCAGGATAGGTGCCGTATCTCTCTTTCATTACTCTCCATCTGTGGCACCTTACGTCAACCATCTCAGGCTCACCAAGTTCTTTGCTCGTGTCCCCGATCATCCAGTAGGTACGTTCCGGAGATGTATCACATAGGGTTTGTCCAAAATCTATTCCAACCCACTTGACATTCATGGCCATAGGATAAATCCTTTCCCATTCTCCAGGTTTAAAACTTTCACTTTTCAGTTAAACAGCTATCAATCAAGTGTTGTTGCTCAATTGAGGCATTAATGAATATTGTCGATATTGGATAGCAATATTAATTAAGCAGTGGTGTTATTGTCACCTTACAACAGGTTATCGAGTCGAAACCCTTATCCTCTCCAGGTAGTTGCTCCTCCGGCATTTTGGACAGAATTGAATATAATCATCGGTTATTTTCAGGCCGACATTTTCTATTTTCCGCATCAGCGGTCCCGGCGCGTACAGCCCATTGCATTGTTCACACTCCTTGAGTTCCACTGACCGTATGGTCTCTCTTGAGGTTGGCCGGAAAAGCCTTAAGATGTCTATTTCATGCCTTAGCTCTGCTGCCTTTTCAGGGCAAGTATTAACGCATGCCCCGCATGAGATACATTGATAAAGGAGGTACGAAAAGATTCGATTCCTTCCTTCATCTCTGAATTCAAGCGTACCGGTCGGGCAGCTCAGCTCGCACGCCGCGCAGCCAGTGCACATTTCTCTGTTGAGCCTGGTCCTGCAAAACAAAAAGGCAACCATAATCAGCATAAGTTCCCCGCTCAGTATATGAATTGTTCCTATATTGTCGCCGAGGAAAGCAATGGAGTCCAGGGTCCCGTGGGCATAGAAATATCCGGTGAGAAAAGGGAGAGCTGTTATAATTATCAAAAGGAGATCCTCTTTTTTTGATTCGGTGCGGATCCCGGACAATATAACACGTCTTATGAAGAGATATGCCGCAATGAATAGGAAAAGTAGTGTCATCCAATCTGCCCATTCATCCGAAAGCGTTCCCCAGGTCCAATCGAACCTGGACTCCTCCCACAAGGCGATATGTCCGGCCAACCAGATGGGAACGACGAACAGGCATATGTGGAACAGATAGCGCAGGGCAGCATAGACAGGTTTCTTAATAACAGCCATGTGAAAAGGGAGAAAGAGACGGAGGAATGAAACCAGGGTGTTACTCCATCCCGGGTTCCTGGGCTTACTGCTTTTTATGATGACAAAGGAGAAGAATATGAACCTCGTGACAATTCCGGCGGCGAAAAACAGGAATGAAAACCAAAGCAAGGGGCCCTCGATAAAGGAAATAAATGCCATAATAGAGGTTTCCAAATAGACGATTTAAAATTTATAAATCCATGGAAGGATATCCATGACACAAAGTTGAAATGTCCCGGCACGAGGCTCATTGCCTTGCGCCTTGAGCCATACGCTTTAAGCCTTTCCTCACACATCCTGAACTTGAAAAACAGTACTGATTATTAACTATATGGCCCGGCAATGAACTTACTCCAGGCTATTCCATCTTACCACCGGCTATTCTCTCGACAGCCTTTCTGGCGCGAAGTTCGGAGATCTCCTCCGGTGACGCTACATATATGGCGCTTGCTGGGCAGGCCGCCTCACACGCCGTCTTTTTACCCTCCCTGAGCCTGTCGATACAGAGATCGCACAGTACCAACTTTCCGTCTTCATTGAAGCTCGGGGCGCCATATGGACAGACCCATAGACAGGCCTTGCATCCGATGCACCGTTCCTGATCAACAAGGGTAATATGGGTCTCTGAATCTTTTAAGATGGCAGATGACGGACAGACCTTGATACAGGGGGCATCTTCACAGTGCATGCAAGCGATACTCACAAAGGGCTGATGCACGTTGTCACCGCTTATCTCTGGATCGACATGATAGACCTGAATAAGGTTTACACCCTTAGGATCGGCAGCAGCGCCCGTTGTATTATGAGGCGGGAACATGTGTTTAAGTTTGCATGCTATAATACAGGTCTTACAGTTCATACATTGAGCCGGATCACGAAAAACTGACTTGCGTGTCATCACCTTCCTCCATTTTATAAATCTTACAGAGCAGCGCTCTCATATTTACGGAACCTGCAGGCCCGTCAAACGGTCCATCATCACTTGTCAAGACGTTTGCGTTGCTGGGCAGCACCCTTTCAGGCCCTTGCTTCTCCCAATAGCAGAATGAGGCCTGCACAACCACAAGCCTGGGGTCCATACCGGAAAACATTTTTGCCTTCTGCCTTATCCTGCCCCTCTTGGTCTCTATCCAGACCCAGTCACCTTCCTCTATCCCGTACTCCTTGGCCGTATCAGGATGTATCTGGACCAGGGGATAGGGCTGCAACTCCCTTATCCAGGGGAGATTCGTGTACTGGGTATGGAAATGATAAGGAATCCTTCCACCGGTACTCAAAAGAAGCGGGTACTCCTTTGCCACCTCGGGCGTTGAATAGTAGGATTCGCCGGGCTCGATATGGGACGGCAGGGGATCGTAACCAGCCTTTTCGAGCGCTGTGGAATAAAGCTCAACCTTGCCCGTAGCAGTAGGGAAACCACCGCCCTTTACCCAGTAGTCGGTCTTGTGCTTATAGTACTTCTGATCCTTGCCGGTCGTAGACAGATGACCCAGTTTTGAAAACTCTTTCCATGTGATATCCGCTTTTCTGAGCTGATAGTCCAGCATCTCTTCAACCGAGTTCCACGGCCAGAACTTGGGTGCCACCCTTCTACCGATCTCAAAGTATATCTTTGGAGTGGTCCATGCCTCTCCGGGCGGGTCAATAGCCTTGTTTACCGCCCTGGTACAGAATCCAGGATGCGTATTCCACAGGTCTTCCTCCTCCAGCCAGTGTGCAACAGGAAGAACAACATCCGCAATCTCGCACATGGCTGACATAAACTGGTCCGCCACTGAAAGGAACTCCAGATTGAGCAACGCCTTTCGCACATTCTGAGTATTGGCAAGGCTGAACAGGAAATTACCCCCATGCTGGTGCAGCATCTTCAGGTCGCAGTTGCCTTCCCTCAACTGCCTCAGGACCGTCTCAGTATGACAGCGACCGTAATCAAGAAAGCGGTGTTTGTCGGAGCCGATTGCCTTTTCAATATTCTCCGGCTTAATGTTATCAAATATCTCAAATCCAAAGGCAGCCATAGGTCCACAAGCCGGGTGTATCCAGTTCATCATACTTCCCGGCCTCTCCACATTACCGGTTATGGCCATCAGACACATAATGGACCTGCCGTTGCTCGTGCTGTTGTTCGATGCATCCAGGGATTCTCCTGTCTGGATCACACCCGGAGTATCAATGGCAAACATGCGGGCCGCTTTTACAATCTTCTCTTTGGGAATCCAAGTGATCTCTTCAACCTTGGCAGGTGGATACTCCTGAACCCGCTCTTTCAATTTATCAAAACCGTGAGTCCAGTTTGCGACAAACTCTCTGTCATGAAGATTCTCGTTGATGATGACATTCATCATTCCAAGGGCCAGCGCTGCGTCGGTGCCGGGCCTTATCTGAAGCCACAGATTGGCTTTATTGGCAATGGACGTCGCCCTGGGATCAACCAATATCAGGTTCTTGGCGTGTTTTAACGCCTCAAAAAACCATACCGCCATCTCACCGTCAGAGCTGGAATACTCTATCTGTTTTCCCCATGATATCTGGGTCTTGGGATACTCTCCGCCCCATCCATGGTAGTCGCAATAGAGCCTGTTAAACCCAAAAGTGGCCTCAAAAGCCCTCAGGCGGGGAAAATAACATATATGGCTGGACCCGATGCCCCGGTTGCCCGTGCCGATTGAATTACCCAATCTCACCGTATACCTGTTATACCCCCTGCCCGTGCCCTGACTGTTACATATGGCATTCGGCCCGTGCTTTTCGATAAGTTCCTTCATCTTGCCGGTTATTGTCTCAAGGGCCTCATCCCAGCTTACCCTCTCCCATTTACCTTCACCTCGCTCACCTGCCCTTTTAAAGGGGTACTTGAGGCGGTCGGGATGATTAATATGCTGGATGCTTGCCAGTCCCTTGGCGCACATGGTGCCTCTTGTTATTGACTCGGGATCACCCTCGAGATACGTGACTACACCGTTTTCAACGGTGATAATCACTCCACATCCGCCATGGCATGCCTTACAAACACTTTTTATAAATTGTTTATCACCCATGCTTGCTCCTTGTTATAGTAATTTTTAGTTTGCTTTTATAACTTATAGCCCGCTTCAGGTCTTGCTAAAGCCCTGCCCCATATGATCTCTTCAGTGAGATGGCCGCATTGGCCTTATGGTAGATCATAATATTTGATTACAGGCGGATCATACAAGGCTCTACCGATAATAATCCTCTTCAGGCCTACTCCACCATTTTCTTTTAAAAGCATGGCCACACTTGCTCCCTTATGGATATCCCCGTTGCTGTCCGCCTGGTTGAGAAACACATAGCGCCCGGCATTTTTCGGACAGCCTTTCATGATTCCCCGTTCGTGTGTAATGGCATTTGCGACTGATAAGGCGGTAACCTCTTCACCCGGTTTAATCCCGGTGATTTCGGAATAAATATCCGGCCTGAATACCCAGTTTATCCCCAGAGGCTTACCAATGACGTTCAGCCCGACAACTGCCACAAGCCACTTACTGCTTTGCGGAATAATGGGTTCGTAATCAGCCGGCGCCTTCAGGGGCCTTCCGGCAGCGCCATCCGCTTCAACCAGTATCCATTTAAAAACTCCGGTCGTCAATAACACATCTATGGTTTCCGGAGGGAACCCTCCAAGCTTATTCTCTGATGAAAGTTTCCGGGAAACCGCTGTAATATGTCTGTGCCGACCTAAAAGTTCTTTCGCACTCCTGATAACCTCCTCAGCGGTTTCGGCTATGATCACATGCTGAGATTGATTCTTTTCAGGCGGAAAGATTTTTGTGGTGGTCGTGGTCAGAACAGTCTCGCCATTTGCGGAAAGCTCTCTCGCAATCCTGAAAAGAAGACTTGTCTTACCTCCTGCACCAACAAGGGAAACCACACCGCCATTTTGCAACATCAGGCTCTCCCTGAGGGAAGCCATAAATCCTCCTAAATTCATTTTCTCATAACTTCAATAGATATTTATTACGATTGTATGTCAATTTATTTAAACCACAGAACCGCAAAACTGGTCCAAAGTATCGGAAATTAGTGTGCTTATAAAAAGCAAGAGATATGCCAGGTTTTATCTAACAGCTAACCGCTTAAAATATCATCTGATTTAGGCATTTACTTTTATACTTGACAATACCCGGTGTTTCATATAGACACAATTAAATGGCCTTTATTGACACACTCAAATAATCCCATATCACTTTGACACAACCACAACCAAGTCGGGACCAAGCCATGGGTAAAAGCAATCAAGATGA
This sequence comes from Deltaproteobacteria bacterium, assembly GCA_019313825.1. GTDB lineage: Bacteria > Desulfobacterota > DSM-4660 > Desulfatiglandales > HGW-15 > JAFDAM01. The sequence continues at coordinate 42,604 of JAFDAM010000007.1, forward strand.
TAGTCAGATCAAATGGAGGGAGCGGTATCAGAATCTGCTCGATTCATTAAATGTTGGTTTTGTTCTACTCGACATGGAATTTCGATACCTGGACGTCAACAAGACCTATATGAAGATGACCGGACTCCCTCGCGAAAAACTCGTGGGCAGACATACCAAAGAATTCTACAGTAAGGACGAGTTTGAGAGGCTGAAGGAGATTGTAGTTCCACTCCGGGATTACGATGATTTTCAGTTTGAGTTCGCCCTTCCAAATGTAAACGGTGAAAGAATTCCCGTTGTCCACAACGTACATAGGAACAAAGACAAGCATGGCAGCAACGCATCTATTCACGTCCTGATCACGGATATTCGAGAGCAGAAAAAGGTACAGGAGGAGTTGGAATCCGCGAATAAGGCCATCATCAGCAGTTACGACACACTTGAAAAGGAGAAGAAAAAATTTGAGGCCATACTCTTCGGAATAGGTGATTGTGTCACCATTTTTGACCCCAAGGAAACCCTCCTTCTATGCAATCCAAAAGGTGTTGAGATCAGGGGAAAACGCCGCACCCCTTTCCTGCCGCTTAAATCAGGAACTCAGCAACAGATAGAATTGACTGTGGGCAAAGAAAACCGTCAATTTTTCGGACAGATGCAGGAGATTCGCGACCAACGTGGAGCAGTATTCGCTTATGTGGAAACACTTAAAGATATCACCTCCCAGATCATGCTCAAAGAAAAAGAACATGAATTATCCTGGATTAAGCGCGAAATGCGGAGATCAAAGCTCCAGACAGAGATGATCGGCATAAGCAGGGCCATGCAGAAAGTCTTCGAACTCATTCTTCGCTGCGCAGAAGTTGACTCTACTGTCTTGATACTTGGCGAAACCGGTGTCGGCAAGGAGGTCGCCGCCCGTGCCATCCACGCCCACAGCAGCCGTAAAGGCAAACCTTTTGTCGCGGTCAATTGCGGCGCTATTCCAGACACACTTCTTGAATCAGAGTTGTTCGGGCATGTGAAAGGCGCCTTTACCGGCGCCATCACCAAGAGGCCCGGCCTATTCCAGGAGGCCCAGGGAGGCACTCTCTTCCTCGACGAAGTAGGTGATATCAGCAGTTCTCTTCAAGTCAAACTCCTTAGAGCCCTTCAGGAGAAAGAGATACGACCCGTTGGAGGGGATAGGGCGCACCCTGTTGATGTCAGGGTAATAACCGCAACCAATAAAGATCTTGAATATTTAGTAAAACAGAAACGTTTTCGTCATGATCTCTATTACCGTATTGCGGTCATTCCGTTAATCATCCCTCCGCTGAGAGAGCGCAAGGATGATATTATCCCCCTTGCAGAGCATTTTATAAAAAAATATCGGAAAAGCGGCACCAAGACACCAAAGACCATTGACCATCAAGTCCAGCAACTATTTCTGAACTGGTCTTGGCCCGGGAATGCGCGTGAACTGGAGAACGCCATTGAACACTGTATAGCCATGTCTAAAAACTCGTCCATAAAGACCGAGTGTCTTCCCGTAAATATATTAAACGGTTTTAGACCGGAAAAAGAGGATAAAAGCGCTATAAACAGCGCATATGTCGAGGAGGTCGCCCAGGGAAACAGACCATCAAGTTCCGCTTCGCCGATGAAATTAGAAGAGTCTGAAAAGATCATTATCTCAAATGCGCTTCGCCTGCATAATGGGAACCGAACGCTGACTGCCAAAGACCTCGGTATTTCAAGATCCACGATCTTGAGGAAGATAAAGAGGTATGGCATCATTCCATAAAATGCCCTTCTCAAATTTCGATTTTTCCTAACTATACCTGATACATTAGGCCTTGAGCCTTACACCTTGTCGAAGATCCCGGTTTATCGGGGAGCCCTGGGCCTTCATTATTTGGCCACTTCCTCAAAAGGCAGCCCCGCCCGGGCGGGGTCGTCTTGAAGAAATAGTCATTGCCGGATAGATTGCCCTTTTCAGGCAAAGCTGATTTTCTTTGACCACGCCCATCGAAGATTCCCGCCAAAGAGGCGGGAGAAGAACGTGGTTTTCAAGTTACAGATTTCCCCCCACAGTCCCCATCTGTCTCAACTGCACTGATCCCACATTTTTCGCTGCCTGACTGATTGCCGGGTACTTTTCAATAATCACCGGATCTTTCACCAAGTGGTGAAGCCTCACAAGCGCACCCAGACTCAATCCGGATTCTTCATCATAATCCACCGAATCAAGCCAGGCGATGCTTCATAGCGATACGACATAGCTGGGCCTCGAGATCCTCTTTTTCATGGATGGAAAAAGATCCGTACCACCGGCCGTGATCTTGCTTTCCTCTCCGTGCTCTTTCAAAAAAAGGACTGCTTTTTGAATAGAGTCCGGCTCAACGTACTCAAAATCAGGCAGCCGCATCTTGGTTCTCCTTATTCTTCAAGCCTTTCAAGATCTTTTCAGGGGTGATGGGAAGGTCCATGACCCATACCCCGACCGCATTGTATACGGCATTGGCAATGGCCGGTGACGGGGCGATGATAGATCCCTCACTCATCCCTTTAGCCCCGAACGGACCTCCCGGATCAGGTTCAGCCAAAAGCTCATTCACGATGACCGGCGCATCAAGGGCCGTAGGGATCTTATATTCAAGAAATGAGGGGTTCATGATTTGCCCTTCTTTAAAGACAAGTTCCTCATATAGGGACTGACCAAGGGCCTGACAGGCTGATCCCTCCAGCTGGCCTTCGGCCTGCATGGGGTTGATGGGCTGCCCGCCGTCATGGGCCCCGGAAATCCTTATGACATCCACCTGGCCGGTCAGGCCATCAACTTCTACCTCTACAATATCGGTACCGAACCCATAAGCAGGCGAAGAATGTCCCTCATAGGTCTCATGGTTCACAACAACCGTGGGAGGGGTATATAAACCCCTCCCCAGGATGTGAAAATCCTTGGAATAGAGGCTTCCCTTTACAGCGTCCCTAAAAGTCATCCCTTTGCTGGGACTTCCTTTCACATAGACCCTTCCATCCTTTGCCACCAGATCTGAAATATCAGCTTCCAGGGATTCAGCCACGTAGGGAAACAGCTGTCTTTTTACGTCCTCTGCAGCGGCCTTTACGGCATTACCGGAGACATAGGTTACACGGCTTGAATAAGTACCATAGTCAAAAGGTGTGATCTCCGTATCACCCGAGATAACCGTCAGGTCTTCCACACTGATCCCAAGCTCCTCGCAGGCAATCTGGGCAAGGGTCGTGTTGGAGCCCTGGCCGATATCAGTGGCGCCCGTCAATAAGGTTGCCGTACCGTCTTCAAACACCTTTATTATGGCCGCGGTTGCATCATGGGGGTTATACCTTGAGCCCGAGACATAGGCCCATATGCCTGCACCCAGTCCTCGACCGGCTTCCATTCTGTCTCTTTTTTCTTTCCATCGCTCGTTTTCTGAAACCAGGTTGATGCATTCTTTCATGGCGCAGCTAGGAATCCAGGCCTTATTCGGCATCACGTCACCCGACTCATGGGCGTTCTTTAATCTTAGATCCATTGGATCAATGCCCAGCTCTTCGGCGATCATGTCCATCTGGCAATCCGCAGCAAACCTCATCTGGAGGTTTCCCCATCCCCTAAAAGCCCCGCTGGGGGCATGATTGGTATAAACATTATGGCCTTCATATCTCATATTCTGAAGACGGTATCCCATGAATACCTGCACACCGGCTCTTCCGATGATGGCAGGTCCCCAACTGTTATACGCCCCGGTATCGGCCACAGCCTTTGAATCTACGGCAAGCAACGTACCGTCTTTGGCCACACCGGTCTTGATCGTAATAAAATAGGGGTGTCTGATTCTTGTTGTACAGAACTCTTCCTCACGGGTATTGACTATCTTGACCGGCTGCCCGGCCTTTCTTGAAAGCAGCGCCGCAATGGCGTCAACGGGGAAAAGGCCGTCGGATTTACCGCCGAAACCGCCTCCTACAAACTGCTTGGTTACCCTGATCTTGTTAAGCGGCATGTCAAGATAACGGGAAAGGGTCTCCGCTGTCTTGAAGGGGCTCTGGGTGGAACTCCATATGGATACCTTATCCGACTGCTCCCAGTGCGCAACGGCGCAATGAACCTCCATGGCGCAATGGGTAGTGGCCTGTGTTTTAAATCGGTCTACTCGAATGTAAAAGGCTTCTTTCATAGCCTTATCCACATCTCCGTGAAAGAATTGGGCGGTTCTGGAGATATTTCTCTCTGATTTTTCATGAAGAAGAGGGGCCCCGGGGTCCATTGCCTCGTAAGGGTCAAACACGGCCGGAAGTTCTTCATATTCAACCTCAATAAGATTTAACGCCTCTTCCGCGATCCACTCGTCTGTTGCAGCTACAGCCGCCACCTCATCACCGATATAACGAACCTTATCGATGGCCAAGGGGGTTTGATCGTAAAGTTCAGGCAGGTTTGTGAAAAGGCTGTACTTTTTATTGCGAGGTAAATCAGCCCCCGTCAGGACAGCCCTTACACCATGAAGCCGCTCTGCCCTTTCCGCATTAATATTTAGAATTTTTGCATGTGGAACATGGCTTCGAAGGACTTTGCCAAACAGCATCCCCGGGAGCCGGACGTCTACAGTGAACTCAGCCGCACCGGTAGCCTTGACTTTCCCATCTATAGGCGGAACCCTCTTTCCAATCAGTGAATATTCGTTCATTTATTATCCTCGCATGACTTTTTCATTTGTGAATGTCTTTATGAAATCGCTACACGATTTCATGTAACGTCCCGCTTCGCAGGACTTTCAAAAGAACTCAGCCAGAATACCCCGTGCTGTGCACGGGGATGAATGGCTTATTTTGGGGGT
>JAFDAM010000008.1 GCA_019313825.1 Deltaproteobacteria bacterium
GCGCTTGCAAAATCACCCGAATTATGTGTAGTAAATTAGTAAACAGTAAAGGAAACAAAGGGAAGGACGGAAAGAAATGGGCTGAACTTCACATAATACAGAACTTCACATAACGCAACCATTCATTGATGTAGTGACAGTTGCTATGCTAGTCATAGTATTTTTATGGTAGACACCTGATTTTGTCAAGAATATTCATTATATTGATAGGATGGTTGGCAGTAACATTACTGATATTTGACGGCTTTGTGGTATAGTCATTGAAATATTGCCTTACTTCAATCTATCCCATACCCTCTTTGGAAAGGTCGACATATGAGATCGAAGATCATCATTGAGAGGATACCGCGGCTATTCGCTTCTCTCTATGAGAAGGCTACAAGGACCGCCATAGGAGGATACTATGCAGAGGTGGCCGAAGAGGTCGTCACTAGTCTAAGACAAGGCAGGCTCCTGGACCTTGGTACAGGCCCCGGATATCTTCCCATAGAAATCGTGAAGAGGTCGCAATCCATCAGGGTTGACGGGATCGACCTGAGCGCCGGATTGATAGGCATGGCCAGGATAAATGCCGCAAAGGCGGGTGTAGCCCATAGGTTGCATTTTGAGTCCGGAAATGCTGCCATGCTGAGATTTAATGACGATTCATATGAGATGGTGATCAGTACGGGCATGCTCCACATGTTAAGGGAGCCCGTAAAGGTCCTTCGAGAGTGCCGCCGGGTACTGAAACCCGGAGGAGAGGCATGGATATATGACCCTGCAAGGGTCTCTTCTCAGCTCGACATCGAGAGGTGGAAGGCCACTCTTTCAAATTTTGAGAGAGTCATGTGTCTTCTCTTCCGTCTCTATAGCATGGTTAATCCCGCCCGGTCATATGATCGGAAGCAGATTACTGCCATGATCATTGCCGCCGGATTTACGGAATACCGGATACAAGCAGAAGATAACGAGATAAGGATCAAACTTAAAAAAGAATAAATATAGGTGGCACTCTTTTTTTACCTTGACGCCAATCACAGTTTTATATAAAATTGACCATAATTCTGGTCAACCATAATGGAGGTGTTTCAATGGAAACCCTATCACTGTCCGAAGCAAAGATGAAACTCAGTGAGCTTGTAGAGAGAGTCCACTCGACAGACGAAGAGATCGTGATCACTAAGAACGGCAGGCCCTCTGCTGTTCTGGTAAGCCCTGATGAATATGAAAGTTGGAAAGAAAGCATTCAGATCAGGGCTGACGCTGATCTTATGGAGGAGATTAAAAAAGGACTCTCTGCATTAAAGAAAAAAAGCAGACTTTATACCCTTGAAGAGCTGTTCTAGTCTATGCCTGCCAAAAAGAGAACAAAATACAGGCTTAGAGTTCCGGATGAAATAGCTGACTTTATTAAAAACGTTCATCCTGAGCTTAAAAGAAAGATCAAGTCAGCCTTAAGGGATATCCTTACCGATCCGTATATCGGCAAGTCATTAAGGGATAATCTCAAAGGGCTGTCAAGTTTCAGAGTAAGTCGCTTCAGAATAATCTATCGGATATCTTCAAAGCGAATTATTGAGCTGATTGCAATCGGACCACGAAAGACCATATACGAACTTACATACCGGATTTTGAAAAAAGAGGGAAAAAAGAAGAAATAATCCCTTCATCACAAGTACTGTTTCGTCAAAGGTATCGCCCTGACCTAATTGTTTCAACAAGGAGAAAAGATGAAAGAGTTGACCTACATGTCCGCTACCCGATTGGCTGATTCAATCCGTAAAAAGGAGGTTTCGTCCGAGGAAGTGATTAATGCCAACCTTGAGCGTATCGAGGAGGTAAATCCGCGGATCAACGCAGTGGTGCAGTTTGCGGATACAGCCATTGACCGGGCACGCGAGGCAGACTCCGCCCTTGCACGCGGGGAGATAAAGGGCCCCCTTCACGGTGTCCCCATGACAATCAAGGACAACCTTGATACGGCCGGCGTAATCAGCACCGGCGGCACAATGGGGCGCGCCTCGTTTATCCCCGAAAAGGATGCAACTGTTGTGGCCCGCATGTATGAAGCAGGAGCGATCCTTCTGGGCAAGACAAACACACCGGAATTCACTTTGTCCTTTGAGACAGACAACCTGATTTATGGGCGCACAAGCAATCCATATGACCTCTCGCGATCAAGCGGCGGAAGCAGTGGCGGGGCTGCTGCGATTATTGCGGCAGGCGGCTCGCCCATGGATATAGGCAGCGATGCGGCCGGAAGTATCCGTTTCCCGACCCATTGCTGCGGCACGGCTGGCATCAAACCCACGGCAGGGAGAGTACCCAGAACCGGCCATATAGTACCAGCCGCCGGACCGGCTGACGCCTTTAACCATATCGGTCCTATTGCAAGGTTTGTGGAAGACCTGGCATTGATCCTGCCGATCATTTCAGGACCTGACTGGTACGACCAGACAGTCGTTCCGATGCCAATCAATGATCCGGATCTTGTGGACCTCAAGGCCCTGCGTGCCGCTCTGTATACGGACAACGGTCTCATGACGCCGACCCGGGATATTGTTGATACGGTGAATTCGGCGGCAAAGGCCCTTTCAGATACTGGTATGGCCGTGGAAGAAGCAAGACCGAATGTCTTTGATCAGGTCATGGAGATCTTTTTCGGCATAACAGGGGCAGACGGCGGTTCCAGGCTTAAATCGTTGCTCCGGGAATACGGGACAACAGATATCCACCCATCTATCAGGAGGCTTATAGAGAGGGCTGCTTCCCGTAGTATGTCGGCAACGGATCTAACGGACCTATGGACCAGATGGGATATATTCAAGAGCGACATGCTCTCCTTTATGGAGCAATACGATCTTATCATCTGTCCTGTCTGTGCCCTTACTGCCCTTGAGCACGGTGCGACAGCCGATCCTGGTAAATTCATCGGGTTTAGTTATACCACGACCTATAACCTGACAGGTTGGCCCTGCGTTGTTGTCAGATGCGGTACTTCTGCCGACGGTTTGCCCATAGGCGTTCAGATAGTGGCACGTCCATGGCGGGAAGACGTGGCCCTAGCCGCGGGCCGATACCTTGAAAAACAATTGGGCGGCTGGCAACCACCCCCGCTATAAGAGAATAAACGCAGGTGCAATTTAGTCAGGTGTACAACTTTTACGTGAAAAAGCCAGAATGCCCCGTGCTTTGCTCGGGGATGAATGGCCATAGGGGTTTGTGGGCGGAGCCCCCAAAATCAAACAGGCTTTTTCCTTAGAAGAAGCCCCGACCTTTGGTCGGGGTTCTTCACTGTTCAATTTTTAAAACCACGTCCTTTGGACGTGATTAGAAATATTTGGCTCTGCCTGAAAGAACATTCCAATCCGGCAATGACCATTAATAAGGTATGAGGTTCAAGGTTTAAGGTTTAGGGATTAAAATAATTCGGGAAGTAAATATGTTTTACCTTATGCCGTGCACCTTAAACCATATACCTTTTTCTATTTACATATCGCCTTGAAAAGATCCCGCCACGGCGGGACTTCCTATGATAGACACACACCTTTGGGGTGTATACAATACCACGTCCTTCCCCGTAATCGGGGGCTTCGATGGGCGAGGATTCTTTTTTTAATTGTTTTTCGAAATCTAAACACTAGGAGAATATAGCCATGGGACCTTACGATTCAATAAGAGATTATGTAGCGGATCTGGAAGAGAGGGGGAAGTGTATCAGGATCAAGGAGATGGACCAGGATCTTTATGAGGCAACCGCTTTCCTATATACCCTGATGGACCGGATGAGAGCGGAAGCGCCCTGTTTTCTCCTAGAAAAGACGAAGATCAACGGCAGGTGGTATGAGACACCAGTCATTGGAAATGCATTGAACGGTTTTGATATGGTGGCACAGTGCCTTGGCGTAGATTATGTTTCGGACGACCAGGCCGCGATGTTTACCGAGGCAGGCAAAAAGATCTCAGCTTGCCTCAAAGAGGGGCTTGGTCTGCCGTTCATTGAGCCGCGGATTGTAGACAGGAAGAAGGCCCCCTGCAAAGAGGTCTGCCTGAAAGGGGCGGACGCGGACCTTTTTCAATTCCCATGGATTCAGAATAATCCCGGTGACGGAGGACAGTATATCAGCACTGGGGCCTTTATCATTGAAGATGAGGAACTGGGTCGGAACGTTGCCATACACCGCATGCAGGTGAAGGAGGCCCGTAAGGCGGGTGCCAATTTTGCAGGCGGATGCCACGCCCATCAGATCATGATGAGAGCAAAGGCGAAAGGCAAAAAGAAGATAGATGCCGCGGTCGCAATCGGGGTCGATCCCATCACGTGGATGATATCAGCATCACGCATGACAGGATTGGGTGAAGACGAATTCGCTCTCTCGGGCGGTTTCAGGCGGAAACCAGTGGAACTAATCAAATGCGAGACCATTGACCTGCATGTGCCGGCCCATGCGGAGATCATACTGGAGGGGGAAATCCCCATGGAGATGGAGCAGGAGGGCCCCTATGGTGAGATGCACGGATATATGGGGTCGGAGAAGCAGTCATTCTTCATGAATATAAAGGCGATTACGCACAGACATAATCCCTGGGTGTGGAATTTTTGGCCGGGGGCTGAACACAGCTATATGAGTCTACCAGCAAACACCGTATTGAAGCTGCGCCTGAAAGAGATGATGCCCAACCTTGTGGAGCTTTTTTCACTCCCTGATGTCCCTGCCATTGGCGTTGCCAGCATAGACAAGAGATTTCCGGGCGAGGGTATAGAGGCAGGCCTAATGCTATTCGGTTACAGACCCTTTGGATTCACCAGAAAGGTGATAATAGTAGTGGATAAGGATGTGGCGCCGAACGATATTCCAAAGGTAATCCACTCCATGGGCACCCGATGGCAGCCGGTCCCGGCCAGCCACCTTATTGATCAGACCTTTCATTCACCCATGGACCCGAGTCTGAAGGAGCCCTTTTTAAGCAGTAAGATCATCATCGACGCGACAAAGCAGCTCCCAGGCGAAGGTGGTCCTGACGCCTATCCTGAAAATAACCTGGCAATCCTGGAGAAGGAAGCCCCAAGTGCGTTTGAAATGGTTAAGGAAAAATGGGATACCTATTTTCAGAAATAGGAAACAGGGGATATAATTGTCAGCTATCTCAAGAGTCAAGAGTAGATTTGATCACTTTATTTAGACTTATCAAATGATGTAACTGCTTAATAATCCGGCCATTTCTATTCGGAAGATTCTAATATGGCGGGGTAGTGGGGAGATGCTGTCAGACTACGTCTCCCCGCTCTTGGATCAAGCCTTGTCGCCCGCTTCTTTCATGATACTGGCTGCAACCATAATTCCTCATCGGTTTCAGGTATAACAGGCAGTAAAAGGTGTGATTGAAACTTTGCGTCACGATAGAATTTATACTGGATCAACTTGGAATTCGGAATAAAGACCATGGATTCCAATTTTGCCCAACTGGCTTCATGAAACGGGCTGTAATCCATTGTCGCAAGCTCCAACTCCAGTTTCTGTCCCGGCATGATAACAATTGACTGCTCACGAAATTCGATTGCATATTCATTAACTTCACCCGGCTTTACGGGAACTTCCTTTGTGTGATCGTGAATAGGTATGCCGGGTTGTGATCTTTCGTGGATAATAGCCCTGTGAGATGCCTTTAGATAACCTCCGGTGATTGGCCTTCTATCCCCATTAGGATATAGCAGGAAAAGCTTGGCCACGAAGTTGGCATCTTCAGCATCTATCGAGGCATAAAGATGAAGGGCAAGGGGCCCGGTAATTTCAAGAGGTTTATTTAAAGGTTTGGTCGTGTATTTAACAGAAGGCAGTTCGTTTGATACCATTGGCGGTACGTGAACCAGGCTGTCAGGAATAAGGTCCTCCTTCTCTTCCGGGAGGGTTGACAACTCCCCTGCTTTTCGCAGATAGAACTTTGACCACTTTGTCCTGGCAAGAGGCCACTCGTTCTCATAGCGAAACCTCTCAGCCCCCATTACATATATCTTGATGGGAGGCTCATCCATAAGGCCGGTATCGATCCCCTTGAGCCAGTGGTCGAACCATCTTAAATACTCCTCATTATAATACCTGAACGGCAGCTCAATAACGGTCCAATAGGGGCCATACATGATGACTTTCTTTTGGACATCAAGGGCCGGGTCCATATAGGGCTCAAAGACACGCCACTGGCCCTGTCCCATTACTGCGCCCCAATGACCGTTGAGGTACACCGGAATCTGCACCTTGTGCCAGTGGTTTCTTGGTGATCTTGCTGCCCAGAATTCGTCGTCCAGCGGATGCATAAGGATATCGAGCCACCACGCATTGAATCCGGGAGGCCAGCACGATAGCGTTTTCAATAGATAGGAGCAGGCCTGTATATCAGGATCACTCTCCCACCTTTCTCTCATCTTCTGTTTAAGCTCTTCAGGTGAATTTTCCCTCTCAATGTAGGACCTAAATTCCTTGTTCGCCGGACATAGCCCTTGAAATGTATGGGCAAATGTACCAAGTATGCCCCCTTCATAAAACCATGGGTACATGTCATCCACAACACCAATGGGCATGATGGTCTTTAAATGGGGAGGCTGCTGCGCTGCTGCCAGCAACTGTATCATCCCGAAATAGGAAAAACCGATCATTGCCACATTTCCGTCACACCACGGCTGCTGAGCGATCCACTCTACAAGGTCATATATATCCTCCTGCTCCTGCGGCCCGCAGAAACCGTCCCATTCTCCCTCTGATTTGCCTATTCCCCGGGGATCCGGAATAACAAATGCATATCCCCTGGGCACGAAATATTCTATTTCACCTGACTCTATTGTGTGGTCGAACATAAGAGAGCTTGGTCTTATGGGAGGTCTTTTCAGGGATTGTAAAGATTTGCCGTAGGGTGCCCATGCAATCAAGGCAGGGAACTTTTCGCCCTCAATATTCGGGCGAAAAACATCCGTACAAAGCTGTGCCCCATCACGAAGCGGCAAATAGATATCCAGGTCCTCAATAATATTATATTGGGGTTTGGAAATCCGGTCCATATTCTTAAAGTACCTGGCATCCCAGTATGGTTGATTTCTTAGCTCTATCTCTTTGTGTGAAACTTCCCTTACTGCCATTGCAACCCCCTTTCTATTATGTTCTATATTTTTAGCCCCCCCCCCCGATCTCGGGCCGGCCAGCCTTATAAGTCAGGCCGCTTAAAAAGCAGTAGATGGAATGACCCTCCCAGGGTCCTCCCGGTGAGGCCGCCTCGATCAAGTATCGCCAGCCGGAGCAGCCCCTACAGATCTTTCCCTCAGGACGCATACAGGGCGGGTATTTGCCCCTATGTATTACCACAGGCCCAGTGCCCATGTCCATCTCCTCCTAATACAGCTTGCGGTCGTTTATGGGTTGAGTATTGAAAGGCGTTCAACTAGATTGTCGCGGTCTTTAATTGTCGCGGAATATTTTGCGACGTTCTATTCCACGTATCATTACATGGTGCAATACACCAGGAGCATCAAGGCGTGCTAATCCTGGCATGTCTCCGATTAGACATTATAATAGACATCTGTCATGTTATTTAGTTATTTAAGGATGTCACCCTCGACTACCCTTTAACAGATCATGTGTCATTGGTCTTGAAAACTTGAGTTCCTCTAATTCAGTGGCAATCGATGTGGCCTCAAGCAAACCGATCCATATGGGTAGGATTTTTTCCCATTCACCTCTTTCAGAATAACGATCGAGCCTTTTGTTAAAGAATCAATGGTCAATGCCGAGATGACCATAGGTCTTAACATCTTAGCACCTCTTTGTTAGCACCTCTTTGCGCTTCCTTTTTCGAAACTCATCCAAACAGTGTGGGGTCGGCCCGGAGATACCTGCTAAAAACGCCGTCCCCGACCTTGTCTAGACCCGCCTCGCTGCTTTCCCCTTCTCTGATGGTCAGAACGGGGTTGCGCCTTATTTACTTTCAGCGTTCGTCCGGCCAGCTCGGTGTTGTTCAGGCCATCAATGGCGGTATAGGCCTCGGATTCATTGGTCATCGCTATAAAGCCGAATCCCTTTGATCTACCGCTATCCATGTCCTTGATTATTTTGACGGATTCGACAGGCCCGAAGGCTTCGAATGCCTCTTTTAACTCATCCTCGCCGACGTTGTATGACAAATTGCCTATGTAGATGTTCATTCTGTCCCCCCTATTAATCTGTAGAAATTTAAAATGGTGTTTCTTTGAATAATGGATTTCCTGAATCATCGCCTTGTTTATGTGATCCCTTTTCCTAAAGCCCGCTTATGGAATATCGGCATTTAATGATCTTCACATTTAATAACATAATGAATTTAGCTTTAAAGTTAATTTGTAAGAACGGAGGTTGATAAATTGTAAGCATCCTAAGGCTTTGAATGTAAAATATAGCAGGACAAAATGGTTCCACGTCGCCACCTTGAATATGGCTATTTAAAAATTTGTCGGATTCACTAGTTCAAACCTGTCGTGCATGTATTTGGAAAGACAATTCAACTCTGGCCGGGGCAGGTGTCATAATCCCACCTTACGATTTAATGCCGTCCCTGTTTATGAATGAAACTAAGGGTCAATGTGCTCCATCAGTATAGAATGTCGGTCATACCGCAATGCCGGGCATCACAGTGCTCTCATTATGGTTTGAAGAGATGAAAAACAGGAAGGCACGTGCTGATAACATTTGGACAGAGTGTTTAAAAGGCCGATGCTAATATCAGGTGGCTGAAAGTTTTCCACCACCCTTTTAGCTGTGAGGAATTTTGATCCAATTAAGGGGGAGGGAACTTGGCCAAAAGATTTTGTCATATTGATCAGGAAGCCCAATCCGGGCTCTATCTAAAAGCTGGGACATCCCATAGACCTTATCAACAAGCACCTATTATATTTATGTCTTGATCAAATATTTTACTGCAACAGGATATTTATTCAAGCTTTTTATTCTGCGCTGAGGCATCATATGCGTTTTTTATCTTTATTTCATTTATTGTAACTATTCAGGTTGTTTAGGCTACAGCCTAAACCACCTGAATGGTTACTGTTGAGGAGCATGAGCTCCGGCTCGTTTTGATATTCAGCTATTTTTACCGCTCCGACTGCCCGCGCTGTCTCGATGAATCGAAAACCGTACTCGTCAACCCCCAGTATGCCGTCGTCCAGCCAGGCGAAGAAATGCCTGGAAAGCCTGTCTCCCATAAGACCGGTATCCCAAGGGATGCCGTACAGCAGCTCGAACTCTGAATAGACAAGACAAGACCCTGGGGATACATGAGCGTGCGCATGACGTATTCGTCGACACTGTACGCGCGTTCCTGCCTGGATAGCGGGTCTTTAATATATGCCTCCACGTCCGCGGAATTGCGCCACTGCATTATCCCTTCCTGACTCCACGCGTCGGCGCCAAAACCGCAGATCGGGTAGAGGCGAAAAATATCCTTTTCAATGGAATACTCCAGCTCTGGTTTTCTCGCGAAGTCAAAATCCCAGTAGAGCGAAAGACCGGACGTCTCTGCGAGTTCAATGGCCCGCTCGTATTGCTGAACGCACAGCTCAGTGCTCGGCAGCTTGAGCTTTCCCTGCTGATAAGCGCGGCCAAACACGGTGCCGTTATATATGTAATAGTAATATGTGGTCAGGTGCTCGGGTTGAAGCCCTATCGCGTCACGGACACTCCTTTCCCACGTGTTCATGTCCTGGCTAGGCAGACCAAACATAAGGTCGATGTTGATATTCTCGAAACCGGCGGCGCGCGCGTCTTCGAAGCTCCTGTAGAGTGTGGCACGGTCATATCCCCGGCCCAGGAAACGCAGTTCTTCATCCGAGAAAGACTGGGCTGCCAGGCTTATCCGATTGAACCCCATTTGCCGTAATGTTGACAACTCGAAACGGGATTTGGTCTCCGGAAAGTACTCAAGGGAGATGTCGGCATCGGCATCGAAACTGTGCAGGCACGAAAACAGTTCGCCGAGCGCCGTTTCCAGCCACTCGCAAGACATCAGAGACGGCGTTCCCCCGCCAAAGGAGAACCCAAGGCAGCAATGGCTGTTCCCCTGGAATGAACGGATCTCCGTTGACAGGGCCGAGAGATACTCATCAGCCAGATCACGATAACCGAGCAGATGTTTTGAGGAAATCCCTGTTGTCAAATTACAATAGGGGCAACGCCGATGACAGAACGGCAGGTGTATATATAGATATATAGGATCAATGCCTTTATTGTCATCTGTCATGACTTCTGTCTTCTTTCCGGGTCGCCGCCTCACGAGATAAGGAAATCAGAACCCATGGGTGTCGGTTTACAGCAGGCCATGGCGCGGGGCGCCTGCCAGAGGCAGGTAAACATGGCGCAGAGAGCATAGCGCAGGGCGCAAAGGGCAAAGCGCGAAGCTCAAAGAGGGACAGATGCCTTGTAGATGGTTGACCGGCCCTGGATCAGGTACTGATTGACCGCGGCCGGGATAATGATTGAGCTGCCTCCGGACAGTTCCAGAATGTCTCCGTTTCCCGGATCCGTTACACGGGCCTTCCCCTCTGTGCAGATCATTATCTCAACGCTCCTCTCTTCAGGGCTCTTATGGATAGAACCCTCATCATGCAGCGAGATCACGGAGAGCATAAATTCCTCGGCAACTGAAGGATAGACAGCCTCAACCGCATCTCTCTTCTCCGGGCTCAAGACATCCGTATCACCTGCTGTGAAGTTCAAGAGCTTACACAGTTCCGGACCATCCATGTGTTTTGGTGTCAGCCCGCCCCGCAGCACATTATCGGAATTGGCCATCAACTCGATCCCAGCGCCTTCAAGGTAGGCGTGAAGCTCTCCCGCGGGAATATACATTGCCTCGCCGGGTTGTAACTGTATTAGATTCAGAAAAAGCGGCGAGAGCACCCCGATATCGCCCGGATACTCCTTGTTGAGCCTGATCAGCCAGTCAGAGGCCGTGTCAGATACGGCCGATCTCTCTGCCATGGGCAGGATCTGCCCGATCACACGGCTCTGTATCTCTTTGTCCATGGTCATCAGGTTGAGGAAAAACCTTTTCAGGCCTTCCGCGTTCGGCTCTACCCTCAAGAGCTCGATTGCCGGCTCACGGCCAGGGGCCTTGACCCGGTCCATCAACATCAGGATATCCTCTATCCTCCTGAAACCCTTCAGAACAGTCAACGGACTCAACGCACAGATGAGCTCAGGCTTATGGTTTTCGTCCCTGTAGTTACGACGAGGATCATCCAGGGGGATCTTCATCCTGTTCTCCCTGGCAAAACCCTCTTCTGCCTGTTCTCTGTTTGGATGGGCCTGTATGGACAGAGGCCTAGCCGAGGCCAGGACCTTGAACAGGAACGGCAGTGTACTGGAGAACTTTGCGGCAACTGACGGACCGAGAATACCTTCGGGATCCTCTTGAATCAGTTCCGACAGGGATATCCGGCCGCCGTCATACAGTACCTGGGAAGGCGCCTTGGGGTGGGCTCCCATCCATAGTTCCGCCTTGGGGTTCTCCGCCGGCGCGGGTTCACCCATAAGCTCTGGTATGAAGGTCCTCGATCCCCAGGAGTATTCCTGGATACTGTTTTTCAGGACTGCGATCCTGTTCAATAATCAATCCCCCATGATCCGGATTCTTTACTTTCGGTTGAAGCCTGTTTGAAACCATGACTTTTTATATTATCTTTTCCCTCTGAATTATGCTATTATTTTTTCCATTAAAAGGTGCTAATAAAAGCAGGAATCACTATAGAAGAGGATAATCCAAGGATCCGTTAAGGGGAATGATATGTTTGTTTTGGTGTCTGAAGAGACCTATGAGGATGGCAAGACTATCTTTAAGGAAGGTAGTTCGGGGGACTGGGTCTATATGATCCTTTCAGGATCGGTTCAGATCACCAAGACGATTGATGGAAAGAAGTTCGTATTGGAGGTGCTCAAGAAGGGCGAGATATTCGGCGAGCTGAGTTTTATAGGAGGTATCAAACGGACCGCCACTGTCAAGGCCGTCGGAGAGACCACGGTCGGCATCATTGATCGGAATAGTCTGGATGTCGAATTCAATAAACTCTCTTCAGATTTCAGATCCATTCTGGTCGCAGTGGTCAGGAGATTCAAGAGCATGATCGACAGGGCATCTGATTTTTCAGCTCGAGCCGAGCTCCGCGTCATTAAGACCCTGTCTCTGATCTATAAAGATAAACAGAGCTTTCTTAAGGCATATACGGGCAACATAAGCAAAGGAGGCCTTTTCATCAATACCAAGACTCCGCTTGCCCAGGGCACGCAATTTTTACTCAATCTGCAACTCCCTGACATCCCTGAGCCGATGAAGATCAAGTGTGAAGTGGCATGGGCAAAAAAACAGGGGGATGATACTGATACCCGGCCTGCCGGAATGGGCATCAAGTTTATTGAGATGGCCAAAAACGATAACAAGACTCTGCAAAACTACATACAACCCCTGATGAAAGGCTAAAGGAAGGTTATGATACCTCCCGGATATTGAGTTCGGACTTCAGGGATCCTGCCGACGGTCACTCAGAAAAGACCCCATAACCCTTTTCTTGATTTCAAATTGGTCAAGCTTATGATTCACCGTACACATACCCCGGATGAACCTTTTTCAAAAAAGCATACTGATCATTTAACTAAACAGCTCTTTCTGCCGATTACAAGAAAAGGACCACTTGGTTTAAAATACACCTGTATGTCAGCATTGTGGGAAAAGGCGTGAGGAGTAAGATAGAGTGGCAAGCATGACAACAGAGGGCAAACTTCTTGCCCAGGATGATATTGACTCTCTTCTCGACGAAGCAGGATTGGAGGGGAACTATGAATCAGAGGAGCCTGAAAAGAAACCCCCTGCAGCCCGAAAAAAGAGATCTATAGTAAGGTTTAGTACTAAATCAGACTATGATGTTCAGGACACGATAGTGCTGCTCTATAACAAGGCCTTTCTTGAAAGAGAGGATGATATCAAGGTCATCTGGAATGCGTCGGGCACAATTCCCATGACCACGGGTATTGATATGGAGATACAGGGTACGGGATATGTCAGCCTGGGTGTCTTACATGAAAATCATCTCGTGGTGAAAAGCAAGGGATAAGCCCAACCCATATGATCTGCCCTTACCATTAAATATCCCATCAATTCAGTAACTTAGCGCAAGATCCAGGCCGGACAAAAACGACAATCGCATTCCCTTGTATTCAAATCCTCACCCCTGTATCTCAGGGATAGGCTGTCCTCTCCCTTATGAACCACATAATCATGTCTGAAATAACGCCATTTAAAAGTCAAAAGAATGACACTCTGTCAAATTATTCACCAAGACGGTGCTACATCATAATGGATTTCTCAATGGGCTAAGTGTAACCGCTTGCAATAACAACGATTTATTTCCCACGACCATTCCGGCACGATATCTGCTTACATCCTTTAACAGGGAGGTGTTTCATTTTAAGGGATATCCCGTGTTTTATGGATCGGAATAAGAATGTAAGCGTGTCATTAGGCATTATTGTTAATTTTGTAACAGTTTAACCCTTTTCAAATGAATCCGGGACTCAGCAATTTCTTTACACCCCGCTTTAGCGGGACGAGCCCCTATAATTCAAGTATTTTTTCAAAGTGCTAAATTATTACTTGATTTTCATTTATCTTGAATCACTCAACAAACGAGAAAGCAGATCATGAAGATACTTATTGCAGAGGATAATTCCGTATCCCGAAGCATGCTTAAAAGCATGCTGGAAAAACTAGGCTACAAGGTCCTTACGGCCGAAGACGGCCTGAAGGCTTGGCAACAGTTCCGGGAAAACGATATCAGGATGCTCATTACCGACTGGGAGATGCCGCAGATGGATGGATTGGAGCTGTGCAGGAAGATCCGCCGGCTGAAACTGGACCATTATGTCTATATTATCATCCTGACGGCCAGGAGCCAAAAGAAAGATGCAATCAAGGGCCTGGAGACCGGTGCGGACGACTATATCACTAAACCACTTGACCCTGAAGAGGTCCATGCCAGGATACGCGCGGGCCAGCGTATTGTTCAGCTGGAAAATGATTACGAGGAAGCCAACCGGAAATTAAAGGAATCAAACAAACGCTCCACCCGGATAGCCTTTGAGGCCAAGAATGCCTACATGGAACTCAATCAGGTATTCGACACGTCTGCCGACGGAATGTGGGTGATCGACAGCGACTTCAATGTGCTTCGAATCAATGAAAGGCTTTTAATGTACTCTGGGAAATCAAAGGATAATGCTGTCGGCAATAAATGTCACAAGGTATTTCCGAGTCCCCTGTGCCACGGTCCCGGCTGTCCCATGATCCGACTCGAAAAAGGGGAAGCGCGTGTTGAATACGATATAGAGAAAAAATGCGAAGACGGCACTGTATTGCCCTTTATCTTGACCGCAACCCCCCTGAGAGAGATCGATGGCGGGCTGTCAGGCATTGTAGTTAATCTGAAGGATATCTCAGTGCGCAAGCATGCCGAGGCACTGCATAAGGCCAAGGTCGAGGCCGAGGCGTCCAATATGGCAAAAAGCGGGTTCCTTGCCAATATGAGCCATGAGATAAGGACACCTTTAAACGGCATTATCGGCATGACGGAACTGGCCATGGAAACTGACCTTGATGATACACAGAGGGATCTCTTTAATGTAATTATCAAAGAGTCTGAATCTCTACTCGAAATAATCAACGATGTCCTCGATTTTTCCAAGATAGAGGCCGGAAAGCTTGAGTTTGAGAAGATCCCTTTTGACCTAAAAAACACGCTGGAGGACCTGGGCAAGAGTATAGCTTACAGGGCTGAGCAGAAGGGGCTGAGATTTATCTCACATTTGACCCCCGATCTTCCGACTCGACTAATCGGCGATCCCGGCCGGCTGAGGCAGATACTGAACAACCTTGCAGACAATGCCCTCAAGTTTACCTCTGAAGGTGAGATCGCTGTTGATGCAGAGGCGGATGAAGATCTCGGAGACAGGGTTAAAATCCGTTTTCAGGTCAGGGATACGGGCATCGGAATACCAAAAGGCAGACAGGCGACAATCTTTGAGAGCTTTACCCAGGCAGACGGCTCTACCACCAGGGAATTCGGGGGAACCGGTCTGGGAACTACCATATCCAAGCATCTGGCCGAGCTTATGGGAGGTGAGATCGGTCTGGAGAGTGAGGAGGGCATGGGAAGCACTTTCTGGTTTACCGCGGTCTTTACCAAACAGACAGGACAGGAGGCCATACCTGAAACAAGGGAGGTTGACCAGAGAGATATGAGGGTGCTGGTTGTGGATGACAATCCGACCACCCGGGCCACCATGAAAGAAAATCTCACTTCCTGGAGCTATCGTCCTATAGAGGCAAAAGGTGGGGAAGAGGCCCTGTCCGTGCTCAGGGAATCTGTTTCATCAGAAGAGCCCTTTTGCCTGATCCTGACGGACTTTCATATGACCGGCATGGATGGATTTGATCTGGCCAGGGAGATCCGGTCAATGGAGGATTTGAGAAGTGTTCCGATTATTCTCCTCACCTCGGTCGGCAATAGGGGAGACGGTAAGCTCTGCAAAGATATAGAGATAGAGGGATATCTGTGTAAACCGGTTGAACCGGAAGTCCTGCATAAGG
Organism: Deltaproteobacteria bacterium; assembly: GCA_019313825.1. Taxonomy (GTDB): domain Bacteria; phylum Desulfobacterota; class DSM-4660; order Desulfatiglandales; family HGW-15; genus JAFDAM01. The sequence goes on from JAFDAM010000008.1 coordinate 15,634, forward strand.
TGATTGAACTGGTCATGGGGCTCTCCATGGGGCAGGAGTGTAAGACAGACCGTCAACTGATTACCAGACATACAATAGCCGAAGAGGAAAAAAGGCATGGTCATATCCTCCTGGTCGAGGACTACCCGACCAATCAGAGGGTGGCCATGATGCACCTGAATGAGGCAGGATACCGGGTCGATCTGGCCAGGAACGGTCAGGAGGCAGTGGATGCCTACAGTCAGAAAACATACGATCTTGTCCTGATGGATATACAGATGCCCGTTATGGGTGGATTTGAAGCGACAGAGAAGATAAGGGAGATGGAAACAGCTCATAGCTCGAAGCTAACGGCTCAACGCCAAAAAAATAACGAGCAACAACCATCAAGCAGCAGGGTTCCTATCATCGCAATGACTGCGCATGCCATGAAAGGCTACAGGGAAAGGTGCCTGGAGACCGGGATGGACGACTATATCTCCAAACCCCTGAAGAGGAAAGGGCTCCTGGCCATGGTGGAAAAGTGGATAAGGGCGCAGGGCGTAAGGGGAAATGATGAAGGGAAAAGGATAAAGGTTAAAGGGGAGGACAGCCTGATCAAAGTGCAGGAAGGTCCCCCGATGAATTTTGAGATGATGTTAGAGGAATTCAGGGGCGATAAAGAGACCCTGGTTGAGATACTGGAAGATTTTCTGGAGGATGTCAGAGGGCAGTTGGGAAACATGCGACAGGCCCTGGCTGATAAGGACGCGGAAGCAATCAGGAAACAGGCACATGCCATAAAAGGCGGCGCTGCCAATATGAGCGCTGAGGCCCTGTCCGGAACCGCCCATGAACTCGAGAAGGTGGGAAAGGCAGGAGCGCTGGAAAATGGCACCAAGGTATTTGAGAGACTTGAAAAGGAGTTTCATCGCCTGGAGGCCTTTGTAAAAGAGAGCTGAGCCGGTGCAATGGATATTGAACCTCCCCTCCTACAGGGCGGGGCATCTATTAAGTATATTATAATTCTGGCAAAGTTGCAGAAAAGGCGCACGGTGTAAGGCACAAGGCATTATATGTTATCAACAGGTAACTACCCAGGTCTATCAACAGAAACATATAGACCATAACGGAAAAGCCGAGATTACTGTTTCAAATTCCCCCGACATCTGCCCCGTAACAGGACGGCCTGTCCTTTGCAGGCCGGAATGGACGGATATCGATCTTGGAAAAGGATACTTTGTAACGTTCAAGTTTATCGGCGACAGGATACTCATCTCCATCCCCAGGGGGAGCACCGGAGAGCACGGGATGTAGAACCTGTTTCGTGAGCGCGCAAAGGTGCTTGAGGCCATGCTCGGTCCGGAGGAGCCTTTCTTTGAGCTGAAAGATTACACCGGGATCCAGGGGAGGCCCATAAAGACAGGGATGGACCAGTTTGCCAAAGGAATGATAGCAGACAAAGAAGCTATTATCACCTGTATTCAGGCGGGATGTGATAATTATATTGCGAAACCGTTTGATATCGATATAATAGTAAATAAACTTAAGGCGATGGGTTTTGTCGATTCCTGAAAAAAACAAAGTTAGTTTGAGTCTAAATGAACTACCTCACAGAAAGATATGGGCAATCAACCCCTGTCAGCCTCTGGCAGAATGAATTCTGCACCGCTTCAAGAGAACGATAACAAGGAAGTATTTATATGATAGACATCCAAGAAATGACAGTGCTCATAGTGGATGATATGCCCTCCATGACCAAGTTTATCCATAAGATGATGAGAAACATCGGATATGGAAAAGAGTTTTTCTTTGCACAAAGCGGCAAAGAGGCATTGGAAATATTAAAGAAAGAGTTCATTGACCTGGTCATGCTGGACTACAATATGCCGGAGATGTCAGGGGGCGAGGTCTTGAGTAATATACGTGATGACAGGGATCTGAGGGATATACCTGTAATCATGGTCACGGCTGAAGCGTATAGTGATTTTGTGGCGGAGATCGGAGAGACAGATGTAGACGCCTACATCCTGAAACCCATCACCATTCAAATATTGCAAGAAAAGATCTCCTTTGTGATTGATAACCACAATAATCCCCCCCCAATGGTCTATCATCTGAAAATGGCCAGGACCTTTGAAGATGAAGGCGATCTGGATTCGGCTATTGAGCAGGCATGGATTGCCATGGAAGCGAACCCGAATGCAACAAGGCCCATACGCGAACTGGGTTATTACTATTATAAAAAGAATGATCTCAAAGAGGCCGAGAAATGGTTATTAAAGGCCGCAAAGATGAATGAACTGGACGTATTTGCCTTTCATCATCTAGGGGAGATCTACCTCCAACAAAGAGACATTGAAAAGGCTGCATATTACCTGGAAAAGGCCATGAAGATCAGTCCCCGCCATCTTGATCGGGGTATCAATTTCGGAAAGACCCTGATCAGTATGAAAATGATCCCAAAGGCTGTTCAGGTATTTGACAAGACCCTCGAATTTGCAGGAAACCCGGTAGATCTGCGAGAAGAAATAATCGATTTCTGTATCGGTGAAGAGGTAAATGAATATGCTGTAAAGCTCATGGAGACCCTTATCATCGAACAGCCGAACAGGGCGGATCTGTTTTTTAAGTTGGGTCAGACCCTGGAGAAAATGGACGAAATCAACAAGGCAGTGACCTATCTGGTCAGAGCGGATAACATCGACAAGACAAATTCGGACATAAAGATCCACCTGTCCAAAAATTATCTGGCATTAAAGAAACCTCTGTTAGCTGAAAGACCCTTGAGAGAGATACTCAAGGGAAATCCTGATAATGACTTAGCAAAAGAACTCCTTAAACAGTGTTTATAAAGGGAGTGAATCAGGATTTTTTTTGACGTTTGACAAACCCATATCTTATTGTTATCAATGTGCAATGTTCTGCTTTATTCCTGGGTCGGCTGTTCTCTGTAGGCGCGTTTCTTTTGCCAGAGTGGCGACCTTAGGCTTGGGGCTATGACAGGAACTTTTAAAAAAGGAGGTCGGTACTTTGGCTGAAGGAACGGTAAAGTGGTTTAGTGAAAGGAAGGGGTTTGGATTTATTGAACAGGAAAACGGTAAGGACATCTTCGTCCATTTTTCCTCCATTGATATGCCCGGATTCAAGACCCTCTCTGATGGAGAGAGCGTGGTCTTTGATGTGGAAGAGAGCGACCGAGGGCCTGTTGCCAAGAATGTGAAAAGGCTTTAAATAACCTGAGCACAGCTATCAGGGCACCCGCAGATAAAAGACGAGGTGCCTTTTTATTTCGGCTTTTAGGATAGTATACTCTGTGCGTGTCGAAGATCCCATATTATTGGGGCCAGATAAAAAATGACGATGCCTTAAAAGGACAATCCAATCCGGCAATACATATATAAGGCTTAAGGCCGAAGGCTGAAGGCAGCAGGTAAGAGATTATTTTACCATATACCTTTTTCTATTTAGATCTCGCCTTGAAGAGACAGCCATTACCTCCTTTGATAGCCACACCCTTTAGGGTGTAAACAAAACCATACCTTTTGATAAAACCTAAATGCCATATCCCGTTATAGCCGTTCCTTGACCCAAAACAAGGTTTATCCTATAATTCAGGCTCTTTACTCTGTTATTTATGCAACTTTATGGTTTATACCAACATCCGGAAATACCCATGACAACTTCAGCTGCATCAGCTTCGATATCCAAACCTATCGTAAAATGGCTGCTGTGGATATTCTGTATCGTCCTGTTCATATTCGCCCTCCTGGGCGCCTCCCTGTATTTCCTTCCGGGACTGATTTCCACCGAATGGTTCAGGCAACGTGTGGAGCATCAGGCCTTTCAAATAATTCAACGTCCCACACACATAGAAAAGCTGCACTGGACCTGGTCCCGTGGAATCCTGCTCCGGGGATTGCAGATAGCCGATGACCCTGCATTTTCTGACAGACCGCTGATCCGTATTGAACATGCTTCCCTGACCGTGGATCTTATGGAGCTGTTCCGGCGCAGACTGGTCTTCGACCTGGAACTAAAGGGATTGGATGCCGGTCTTGTCCGAAATCCGGATGGACAGACCAATATTGATCTGCTTCTTAATACTATTGGAGGTCCTGAAAAACCCAAACCCGAACCCGGGCCAAAAAAACAACGCAGCCGTTATCCCGCCCTGATCTTTGATATTCAGGGACGTATACAATTAAGCGACGCATCCATTCAGGTGAAGGATCATGCTCAGGATCACGTGATCCTGGTCCGAGACATATCTCTGCTTTTAGAGGTCCCTTCTCTGCTTCAAAAACCCGTTAACCTGACAATAACGGCAAAGGCAGAGCTTGACGGCAGACCCCTGCCCCCGGCACGTCTCACGGTACGGGTTGAAAACCTGATCACCCCGGACGCCTTTTTAGATCCGTCTCAAGCCGCAGTAATAGTCAAGGCCGATCTCCCCGGTGTCCGGATCGATCTCCGGGGCGCACTGCGTGACAAAGGTATGCAAGGAAAGGTACGGCTAAACATGGCTGCCCTCGCCTCGGCTGCCCGGCCTATTCTTGGTTCCGCGCTGCCGGATCTATCCGGCAGTATTGAACTGGACGTTGACGTGTCAGGGAATGACGGGGAATCGATAAGGTTTGCCGCCAACGTGATAGGTAAAGACCTGGTTGTTTCCGGCGGTCCATTGAAAGAAGGTCAGACAGGACCGGTCAGTTTCGGGGCGTTTCATGGGGGAACAGTAGACCTTTCCAAAGGGATTCTAAAGATTAGAGAAGGGGAGATCTGGTTACAGGACCATAACCGTATCTCCTGGCACGGGACCGTGAATCACCTGAAAGGCCCCAATCCCGTTTCAGACTTAACCATAGGTCCCCTGTATCTCGATCTGAAGGAGATCCATGCACTGGCAAAGGGATTCGTGCCTGCCGGAATTGCCCGCTATCACGAAAATAAGACGGGTATGGACAGCTCCAGGTTGCAGATCAAAGAGATCAGGTTCAAGGGACCGATCCCCTCGGGCCCTAACCAAGTCGAGTTGGAGGGTCTCTCTTTGACCCTACCATACATCAGGATAAATACACCGGCAATCGCGTTAAAAGCGGAACATATAAACCTCATAGTGCAACAGGGAGGCGTGATTCTTGAATCACTCTTCCCCACTCGTGCAACAGCTTCAGCGAGTCTGGATATCAGGAATATTCATCTTAAGGCCGGTGAGGAGATATGGATAAAGAGGCTGGATCTACCTTTACTCGATCTCCGGGCCTCAGATATCGCCGTCTCTCCCGAAGCCTTGTTCGGGATCAGCGGAAAGTTCGTAGTACACGAATCAGGCGAAATAAAAGGGTTAATTGCAACCTCTAGGGCTAGTGTGCCCGAGTTACACCATTCTCTAACCGCCGAATGCCTTCTGGATCAGGGTCATTCAGCCAGGGTTGATGTAAACAGGATTGCGATCTCCGCGCCTCGCCTCCGTATCGAAGGCATTTTCCATGAGCCTGTTGAGACCGGGATAGAGATAGAGTCCGGTGTCACGGGAATTCATCTCCACGGACTGAACCCCTTACGCATGGACGTCCAGAAACTTCATGCCAACCTGGATATTGAAAAACTGCTTCAGGCCAGGATGAGCGCCCATGCCCTCAACCTCGGGTCTGAGCGGCTGGAAACCCGGGGGACAATCAGTGTGAACCTTGGAAACCTGACCTCCCTGATTCCGCCGGACCTCATGCCTCAGGTCAGTATGAACGGCACAATGGGCGTGGATTTCCAATTCCAGGGCCGGCTGCCCGGAAAAGATGAGATTGTCCGGCTGACTGACCGCAACGTGTCCCTGGTCGAGAGGCTTCGCCAAACAGGGTTTATAGAGAACCTTGAAGTCAATACTTCGTTGAATAATCTTGGGGTGGACCTGTCCCTTGGAGACAGTTCCGCGCTCAAGGTCTCCAATATAAGTTCCCTCGTCCCCCTGAAATTAAGCTTGAATAATGGTCTGAAAAAGGGCAAAATCCATGGTGAGATCGTATTTAATCGGATCGAGGAGCTGCCGTCTTTCGGAAGACTTGATCAACCCATGAAAGTCACTCTCTCCTTCTCGTTCGCCCAGGAAAATCTCAAAACCGTTCATTTCTCCGAAACAATGAAGGTTGATTCATTGAATGTAAATCAATCGCTTCGGCTCTCCCTATACAATATAGATCAAATTCTCTCCTCCGGATCACGATCTCCTTTATCGACACTCCTGGAAAAAGTGGATGGATTGCTGAGCATGTCGATCCAGGCTGATCTTGACACGGACCAAAGCAGATTCATAGAGGGCCTGTCCCTTCAAGGAGACCTGGATGCGGGAGCAGAGGTTCATCTTGAAGGGGGCAGGGAGATCATGTTTAAAGGAAGGCTTGAGAGTCCCGGTCTGGATGTCCGGGTGGGAGATATCATTCGGATTTCCAATCTTAAAACCCATATCAATCTTGAAAAAAAGTACGTCCTGGCCCGGGAGATAGATTCAGCAAATATATCCTCCTCACCCCCCTTATCAATGGAGGTCCTCAGCCCGCATTCCAAGAAGCAAACCCTTGACAAGTACAGGAACAGCGCCGCACGGCGGCTTATGGACGATCTGCGGGGACGGCTGGCGCCAAAACGTTCCATCTCTTTTGATTCGGCCGGCATAAAGGCAGGGCCCGTGCTGCTTGAGATCTCCAACCATGAACTTGAGTTTCGTCTTGTACGGAATCTGCCGCATATCGACTATTTCCAGATGGACCTGATGGGGGGTACCGTCGTCGGCTCCCTCTCCATATCCGAAAAAGATAAGACGTTCGTGCTTGAATCAAGATGCTCCCTGTCCGGCCTGAACGCCAACAGATTGATACCCGGTATAATCCAGGGAGTGCCTGACGAGGAAGCCGAACTGACCGGACAGCTCTACCTTTGGCTGCCTATCTCTGCTGATCCCGGGCAACTGCTCAATGATCTGCAAGTGAGTGTTGACCTGACACACATCGGGGCCAGGACCCTAGAACGCCTGCTGTATGCCATGGACCCCTATGAGAGTAATGAGGCTATTGTGAAGCAACGCAAACTCCTGAAGATAGGCACACCCCGCTGGGTCAGACTGAAGATCCGGCACGGCACCCTGTCCCTGTCCGGCGAGATTGAGGCAAAAGGTATTCGTTTGGATCTCCCAAAGATCGAACGGCTTAATATAGCTAATATGTCGATAGGCCAACAGATGGAGAATAACATTTCCAGGCTTGGGGCCGTTAATAAACTATTGAAAATGATCTCAGCAGAAAATATTTTTATTGATCCAAAGGATAATGTTCGGCTTGACTCAGATCTGTGATAAAATATTTTCTTGACCGCATCAGAACCATTAGGCTCTCTCTGAATGGAGTGCTTAACCCGATAATGTCTATCTCTTCAAGGCGACCCCGCCCGGGCGGGGCCACCTTATTAACGGGGTGGTCGAATATTTAGGGTTTGAAAAGCTCAAAGTAGATTCCACCTGTTCTGCCCGCCGCAATGCGGTGACGGAAGGGGGGAAGACCGGAATTTCCGGATTCAATTAATCGGAGGGGACATATGAAACGATACAGTTTTCTTGGGCTGGCCATGCTTCTTTGCTTCGGCTGCACACTGGCCGAGGTCAAGGTCAATGTGGTGAGCGAGAGGACCTCCCTGGAGAACCAGGTGTTAGGCTCTTACAATTCCCTGGACCAGGACTTGTTGTTAGTTGCTTCGGTCCGGGGTGTGGACCCCCTGGGGCGTATCCAGAAGCCTCCCAGGAGCAGCCGGGAGCACAAGGACGCAATAGAAGGCATGCAGGTTATGGCCTTTCATGCCGATGATGTAGATGCCTTCAAGAGACTGGGCTGGGTAGGCGAAAACAATGAAGGGCTTCTGACACCCTTTCCCATGGACAAGGTCAACGTGCCCGAAGACCTGAAGGGATTCGCGACCCGGTACAAGGAAGATGAATTCAACTCGGTTTTAAAAGAGGTCAATACCGCCCGGGAACTGATCATGCGGCGGGTAGTGGAGATCAATGAGGACTTTTCCAAAGAGGATCTCCCCAAGATACGCCGTGTGTTCGGGAAGCTCAACAGGGAGAACGCCCTGCCAGGGGAGAAGATACAGAATGAAGACGAGTCATGGAAATCGAAATAGCCAAGGCTTCACCATAATTTAATTATAGTAAAAGTCTTAATTTCCTTTTGAGCCGGTGATGACCATCTCTTCAATACGATATCTACTACCTAAAGAGGAAGTGACCAAATATTTCGGGTTTGCAGTGTCAGATGTAGAATCCTGAAAGATCAGCGCAATAAACCCAAAATATTTGACCACAACGGGGTCTGGTGGAATTTCTAAAAAGATATCGTCTTGAAGAGACAGCCATCACCTCCTATGGGTGATACAACCCTTTTAGTGTACAAACAACGCCTGGTCATTGAAGGTGAAGGCAATTGAGGATTAAAGGATTCAAGGGTTCAAGGTTGGAAAGCAACTAGCCGTGAACAGTGAACCATGAACTGTTAAACTGATAAACATACTCATAACTGGTTTTGAAATGCCTGAATGGCATTGACATTGGATGGTTCCGCAAGTCGCGGAACCATCTGTCCGCGTCTGTCTGCGTGGGTCTGCGGCTTAATATAAGTCTTTTACAGGAGATCAGAATTGTTCATTGGCCATACATTTCAAAGAGCTCCTCTCAAGAGATATTGCGCCCGACTAACCCGCCGTTCGCTGATCCTTATCCTTGCAGTGCTCTTTGCGCTGCCCTCGAGTTCATGCCTGAAACGGCTGGGCCTGAAGACCACTCCTGCCCGGGAATCAGTACAGGCGCCTTCCAGAGATGTCTCTATTTTCACCCGCGAGTCCAAGCGATTGCCTCCCAGGCAACTTCCCGTGAACAGTCCCGTCCAGGTCACATTTGAGGCAGATCCCGTATTATACGCGGCCATATCTTTTACCGGCGAGTGGCTGGTCTATACATCCAGCCGCCGGGAACTTTCCGGTCTCTGGCTCCGATCCGCAGATCCTGCCCGTGTGGTCCTGCCCAGGCTCCTGACCTCGGAGGCGGGAAACAAGTCCGCGCCTGCCTTCTCCCCTGACGGTCGTCTGGTCGTTTTCGTGGGAACCGGTTACGACGTCAAGGGAGACATCTATCTTATGGCCCTGAATAAAACCGACGCCCGGCCCGTGAGACTCACTGGCAGAGACACGGAAGACGGGGCCCCGTGCTTCTCTCCTGACGGCAAGACCCTCTATTTTCATCAGACCGGCCCCGCTGAGGCACAAAGACACATAGTGGCGCTGGACCTGGACAACAGGGAACTCCCGCCCCGGCTTATTGACACGGGCGGAGACGGTTCATTCCCCAACATATCACCGGACGGCAGGCAACTGGCGTTCGTTTCGGTTCGATACGACCCGAACGGAGACATATTCATTGCAGAACTGGGGACAGGCAAGGTCATTCCCGTGACCAGAGGAACAGCCCGTGACCTCTTTCCTGTCTGGTCCGCTGACAATAAGCATATCTATTTCTCCCGTTTTGTCATTGACACGGACCGGGACGGGGCTGTCACGCCCAATGACAATGCGGTGATCTGCAGGGTGAGAACAAACGAAAAGCTGCCTGCTGCCTATCCTGTTACCTCCGCCTCTTACTCTGCATATCAGCCCATGATCTCCGGACCGACCCTCTATTTCCTGTCCGACAGAAAAGAGATCAGCAATCTCTGGTCACTCCCCCTGGAAGGGGAGATCCCGCGCCTTGACAATGCCGAGGCCCAGATCGGACTTGCGCGGGAACTAAAGGCACAACTCCCTCCTGATCACTATCTGACTGTCCTGGGCTACTATAAGATACTGGAATCCTTTCCTGATAAAAAAACCTCAGGTGTAAGTGCCTCCTATGTCATTGCCCGGCTCTATGAGCGTATGGAAATGCCGGACATGGCCAAACAGGCCTTCCGACTTACCAGGGAATCATTCAGGGATCTTCTGCCCGAGACAGCCCTCTCAAATATTCATCTGATCCGAATTGGCGCCCAACAACGGTGGAATAAGGCCTATGCGGATACTCAACGGAAGGGCATACTCTCGGAAGCGCTTTCCGATCTCGAGGCCGTCATGGCCGTGCATCTGGGCCATCCCATGATCCGGGCCCAATGCCGGATCGAACAGGCCAGGCTCATGGCGGAGCTCGGAAGGGACTCCGGATCACTTCTGGAAGCGATCCAATTGCTGGACCGTGTTATTGAGACAAACCCGTCACTCAGGGCGGAAAAAGCCGAGGCCATGATCCTGAGGGCCGACCTGTTCAGCCGGATCGGCAGGGCCGACGCGCTGTTTCCGGCCTACTCAAAGGTGATCAGGGAGTTCCAGGACCAGGAAGAATGGGCGGACAAGGCTGTTTCGCGTATCCTGGATCTGAGCGTATCAGGTGCGGATTCTGCCGGACCGGAAGACCGGATCAGGTTGCTGACCACGTCTGCCGATAGATACCGTCATGACCTGCCGAAACTTGCCATGGGGGCCTGGAACCGTATCGGCGACATCTATTTTGCAAACGATGAATGGCCTCAGGCCAAGGACGCATACAGGCAGGTCCTGGGGCAGTTCCCGATTATCTCCACGCAGACCGCCGCGGCCCGGCTTGCCCTGGCCGAGATACTGTACAGGGAGGAGAGGTTCCGTCAGGCCCTGGACCTGTATGAGACCGAGATGGCCTCACGTCCCTATGAGGATTATCTCTATCGTCTGGCCCGAGCCAGCCACATCCGAAAATCCATTGCAGCCGGCGAATTCCTTTTTCACCTGGGCGAGGTCCTGCCTGCTCGAAAGATCTTTATCGACCTGATCCGCGACGACTACTCCATTGTGGAGGCGCACCGGGGATACATCAAGTGCGCTGCCGCCCGGAAACAGATCGCGGAAGTCCTGTCCCTTTACCGGAAACAACTGGAAAAGAATCCCGATGATCCCATTACGCTCTACGCCACGGGCCTGTGCCTGACCTATCTTGAAGACAAGAAGGCGCTGGAAGAGGCCCGGTCACTGATCCGGAGGGCCATAGAGCGGCAGGGACAGGTCGAATATTTTCATCAGACCCTGGGCTATGTCTTTGAGGTCCTTGAAACGGTTCATGGAGACAAGGGCTTGATAGAGGCGGCGCTCGAATCCTTTCAGAAGGCCTTTTTCCTGAATAACCCCGGGACAAACCCTGAAAATCGCGCAAACCTGCTCCTTAACCTGGGGAATATCCACTTCCTCCTGGGCCAGTACGGAAAGGCCTTTGAGAACTTTGCCGGGCGTCTTGAATCCGGTGTCCCCTTTGACCGGGAAGAGACCGAGATCGTCTTCTTTCAGCGGTTTGGAGTTGCGGCGTTCCAGGTACGGGAGAGAGAACAGCCCATACTGGCGTTCAGCAAGGCCCTTGATCTCATCGATAAGCGGATAGAGCCGAAACGCGCCTTCGAAGTTATGGGCCGCATCAACCGTTTTATCAATGATAGGATCATAACCCGCGCGCTTAAGTGGCCCGAATCAGTCAAACGAGCCAATGGGCTGGCAACGCTTCAAGGGAATCTGAACCGCCGGCTATATGAAGCCGGCGCCAAACCCCTTGGACCGCCTCCTGATCCGGCCTGGAAGAGCTATCACGACAGCATGGAATCCCTCATCTCGGAACAGGAGGGCATTATCAGAGATCTAGGCCCCATAATCCATAAAGACAGGGAAGAGACGTCACGCACCTTGTCCTACATGATCATACGTGCCCGTGACGCGTTAGGATTTCCCCAGCGCCTCCTGAACCTGAAGGCCGAGATGCTGGACCGTCTTGGTCTCGCCTTTCAGGAGGCCGGTAAGTGGCAGCAGGCCAGGGAGACGTTTGAACGTGTCTATTACCTGAATGAACGTTTGGGACTGTTCAGGAACCTTGCGATCAACCAGAGATCCGTCGCTTTTAACGCGTACATGGATGCAGGGACCCGTTCAGGACAGGAACGGAAACAACTGCTCAATCTGGCATCTGAAGGCTTCGAAAAGGTCGTCGACCTGGTCCGGAGATATGGCGTTGCCCAAAAGGAGGCAAAGGATCGGAAAAAGGCGGTCATCAGCATTGGCCTGGACATTGCGCTGGACAAGACCAGCGCCACTCAGGCCATGTACGGGTTCTCGGCCGAGCAGGAGGAACGGCTGGCAGAGGCGTTCATCTCCCGTATCCGGATCGAACTTGGTCTCCTGGGCCGGTCCAGGGAGGCCCTCGGTCAACAGCTGGCCAGATACCCGCAGGGCAGCCCTGTCTCTGACAAGGATCTCTATGGCGTATCCCTCCTGTACCACCGAGCAGGTCATCTGGACTATGCACTGAAAGATTCGCTAAAGGCCTTTGATCTCTTCCAGCGCTCCGCCCGATTGGCCCACCGATTGGGGAGTCCGGTAAGCACGGCCATAAACGTAAGAAACATGGCCCGGACACTGGCGGAGATCCCCCCTGAAAGCCCGGACATGGGCCATTGCCGGGGACAGCTATTAGCCCTGGACCGCCTGACAACTAAACTCCTTGACAGGAATGCGAGCGTCCTTGAGAGACACGTTATCCCCTCATATCACAACGCCATGGGCGCATTCGCGCTGACCATGTACAGGAACCAGCCTGCCGGTAACCTTGAAAAAAAGGTTCAACAGATGAAGGCCATGGAACTGGCGGGAATGCATTTTTCCATGGGCCTGAAACGGCTTGAAAATCTAATCGAGTCCAATGACAGGCAGATCCTGGCCCTCGGCGCGACACTTCATCTTAATATGGCTGACCTTTCGTCATTATGCGGGGAGGATCTGAAGGCGAAGGAACATCTTGATGCCGCGCTTGAGATTGCCGGGCGCGGGTTGCTCCCAGGCTATGAGTGGCGCGCCCTTGCTAGCCTGGGCCGTCTGAAGGAGGCGCTAAAGGTCCTTGAGACTGTCCCCATATCAATGGCAGGGTGCGGCCCCGGCGAGATCAGGGCCCGGTTTGCCGGTCTTGTGACGGAACTTATCAATACCGGACAGCCGGAAGAGGCGTTCAACATGCTGGAGAGGCTGTCGGAGACAGAACGGGTCCACCGGCTGGCCCATCTGGTTATGACCACCGTGCACGGAGATGAACAAACCCTGCTGCGCCGGGTCTACCCGAGGCTTGTTGCTGTACGCGACCTTAGACTCAAACTCGCTTCAGCCGATGACGAGGACAGGAGCTATATGTCCGACCGCCTCAAACAGGAACAGGAGATCCTGAAACAGGATCTGGGGGATAAGAGGCAGCGCCTGCCGTCTGTCGCAAATCTCTCGGACAAAGGGGAAGTCCAGGACCGGATCATGATACTTATGGGTCTTGCCCTGCACGTGGAAGAGGCCGCGGAGGAAGCCGTGAAGAGAGGTGAGGGCAGAAAGGCCGACTCCGCGAAGAGGCAGTATCACGACCTTGTTGCCGGATACGGGCGCGCCCTGGACAGGGCCGGGGCGGTCCATCAGTCAGAAGAGGCGCCGGGCGTCATCGGCATCCTGAGGACTGCTCCCGTGGAGGCCATAGACGTAATGGAGTCTCTGCCGGATGAAGGCTCCTGTATTCGTCTGTTCCGTGTGCCGGGGCCTGACCGGAAATGGTTCGCGTTTACCATCACCCCGGATGATATCCGGGTCGCGCGTTTTGATCCCCGAACCCGCCCCGAGCTCTCCGCGGACGGGCCGCGCGTGCTTGTGTATGAGGAGCCTTCCGCCCTTCCTGCAGGCGTTAAAGGACCCATAGCCCTGAGCGCGACCCACCTGATTCGCTCCATGGAGAACCGTAAACCGTTCAGACAAAATGTCCTGACATTCCCGCCGGGATACTCTCTCCGTGAACCCTTTCACGTCAGGTCTCTGACCGCCGGCGCCACCAAAGCCGAGATCCGGGAGGCAATGCCCGGGGCACACACCGTCCTGTTCAATGGGCCTGTCTACAAGACCGCATCCGTCCCCACCCGTCCGGGACAACAAGCGGACCGGTTCATGGCCATGGGCATGGATCAGGGACGCGCCCTTTCCCTGATGAGTCTTTCGGACCGGCTTTCAAACGCGTCCCTGGCCATGCTTCCGGGGGCCTCGCTGGAAGACGCGTACACGCTGGGACACCTGTTTTCCCTGTTCGGGGTTCCCACCGTGCTGTTGCCGCGACATCCCCTGACCGGGTCCGTATTTGTGGAGCCGTTTTTCCGGGCATATGCGACCATGACGGTAGATGAAGCGGTTCGCGAGGCCAATGGCACAGCAGGAATAGAGGAGGGATGGATTCAACTGGGGTATTGGGGTATGACGCCGGAACAGGCCCGCATGTTGGCCAGGAAGAACTTCTCCCTATACGCGAACCAGGGGATAGAGGCGTTTAAGACAGACCATTATAGCCGCGCGCTCATCCTCTTTGAAAACGCGCTGAACGTGGCATCCGAGACCGATGCCTTACAACGCAATCTCCCGGATCTACACAGGTTTGCCCGGGAAAGCGCCTATATGACGGATCTGCTTGACAGGGCTGTCCATCATGCCATGGCCCTTGTGGATATCCTCACGGAAAAGCAACCCGACTCAGAGGCCCACGCAAAGGAACTCCTCAAGCTCGGCCTTGTTCTGGCCCGCGCGGAGCGATACACGGAATCCATCCGGGCCCTTGAAGAGGCCGTTGAGATCATGGAGAACCTGGAGCTGGAAGCGGACCAGGTGACGGCATTGTCAGACCTGGGAATCGTCCTGGAAAACGCCACCGAGTATGACCGGGCATTGGTGCGATTCCAGTCAGCCGCGTCACTGAGCAAGGCCCTGAACAAGGAAGAACTTCTGGCCAGGCAGCACATAAGTATCGGCCGCGTCCACGATCTCCGCCTGAGCATGTACGCCCGTGCCCGGCAAAGCTATGAACAGGCATACTCCATCTATCGTGAACTGGATCAAAAACAGGGTATGGCCCGGTCGCTTCTGGACATGGGCAGATGTCACCGTCTCCTTGGAAATTTCGTGGAGGCGGACAGACATTACGGACAGGCCCTGGACCTGATCAGGACGGATGAGAAGCAGTTGCGCCTTAAGGCAAAGATCCTGATCGAACAGGCGAACAATGCCTGGTATCAGTCCCGATATCAGGAGGCCTTCGATCTCCAGAGGGAGGTCCATGAACTCGCGCGATCACACGAATGGCCCCTGGAACAGGTCATTGCCCTCAACAGTTCAGGGCTCACATGGTGGACACTGGGGGACCATCAACGTGCCATGAGGGAGCTTGAAGACGGTCTGACCCTTGCCCGAACCCTGAAGGTGCGGCAGGACGAGGTGGCTACCACGCTGAACAACATGGGTCTGGTCTATCGGGATATGGGACGCTTTCAGGACGCGCTTGATTCACTGAACAGGGCCCTTGCCATTGACAGGAGGATAAATTCACGGTGGGCCATTGCCTATGACCTCCGCAATATGGCGCTCACCTACCTGCGGATGGGAAAACCCGACAAGGCTATGCCTCTTTTCGAAGAGGCCCTGGCCAAGGCCAAAGGTATCGGCAACCGCATCAACGAGGCCAAGGTACTTCTAGGGTACGGGGAGGCCCTCGCTACCCTGGGTCGTCATCAGGAGGCGCGCAGCTCCTTTGAGAACGCCCTGGAGCTGGCCCGGTCTATGGTCCTGCGCGAGACCGAATGGCGGGCCCTGTATGGACTCGGTCAACTGCGCCTGAAAGACGGGCGCAGGCAGGAGGCGCGGGATTTTTTGACCAGGGCCATCACGGTGATTGAAGGGATGAGGGCCGAAATCAAGCTGGACCAGCTGAAAGACGGGTTCATTAACAACAAGATGTCCGTTTACGAGACACTGGTCTCCCTGCTAGCGGACCTGGGTGAGACGAACGAGGCCTTTGATACGGCAGAACGCTCGCGGGCCAGGAACTTGATAGACCTTTTAGGCAATCAGAGGCTGAGCCTGAGAGGCGCTGTGGAGCAGGAGCTGTACGACCGGCAGAAGAGAATCAGGGCAAGGATCCATGAGCAGGAAGCACTTCTGGGCCAGGCCCGGGAGGAGACAGAGCGATCGGTCTACAAGAGGGCCCTGGACCGCCTGAATGACGAGTACCGGGATCTCATGCTCGAGATCCAGACCAGGAGCCCGGAGCTGGCGAGCCTCGTTTCAATAAATCCGCTCACTCTGGCCGATGTCAGACGGTTGCTCGATCCGAATGTGGCGATCCTTGCATTCTATGTGGTCCCCCATGAGGTCCTGTGCTGGCTTGTAAGAGATAAAACCGTTGAACTGTTTCGCACTCCCATCGGCCGGGAGACCCTTGAACAGGGAATCATGACCTACCGCCGGATGATCCAGAACCTGGAACCCTTTGAAAATCAGTCCAAGGAGATATACTCGTGGCTTCTCTCCAGGGTCATGCCCGGGCTGGCCCCAGGTTCAAGCATGCCTGCCGGGAGCAGAGAGCCCGTCCGCGTACTCGGTATTGTGCCGCACGGCAGTCTGCACTATCTGTCTTTCGCCACCCTGTATGACGGCGAGAGCTATATGGCTGACAGGTTGTCCCTCTTCTATCTGCCCAGCGCCAGTGTGCTTCGCTACACCCTGAAACGTCGGACAGAGGGCGGGAACAGGCGCGTGCTCGCCATAGGCAATCCTGACCTGAGAGATCCCTCCCTTGATCTCCCTTTCGCGGAGCGTGAAGTGGGCGCCATCGGCTGGAATTTTCCTGATATAACAATACTCACCAGGGAGAAGGCCACGGAGAGCTGGGTGGTTCGCCATATCAACGAGTTCGGCATTATCCATCTGGCCTCACACGGCGAATTCGATCCCATCAATCCGCTCTTCTCATCCGTGAAGCTGGTCCAGGATATTAGCGCCGACGGCGACCTGGAGGCCTCGGAGGTCTTCGGTCTCAGGATTAACGCAGATCTCGTGGTGTTGAGCGCCTGCCAGACCGGCCTCGGGAAAATAACCCGGGGCGACGATGTGATCGGGATGAACCGCGCTTTCCTGTACGGGGGGTCCCATGCGATCCTGTCCAGTCTGTGGCGGGTCAGCGACATCTCAACGGCAATACTCGTAAAGCAGTTCTACCGGAGATACGTAACCGAAAACAAGGCGGACAGCCTCAGGCATGCCATACTGCACGTTAAGAACCGCTATCCACATCCGGGATACTGGGGAGCCTTTGTGCTGGTAGGGGATTATTATTAGGCATGCAATCTTCGTGGAAAGGTGATAAAATATAGGATGATAGCTGATAGCGTGGCGCAGAGGGCAGAGCGAAAAGCGTTTAGCTCATAGCTCATAGCTCATAGCTCATAGCGCATAGCTCATGGTGCAGAGCGCCCCGATAAAATGCTCCATTGAGAATGTGATGATTGTTTCTGAAAAGCGATATCTCACAAAATAATTCCACCCAGGCATTGCCGTGATCAAATATTTGGGGTTTATGCCACAAGACATATGGTAATTACAACAGGACTTTGAAAAACCCCAAATATTTGGTCACATGCAACTCCGGTAATAGATATCGCTTTGAAGAAATGAGCATCACATGATTTAAATATTTAAATATTTTATTTCACTCGGGAGGGAACGCTCCATGAAACGATTCAATCATATATGGCTTATTACATTAATCTTTCTTTTCTGTTTCTCCGCGGCCATTGCCCAGGAAAAACTCTGGGTCTCCTCGGGCCGGGCAAAGCTCAAGGTCGATAAAAAGGCCTCATCCGAGACCATTACAACACTGCCGATCGGCACCGAAGTCACGGTCCTTGCCACAAAGAGTCGCTGGTACAGGATCCTTGTCCCTTCAGGGGAAGAGGGATGGATGTACCGGGGCCGGCTTTCCCGGACACAGCCGGAAGAAGAGACACAAAAACAGGAAGAAGGAGGTCTCTTTGCGTTTGTCCCGGGGAGCAAGATCGAGGCGGATGAGGCAGATACCGCCCGAAGCATAAGAGGACTGTCCAGTGAGACCGAAGAATACGCCAGGAACAGGGGGACACCGGCCGAGTATAAGAGGGCCCTGGATCGCGTCCTGGCCATGAGCGTGTCAGAGCGCGAACTTGAAACGTTTCTCAAGAAAGGAAAAATCGGAGAATACGCGCCGTAAACTAGAGGAGGAAAGCAATGAAACGAACAGATAAAGGGATCGTGATCCTATTAAGTCTTATATTTACAATGTGTCTGTCCGCGGGCCTGTTTGCCGGAGAGACTCAAAACCCGACGACACCGGCGTCCGATTCCGGCCCAATTATAGAGGCGCAGCTGCGTCTTAACGATCTCTTCAAGGTCTTGACTGATGATCAGGGCGGTCAGGAACAGCAGGAAACTCCCAAAAAGGACTCAAGGAGTGAGCCTCGAGAAAAATCCAGGCTGGAGAGGAGATTTGATCTCCTTCAGGGAATCGGCACCCTGCTCGGCAGCACTCAAGAGATCGATTACGAATCCGAAAGGACCATCGGCGAAAGCCTGGCGCTTGAAGGTCTTCGCAGATACGGCATGCCCGTAAATGATCCCGTGCTTCAGAAATACGTGAATCTGGTAGGTATGGCCGTGGCGCGCAATTCTCTCAGGCCCAATATCCCATACCGGTTCGTGGTGGTTGAGAGCTCGCTTCAAAACGCGTTCAGCTGTCCGGGCGGAATTATCTTTCTGAGCGCCGGTCTCTTAAAGACTCTGCGAAGCGAGGCACAGCTGGCCTGCATACTGGCCCATGAAATCGCGCATGTGGGCCACAAGCACGCGCTTAAGTCAATACAGCGGGCCCGCTTTTTTCAGGGTGTAGGCAAGATCACCGCCACAACCATGAAAGGAGAGAAAGGCCAGCAGTTTGAATCCATGATCGGAGATCTCCAGACAACCCTGTTCGACCGGGGCCTGGATCAGAATATGGAGTTTGAAGCGGACCTGACCGCTATGGAGACGGCCTACCGGACCGGTTACAGTCCCCACGGCCTGATAAAGGTCCTTAAGGAATTGAAAAAACTGGAGGCAAAATCCAGGAAGGAAGGCTCCTGGTTTTCCACCCATCCCCCTCTCGGACAGAGGATCGAGAAATGCAATAATCAGATGGGCGGTTACCCGGACTGGAAAAACCTGACCCAGTTGCCCGACCGTTTTTACGAGTACCAGGAAAGAATGTTTTAGGTAACTGAATTGCTCTTTCCTGCTGAGTCCCTACATTGTGACGAAATTCAAAACGCTAAATGGTTACATTTTTACTGCTTATTTCAAGTATCGTAACTGTTTAGCTCTTTGAATTAACATTGCTGTAAAGGGAGGGGCTTGGGGATCTCTTGGAATGGGTGAACTTGATTCAAAGGGCCTTAATTTGCACACCACCATTTCTAGGGCAGGCGCATAATAATCTCTATAATATTTATGAAGGTGAAGACCGAACAACCTCGATGCCGTCCGCCTGCCTGACTAGCTAATCTACTATGCATTGCTCAAATGGTTTTCGCCCATGTAAAGAGATTGCTGAGTCCCGAAACAGTAAATGGAGCTAAACAATTAGTTTGAACCTTGCCTTTGAAGCTCCGATAATATCTGCCACAACTCTTCAACCTGCTTTCTCGTCGCGTCGAGGGAATTCTCATTATATATAACATAGTCGGCATATCCCGCCTTTTCATCTATGGGTAGCTGGGCGTCGAGGATATTCACTGCCTCCTCCATGCTGATCCCGTCCCGTTCTATCAGGCGTTCTATCTGCTTATCCCGGGGGATATGCACAACCAGGGTCCTGTGAACAAGACCCTGCAGGTTCACTTCGAACAGGAGAGGGATTATTGCCTGGATGATCGCATCAGGATCTTTGTTCGCGATCTCCGCCACCTTCTTGACGAACTCCTCGGAAATTCGAGGGTGGGTAAAACTCTCTAACCGCTCCCTTTTTTCAGTGTCCTGGAACACACTCCTTGAAAGCTTTTTTCGGTCAAGGATTTCATTGTCATGGAGCACCTGCCTGCCGAAATAGTCAACGATCTCTTTCCATGCTGGTTTTCCGAGCTCCACAACCTCCCTTGCAAGGATATCGAAATCAATAACAACCGCTCCCATCTCTTTCAGCATATCGGCCACAGTGGTCTTTCCGCTGGCAATGCCCCCTGTCACTCCCAGCAGGAGGATGTTGGATCTCGCGCAGATGGCCTCTAATTCACTATTGGAGTTAAGGGGTATGGGGATGTTTCGCTTTCTTTCCATAATATCTTCGGTTCTTCCGGGAAATGAGTACGTATAAGTAAAGAATCCACGCCCCTCGAAGATCCCGATTCCCGGGGAAGGACGTGGCCTTGTTTGCACCCTAAAAGGGTGTATCGACCCTGGGAGGCGATGGCTGTCTCTTCAAGATGATATCTTTTTAAAATTCCACTTGACTCTGCAGTGGTCAAATATTTGGGTTTTATGCCTCTGAATTCTTTGGAATCTACAACTGACTTGGCAAAACCCAAATATTTGACCACTTCCTCAAAAGGTAGTAGATATCGTCTTGAAGAGATAGTCATTGCCGGATAGATTGCCCTTTTCAGGAAGAACTATATCTTCCCGAATTATTAGATACATAGACCTATATCACCAACATTAATAATATTCAACATTACACCCACTTCCCGGAGTTTTCATCCCATAACAGGTTGACATGCATCCAAGGATGGATAATTATCCCTGGTATGAGATTCATCGCTGACCTGCATATCCACTCTCATTTCTCCAGGGCCACTTCCCGCAATCTTGATCCTGAACATCTCTCCCTGTGGGCCCAGAAAAAGGGGATCAGAGTCATTGGGACCGGCGATTTAACTCATCCCGGCTGGATTGCCGAGCTTCAGGAGAAACTGGTCGACGCGGGAAACGGCCTGTATCGTCTAAAACCAGAACTGGAAAAGATGATACGTGCGGAGATTCCGGAATCCTGCCACGGACCAACAGGCTTTATGCTCTCCGGCGAGATAAGCTGTATCTACAAGCGGGACGGAAAGACCAGAAAGGCCCATCACCTGATCCTTATGCCTGATTTTGAGTCAGCTGTCAGGCTGAATAAGAGCCTGGATCGCATAGGAAATATAACCTCTGACGGAAGACCCATCCTGGGCCTTGATTCCAGGGACCTGCTTGAGACGGTCATGGGGGCAAGTGACAGGGCGTTTTTTATCCCCGCCCATATATGGACCCCCTGGTTCTCTCTGTTCGGTTCCAAATCCGGCTTTGATTCCATTGAGGAGTGCTTTGGAGACCTTACCCCGCATATTCATGCCCTTGAGACAGGACTTTCCTCGGACCCGCCCATGAACCGGCTCCTGTCGGCCCTTGACGATTATCTCCTTGTATCCAATTCCGACGCCCACTCCCCTCCAAAACTGGGAAGAGAGGCAAACATCTTTGACACGGAACTGGATTACGATCAGATAATAAGCGCCATGATCAATAAAGAAGGCTTTGAGGGCACGATCGAATTTTACCCTGAAGAGGGAAAGTACCATCTTGACGGTCATCGCAAGTGCCAGGTCAGGCTTCATCCCGCTGAGACCAATGAATGCCAGGGTATCTGCCCTTCATGCGGCAAACCGTTGACCGTTGGCGTCCTCCACAGGGTGGCCGAACTCGCGGACCGTGACAGGCCAAAGATGTCAAAGGACTTTTTCAGCCTGATACCTTTGCCCGAGATCCTCTCCGAGATCCTGGACTGCGGTCCCGCGACCAAAAAGGTGAACGCCGCCTACGAGGGCCTGATCGCGACCCTTGGTCCTGAGCTTCCCCTCCTCATGGATCTGCCAATAAAAGATATAGATGCCGCGGGAGGTATTCTCCTTGCAAAGGGCATTGACAGGATGCGCAGGAATCAGGTTATCCGGCAAGAGGGGTATGACGGTGAGTTCGGGATAATCCGGCTGTTCCGGGAATCTGAAAAGGCCGAACTGGCCGGCCAGGGCCTGCTCTTTAAAAGGCCCAAAACGAAAAAGACCCGGAAGAAAAAAACCCTCCCGGCCAAGGGGTCGCTGAAAACAAGTTCGCAGAAACATTCAGGACAAGGGCAGGCCGCCTTTTCAGATCCGATCCTTGACCCCTTGAATACGGCACAGAAGGAGGCCGTAACTGATGCAGGCAGTCATCTGCTGATCGTGGCAGGTCCCGGCACCGGCAAGACCATGACCCTGACCCACCGGATCGCCCATATCATACGATCGGGCCTTGCGACACCTGAACAGATCCTCGCTCTCACGTTTACCAATAAGGCAGCCAGGGAGATGAGAAAAAGGATCCATGCCCTAATTCCCGAACGGCAATCAGGGAAGGTCCGGACTGCCACCTTTCACGGTTTCTGCCTAAAGGTCCTGAGGGCTGAAGCGGAAAGACTGAATCTCCCCTCTGATTTTGTCCTCTGCTCTGGGACGGATGTATCGGTTCTTGCACGCAGGGTCGTCTCCGAATCAGGCAAAGGTAAACGTCCGGCCTCTGACTTATTAAAATACCTCCAGCGCCTGAAGATGAACACTGTGACAGGGGATGATAAACCGCTGTCCGATCATGAACTCCTTCCTCTTTTCCGAAAATACCAGGAACGACTGAGGGACTTTGGAATGCTCGACCTTGATGACCTGGAAGTTGAGACCCTGAGACTCCTTCAAGACCATCCGGAGGTATGTCTTAGATATTCGGAGCGCTTTCCCAAGATATTTGTGGATGAGTACCAGGATACCAATAGGGTTCAGGCGGCCCTTCTGAAGACCCTAATAAATAAAGGCCGGAGTGAAATCTGTGCCATAGGTGATCCTGATCAGGCCATATATGGATTTCGAGGGGCGGATGTCAGGAACTTCCATCGCTTTTCAGAGGACTTCCCAGGGGCAAGGGAGATCGTGCTTTCAAAGAATTACCGTTCCACCCAGACAATCCTGAACGGGTCTTCCGACCTTATGGGAAAAGAGGAACCCCTTGAAGGGACCAAGGGAAAAGGTGATTCCATCCGCCTTTCTGCCTGCAGGACCCAATCAGAAGAGGCGGAGATGGTCGTGGAGCATATAGAAAGACTCCTGGGAGGCACATCCCACTTTTCCATTGATAGCGGGAGGGTGGCCTCCCATGAGGATGGCGAAGAGATCGGTTTCGGGGATATCGCGGTGCTGTTTCGGCTTAATGCCCAGGGAGACGCCTTTGTGGAGGCATTTTTAAGGGCAGGGATCCCGTTTATCAGGTCAGGTGAAAGGCCCCTTATCAGTCAATATCCGGTCAACATTATCTGGCGGCTTCTTCAGGTCCTCCACTACCCGGATACAAGATACTATCTCGATACATATCTGGATCTCCTGGACAAGAAGGGAAGACAGGGCAGGGAGATCCTCAAGGGGTGTGAGATCGGCCGGAATCCGGCGAATCTTATTGAACAGGCCTTGTCCCTGCATGAATTCGATCTGTCCTCGGAAGAATCCACAGAGGCCTTACGCCGCCTGAAGGAACTGGCGGATAACTTTGACGGAGATATGGAATCCTTCCTGGATATGCTGTCTCTTGACAGGGGGATCGACCACCTGGTGTTATCCGGGGATCGTGTCGCCCTGATGTCGCTTCATGCTGCCAAAGGTCTGGAATGGCCGGTTGTGTTTATAACCGGCTGCGAGGACAGGCTTATTCCATGCTCTCTTTTCAATGACCGTGATGAGTCTGAGGAGAAAAGGCTCCTGTACGTGGGCATGACGCGTGCCCGTCAGAGGCTTATCCTGTCTCACGCGAGACGCAGGATGATCAATGGCCGGAGACTTGATATGAATCCATCCCCTTTTATCACCCATATATCCGAAAATCTGTGCGGTCCGCTGGAGCGCTCTGAATGGAAACGCAAAAGAAAGTCTCACAAGCAGATGAAACTGTTCAAGACCTAGCCTAGAGCCCCAGGTCATCAGCGATCCCCTGCATGGCTTTAAGACAGATCCCGGAAAATTCGCTGATATCCATACCTATTTTTTCACATTCCATGACTATCTCCCTGTCCACACCGGCAGCAAAGCTCTTCTCCTTCATCCTCTTTTTTATGGACTTGGGTTTAACACTATTTATCTTTTTGTCGGGATATACGAGGGTCGTCGCGATAATCAGTCCGGTGATAGTCTCGCCGGCAGCAAGGGCATGATGAAACAATTCCGACCGTTTCTCTCCGTGGGCCTTCTCATTATGCAGCTTAATGGCTCTGATGATATCATCAGCCACACCCTTTTCCTGAAGTATCTTCTCTGTTTCAAGGGTATGCCTTGAGAGATCGGAGTCCACCAGTTCCACATCAAGATCATGAAGCAGACCGGTAAGCCCCCATCTCTCTCTGTCTTCCCCGAGACTGTCGGCCAGGGCAATCATGACCGCCTCGGTGGCCAGGCAATGCTTGATCAAATTCTGGTTCTGGATGTGCTCCTTTAACAACGACAGTGCCTCTTCCCTGTTTATACCGTAATCCATAGGCTCCTCCGTATATCGTTTCATCAGCCGTAAAAATAGATCTCGTATTCGGTCTTTTCTTCAAGTATGGCATCAATCTTATCCTGGATATCTTTTCTTGCCTGACTGGATTCCCATGCCTTCCATTCATCCTCAGACTGCCATGTGGTGATCACCAGGGTATCCTCGTAAGAATCAACCTTTCTTAAGGTTTCACCGGTAACATAGCCCGGTTGTGCTATAGCCGTTGACCTCAACTGCAACAGGAGAGGTAATAGCTCGGCTTCCTTCTCTTTGGAGATCTTTCTCTTAATGATGATTTTTACAGCCATCTCATACCTCCTTTTGATATTTGGTTTATCAGGTCAATTTTCCCACAGGGAAACCTGCACTTATAAAGGTATTTACTTGATGCTTTTTAAGTTTAAGGCCCGAGATTCATAACAAAATATGGTTTTAATCTTATCACATAATAAATAGAATGTGGAATTCTTTATCATCTATTTTCTGAAGAGCCGGTTGTCAAGCTATTCGGTTTTATGTATGAATAGATTATTAAAAAATCCGGGTCCAGAGAGACTGTGTCGTAATGTCATTCCAAGGTGATAGCCGAGGAATCTTGAATCTGCAACTTGTTAGTATTAAAAGGTTTCTCGCTTCGCTCGAAATGACATATGGGGCTAAGACCAACATTATGACACAGCCTCAGAGAGCCCGGCTTTGTTTGGACAAAAAAGAATGTTTATCAATTTACGGAGGATACAATGGAATACAATCATCTCACTCAGGAAGATATAATAACGCTTCAGTCAATGGTAGCGCCTGACCGCTTCTCCACAGGTGAATCAAATCTTGATCTCCATTCAAAGGACCAGTCCATGCACCCGGCCAGCCGGCCCGAGGCGGTGATATGGCCAGTAAAGAGAGAAGAGGTTTCGGAGATAGTTGAATACGCCAATAAACGGTTGATCCCGGTCACGGCATGGGGGGCGGGATCCAGCCTGGAGGGTAATCCAATGCCTGTAAAGGGAGGATTAGTCCTTGATTTTTCACAAATGAACAGGATCATAGATATAAGGGAAGAGGATTTCCAGGCAGACCTGGAGCCAGGAGTCACCTACCAGGATCTTAATGAAAAACTCAGGCATAAAGGCCTCTTCTTTCCTCCGGACCCCGGGGCCCAGGCCACCATAGGCGGTATGATCGCCAACAATGCCAGCGGGACCAGGACCGTTCGATACGGCTCGACCAAGGACCATGTCCTGAGACTGGCCATTGTCCTTGCCAGTGGGGAGATGATTGAGATAGGCACCCGGGCATCCAAGACCTCTTCGGGGTATGATCTTATCCACCTCTTTGTGGGTTCCGAAGGAACGCTGGGTATCGTAGTCGGGGCCACGGTCAAACTGACCGGTATCCCAGCGGAGTTCTCCGCGGCAATCGTCAATTTCCCTTCAGTAGAAGCTGCCGGAAAGGCGGTATTTGAGATCATTCGCGCGGGACTTAATCCTGCTTCCCTGGAACTCCTGGGGCCGGAGTGCATAGAGTTGATAAACAGGGAACAAGACCTGGGCTTGACCATCTCTCCTACCCTTTTTACTGAATATCACGGCGCCACAAAAAATCAACTGGCAGAGGTCCTGGATATGGTCAAAGAGATCTGTGAAGATCATGGGTGCAATGATTTCCGCCTGGGACTTGGAAGAGACGAGAGGGACCGTCTGCTCAAGGCCAGGCATGAATTGGGAGAGATGATTTTCCGCCGCCACCCTGATTGCTCACCCATGTCCTTGGACGTGGCCGTTCCTATCACGGCCTACCCGGAATTGATAGCCATTGCGAGGGAGGAAAAGCAGAAGGCCGGTATTCCTGGATATATATTCAGCCATGCCGGAGACGGCAACCTTCATCTTGTATTCGCGGGAAAAACAGGAGATGAGAAGGAGTGGGCCATTATTGGGCAGGTAAATCAGCGTGTTGTTTCAAAAGCACTTGCCATGGGGGGCACTGCCACCGGCGAACACGGCGTGGGAATCGGTAAGAGGAAATTCATGGAGCCGGAGCACGGGCGAGGCCTTGCGTGGATGAAAAGCATAAAAAACCTGTTCGACCCCAATGGTATCCTCAACCCCGGTAAGATATTTCCATGAACGCCGAAAACAGATATATTCGTAAATTAAAAAGATGGATTGAAGAAGGCGCCGGGGAGATCCGGGTCACCGGCCTCTCCGGTGCGGCAAGGGCCTACTTTCTCGCGCAACTGCTGATAGAAACGGAAAGGCCCTCCCTTATTATCCTGCCAAAGGCAAAAGATGCCAACAGGCTTTTCATGGAGTTGGAGTTCTTCCTGCCGGAATCCTGTGTATATGCGGAACCGGGAGAGAGGAGGCTGTATGACTTTCCCCTCTATGATATCTCACCCCTGACAGGACTGAGTCCGCACAGGAACATCATCAGCCGGCGACTGCAGGCGCTCTATGCGCTCACGTCCGAAAAAGGCCCCATTGTCATAACATCCATAGAGGCGATTCTCTTCAGGATCCTGCCAAAGGATGCCATGATAAACGCCCTTGAATATTTTGAAGAGGGTGAGGAGATTGAGAGAGATGCCCTGCTGCTCAGACTCGAGATTGGGGGGTATCTTCGTACATCCCTTGTTGAAGAGACAGGGGATTATTCTGTTCGGGGCGGGGTTATAGACATATTCTCCCCATTCTATTCCCTTCCCGTACGACTGGAATTCTGGGGCGACCGCCTTGAATCCATCCGTCATTTTGATCCTGTAACGCAGAGGTCCACCGGGAACCTCAAGGAGATGCTTCTCCTGCCCTCCTGTGAGATCATCATGGATAAGGAAAACATGAAAAGGGCCAGATCCATGGGCAGGCTTCCTGAACAGGGCGCGGAAGGGGGCGGCTTTCCCGGACAGGAGGCCTGGTTGAATCACTTCTATTCCCGTCTCGATACCCTGTTTGATTATTTTCCGCCTGACGGCCTTATTACGCTCATTGAGCCCCTTAGGATGGAGAATCAACAAGAGGGATTTCTGGAAAGGGTCCGGGCAGATGATGAGAAGTACCGCCGGGAGGCCGGACAGAGGGGTACTCCCTTTCCTGAAACAGACGGGCTTATCCTTTCAGGCGAAGAAATCGGGCCACTCCTTGAGCGTTACCAGCGTATCTATTTCAGTGAACTGGCTGTCGAGAAGACAGAGGGCATTGGCAGGTGGTCTCTGGATATCAGAGAGACATATAGAGTTGATGAGGACCTGGAGGTCCGGCTCGCGGAAAAGGGAAGAGTCTCCATGGCGCCCCTGGCTGAAAAGATCTCTAAATGG
This sequence comes from Deltaproteobacteria bacterium, assembly GCA_019313825.1. Taxonomy (GTDB): domain Bacteria; phylum Desulfobacterota; class DSM-4660; order Desulfatiglandales; family HGW-15; genus JAFDAM01. Next base: position 43,412 of record JAFDAM010000008.1, read on the forward strand.
ATGGACCTGGGATCCAGGGTCATCCTTGTCTGTCGAACAGAACAGCAGGCAGGCCGCCTGAAAGAGATCCTCCATAACTACGAGGTGGAGGTGGAGGAAGTCGTAAAAAACTGGTACAGGGTCTCCGCGAGAAAGGGGCTGAGCATCTGCCTGGGGCGGCTCTCAAGGGGATTTGCCTGGCCGGAGATCGGTATCCATGTTTTGAGCGAGGACGAGATCTTCGGTCCCAAGAGATCCAGGGCCAGGAAAAGAGAAAGGGCGGGAGAAGGAGCGCTGGACTGGACTGCCTTCAGTCAGCTAAAGGTAGGAGATCTGGTTGTCCACCAGGATCACGGTATAGGCAGGTATAACGGCCTTTCCAAGATGGAGATGGAACAGAAGGTCAATGATTTTGTCATCATAGGATACAAAGGCAATGATCGACTCTATATCCCTGCTGATCACATCAGTGTTCTTCAGAAATACGTTGGCTCGGACGAAAGAGACCCGCCGCTGGATAGACTGGGTGGCAGATCATGGAATCTGGTCAAGCAGAAGGCTAAAAAGTCCGTAAGGGAGATTGCCAAACAGCTTGTCGAGGTATATGCCCTCAGAAGGTATCGAAAGGGCTTCGCCTTTTCCCGGCCGGACTACTTTTTCAAGGAGTTTGAGGCTACCTTTGAACATGAGGAGACACCGGATCAGATAAAGGCCATTGATAACGTATTGTCTGATATGGAGACCGAACGTCCCATGGACAGGCTGATATGCGGTGATGTGGGCTTCGGAAAGACCGAAGTTGCCATCCGCGCCGCATTCAAGGCCGTGATGGACGGCAAGCAGGTCGCACTCCTTATCCCGACAACGGTCCTGGCTGAACAGCACTATGAGACCTTCAGGAAGAGGATGGAACCGTATCAGTTAAAGGTCGGGGTGGTCAGCCGTTTTAAGTCCAGGGCGGAACAGAAGGAGATCATCGCAAAGACCAGGTCCGGAAAGATCGATATACTGATAGGCACACACAGGATACTGCAGAAGGATATCGGCTTCAAGGATCTGGGCCTTCTGATTATCGACGAGGAGCAGCGGTTCGGAGTCAAACAGAAAGAGAGGTTAAAAAAATACCGCGCACTCGTGGATGTACTTGCCCTGACCGCCACCCCCATTCCCAGGACACTTCACATGTCCCTGATGGGCGTCAGGGACCTCAGCATGATCGAGACACCGCCCGAAGAGAGATTGGCCATCCGGACCTACCTCTCGGTCTATGACGAGGCAACCATCAAGCGTGCAATAGAGTCTGAAATAGAGCGCGGAGGACAGGTCTTCTTTGTTCACAACCGGGTGAAGACCATCGAGAAGACAGCTAAAGAGATAATCAAACTGGTTCCACAGGCAAGATTTGCCATTGCCCACGGCCAGATGAAGAAGAAGGTCCTGGAAGAGACCATGATCCGATTTCTTCGGAAAGAGATAGATGTGCTGGTCTGCACCACCATCATTGAATCAGGACTCGATATCCCTTCGGCCAATACCATTATCATCAACGAGGTGGACCGTTTCGGCCTGTCCCAGATATACCAGCTGAGGGGCAGGGTCGGCCGATCCGCGGAGAACGCCTTTGCCTACCTCTTCCTCTCAAGCGACTCCAGAATGACCCGAGAGGCGGAAAAGAGACTTAAGGCGCTTATGGATTTCTCTCATCTGGGCGCCGGAATCAACCTTGCCATGCATGATCTGAAGATAAGAGGCGGAGGAAATATCCTGGGTTTTTCCCAGACCGGTCATATCGCTGCCATCGGTTATGAACTCTACCTTAAACTGGTCGAGCAGGCCGTAGCTGAACTAAAGGGTGAGGAATATCATGAAGAGATCAATCCTGAGATTCATGTGGATATATCCGCGTATCTTCCGGAGGAGTACATCTCGGATATAGACGTCAGATTGAATCTATATCGCCGGCTGTCCAGCCTTAGGGAGGAATCCGATCTGAAGAACATAGCCGAGGAGATTGTCGATCGTTTTGGCCCCCCTCCCGAGGTGGTATCCAACCTGCTAAGGGTTATGGATGTAAGGTTGGACCTGAAAAAGATGGTGGTAAACAGGCTTGACGTAAAAAACGAGTCTCTGATATTTGCCTTCTCGCCTGCTACGACTGTTGAACCTGAGAGACTGGTAAAACTGGTAGAAGGTAAAAGGCATATGTTTCACTTTCTCTCAGACACGAAGTTAAAGGTGAGGATACGCAAAGAATCAGCTATTGAAGCGCTTCTTGAGGCGAAACAGATCATTCAGGATTTTGCTCTAGTCCGGAACAGGCCCGCGTGACCTTATTGTTCTTATCGCCAATGATTTCGACTGATTAAAGAAATTTGGAACATTGTTTTATTCTTGCAATTTTCAATATAACTGTTAATCTAAGCAGTTAAAATAGATTTACACCCTATAGGTTTTGCCCGTGCTTGAGCCATGGACCAAAAGATCCATTAAGATAATGATAATATCAAAAAGATCCTTCTATTTTATAATCGCAATATCTATAGCCCTTTCAGCCTGCAATATCTTTGACAACCCAGGTGACAGAGTCGTTATTACCGTGGGAAGCAGAGAAATCACGGAAGATGAGTTAAAAAAAGAGATCAGACAGATCACTTTTGAGATGGGGATCACTGATCAGGAAGCAAAACTTGGAATCAGATCTCTCATCAAAAAGATTATAGATAATTACCGTATTATGGAATATGGTAAAGAGAAAGGAATAACTGTCTCAGACGATGAACTGGAATCTGCCATTAAAGAGATAAAGAGAGACTACCCGCCGGGAGTTTTCCGGGAGATACTCCTTCAAAGATACATTGATCCTAACGACTGGAAGGAAGGTTTAAGACAGGAACTCATCATCAAGAAGATCATCACGAAGGCCACGGAAGACGTTTCGCCGGCGACCTTTCAAGAGACCAAACAGTATTATGAATCTCACCGGGATGAGTTTAAAAGACCTCAGACGGTACGATTAAGACAGATAGTTACACGCACCAGGGATGAGGCTGAAAACATATTGAAGCAATTGGCTAAGGGGGAGGATATGGGTGAACTGGCCGCAAAATATTCCATTACTCCTGAGGCCAATGATGGAGGCGCGTTGGGGTGGTTTGCGAAAGGTGATATGGAAGAGTCTATGGAAAAAGTGGCTTTTTCGCTCCCAATCGGAAAAATCAGCGAAGTACTGGAGACACCTTACGGATTTCATATCTTTGAGGTACTCTCTAAACGCGCCGAAGGACATAATACACTGCCCGAATCATTGGCCGGGATTGAATCAAAGCTGTTTCTTGATAAAAAGGATGAATTTTACAGGAGATGGCTTAAAGAATTAAGGGACGACTCCCCTGTTAAGATAGATAAAAAGATCTATTCGGATTGGAGTCTGGAAGGATGAATGGTTTGAAATCAATATGCGCATTAATCTTTTCTGTTATTATTGTGGTCAGTTTTTCCCAATATGTCTCTGCCGAAACCAGCAATAGAGTGGTGGCTATAGTCAACAATGATGTGATCACCCTTTACGAGCTGAACAAAAAGATGGAGGAGATGACAGGCTTAACACCGAATGAAATCAGTTCCAAGGATAAAAAAAGCTATCTTGACACAAGACAAAAAGTCCTGGAACTCCTGATTGATGAAAAGATCACTCAGGAGAAGATTCAGGAAATGAGGATTCAGGTATCATCAGACCAGGTTGATAATACCATTGAAAATATTAAGAAGACCAACCATGTGACCCATGAAGAACTGGTAGCCGGATTAAAGAGACAGGGAATAACCTATGAAAAGTATCGGGATATCATCAAGAAAGATCTTGAACGTAACAGGTTAATTCATTACGAAGTCAAGTCAAAGATCATTATCAGGGAAAAGCGGATCCTCCAGTATTACCAGAGGCATAAAGAGGAGTACTGCACAGAGGCCAAAGTTCATCTTGCGGGCATATTTCTGAATAATAAATCGGATAACGAAAAGGGACTTCGTGAACTATCGAAAAAAGGTGAAGATATTCTGACCCGACTCAGAAAGGGTGAAGATTTCGGTAAACTGGCAAGAGAGTTTTCTGAAGGCCCGGGTGCGGATGAAGGGGGTGATCTGGGTAGGTTTGAGACAGATCAGCTTGACCCGGTACTCAGGAAAGCGCTTAAAGGCATACCTGAGGGCGGTGTCAGTAGTCCGATAATCAGAGGAAATGGGATTCAGATTATCAAGCTGGTCAATAGGGAAGTTTATAGAGTAAGGCCCTTTGAGGAAGTCAGGGACGCCATCAATGAAATCCTGTATAAAGAGGAAGTTGAAAAAAGATATACGGCATGGATTAAAAACCTGCGGGAAAACACCTATACCAAGATACTTTTTTGATTATACCAGTTTGTGCTTTGAAAATTTGCTGACTCATTGGATCATTTGAAAAGAGCTAAAATTACTTATAAACCAGATTTGCTGGTTTTTCGGGTCTAATATGTCTGATATTAAACAGGACGAGCCACGGAACAGTGAATTTGAGCCTCTAAAAGAGTTGGGTTTAGGGGCGCTTCTAAAGGATGAAAGGAAAAAGAAAGGACTCAGCCTTGACGAGGTAGCCAAGATCACCCGACTTAGAAGACACTACCTTGATGCATTGGATAATGAGGACTGGGATAATCTCCCGGCCCCGGTCTTTATTAAGGGTTTTATCAAGTCCTATGCCCAAACCCTCGGTCTGGATGAGAGGAACGCCCTGGATCTATATGAAAAGCTTACGCCTATTGAGGAAGAAGCTCCAAAACCGCTCGTAGAGCCCAAAAAATCAAGAAGTCGGGGTGTCTTTTTAGTCATATCTCTTCTTGTCATAGTCATGGCTGTGACAGTCTATCTGTGGACAGGCCAACAAGCACCCGTGCCTGATAATCGAGAAAACCTGCTGGAAAGCCGGGAAGAGGTGGGCGGGCAACCATCTACCCTGAAGATAGAGGAACCGGAACCCGTAGAAGAGCAGTTTTCAGGCCCCATTGAGCAGGAACCTGATGCTGAATCTTCCAAGGCAGATAAACCAGCCGGGGCGGATAAGCCACAAGAATTGCAGGTAGCACAAAGACCATTACCGCCCGTTGTTGAAGAGATTGCGCCCGATTATCCATCTTCTGAACCTGCTGCTGCCGTTGATCGGCTTGTCCTCACCGGTATCGTAAATATGAGGACCTATATAAAGATATATATCGACGATATGTTGCCGAAGGAATACATCTTTCACCCCGGTAGCAGGCCGCAATGGGAGGCAAGAGAGGGTTTTGATATCCTGGTGGGCAACGCGGCTGGGATAGAGTTTGATATTAACGGAAAAAGGATTAAAGATCTTGGGGGCCTTGGCAAGGTGGTCAGGGTAAGGTTCCCGGAGGATTTTGAATCAAATATTTATGAGGACTAAATTGCAGAATACATTTGATATATTTGAAGAGAGGGGTTTTTTTGAGCAGGTAACTGACCGAGATCTGGTCCGTGATCTTTTAGAGAGTCCAACCACATGCTATATCGGGTTTGATCCGACCGCAAAGAGTCTCCATCTGGGGAACCTTGTGCCCATCATGTCCCTGGCGCATATGCAAAGGGCAGGGCACAGGCCCATTGCCGTTGTGGGAGGCGGCACTACCCTTGTGGGAGATCCAAGCGGTAAGACAGAGATGCGCCCTGTTATGACCAGGGAAGAGATCGAAAAAAATGCGGATGGCATCAAGGAACAGCTATCCCGGTTCATCGATTTCAGTGATGGTAAGGCCATCATGGTAAACAACGCGGACTGGCTGGTTGAACTGAACTATATCGATTTTTTACGGGACATAGGACGCCACTTCAGCGTCAACAGGATGTTAACCGCTGAGAGCTACAAGGCCCGGTTAAAGACCGGTCTTAATTTTATTGAGTTTAATTACATGCTCCTTCAGGCCTATGACTTCTGGTATCTCTTTAAACATTACGATTGTCGCATTCAGATGGGCGGTAATGATCAGTGGGGAAATATCCTGGCAGGAGCGGATCTGACAAGACGACTGGAAGGGGAGACGATCCATGGTCTCACATTTCCTCTTATAACGACCTCATCCGGAATCAAGATGGGCAAGACGCACAAAGGCGCGGTATGGCTTGATGCGGAATTAACCTCCCCCTATGATTACTACCAATACTGGATAAATCAGGAAGACAAGGATGTGGCGCGTTTTCTGGCCCTTTACACATTTCTTCCCATGGACGAGATTCGCAGGCTCGGAGCCATCGAAGGAGCGGACATCAGGCAAGCAAAGGAAGCGCTGGCCTATGAGGCTACCAAACTGTGTCACGGCCAACAGGAAGCGGAAAAGGCAAAAACCGCCGCGCAACAGCTTTTCGGAGGAGACAGCTCCCAATTATCCGAATCCGTTCCCAGCTATGCCCTAGATGCCGGAGAACTGGACCATGGGACCCCTGCTTACATCCTGCTTGAAAAGACAGGTCTATGCGGAACCAGGTCTGAGGCACGTCGTCTGATCTCTCAGGGTGGAGGGTATATCAACAACCGGAAAATAGAGTCCTTTGACCGGATTATTGATCTTAAAGATATGGTGGATGACTCTATATTATTGAGGGCGGGGAAAAAAAGATATATCAAAATAACCATTCAATAAACCTCAATGGACTATCCTGTGAGATCGCATCCCGAGGCCATAAGCCTGTTGTTTGCAGGCGAATTACCCGTGTCAACCCTTATAAGCAATCAAGATATTGAAACACCATAGAATAATAGATGGTAGGACTTAGTTCACTGAGCATAATATTTGGAATAATGGTATAATGATTCGAAACTGATTTTAATTACGCCGTTATATCAATTGCGAGGAATAACCAAGGCCTCGGAATATCCTTTTAAATTCAACATGTTGCAAGATATTCAGGGCGTTTGTTTGATGGGAAAAACCGAAAAAACAGATATCGAAAGAGAGGAATTATCTGAAGAGATGGACGACCATACTCCGTCTGTTCCGCCGGATCTCAGCCCGGTGGTTCAAATTGAGGACAGGGCCCTTGTGCAGTACGATCCCCTTCAGATGTACCTGCTGGAGATCAAGAATTATAACCTGTTGACCAGGGAAGAGGAAGTGGAACTGGGCATCAGGGTAAAGGAGAAAAAAGATCAGAAGGCCGCCTACAGGCTTGTTACGTCCAACCTGAGGCTCGTTGTAAAGATCGCCATGGATTTTCATCGATACTGGACAAAGAGCCTTCTGGATCTCATTCAAGAGGGGAATGTGGGCCTGTTGAAGGCAGTACAGAAATTCGATCCCTACCGAGGTATAAAATTTTCATATTATTCCTCATTCTGGATCAAGGCCTACATGTTAAAATTCATTATGGAAAACTGGAAACTGGTCAAGATCGGCACCACCCAGACCCAGCGCAAGCTGTTTTTTAACCTGAGCAAGGAGAGAGACAGGCTTCTCGCGGAAGGATTCGCCCCCGAACCAAAACTCCTGGCAGAACGGCTGGATGTGAGAGAAGAGGATGTTCAGGAGATGTCCCTTCGCTTGGGAGGCGGTGATGTCTCTCTAAATGCCCCTATAGGAGATAACGGTAAAGAGGAATACGGCGCACTTCTGGCGGATCAATCTGTAGACCTGGATGAACAGATCTCCGAGGTCGAGAGCAGATCAATACTTCTCGACAAGTTGAAAGAATACAGGGGGCAATTATCTGAAAAGGAACTGGATATATTTGACAATCGTATAATGTCTGAAAATCCCGCGACACTCCAGAAATTGGGAGATAAATATAATATCTCCCGCGAGAGGGTCCGGCAGATCCAGGCAAGGATCATTAAAAATATCAAAAAATGGCTTACGGAAGAGATCCCAAACTTTGAAAAGGAATATTCTGATTTTCTCAAATGAAACAGATGAAAATAACAAAGTATCTTAGGCCTGTCGTCTATCCCGCCCTAGTCCTTCTATTGGGAACAGTCTTCTCCTGTGCGGAGATTACACCGAAACCGCCAATAGTGGCGCCTGTTAAAATTCCGAAAGAAGTCAAGACACCTGAAAAAAAGACACCTGCAAAAAAGCGGGGTATACTCCAGGATGCGTATACAAATTTCACATTAGCTTCTCTTTATATGTCACATGGCCGCCACAAAGAGGCCAGGGATCACCTGTCCAAGGCCGTCAAGGATGATCCGGACTCTATCTACCTGAATATAAAGATGGCTATTCTTCTGCAAAGATTGAAAGATTACAAGGGGGCGGCCAAATATGCACAAAGGAGTCTGGAGCTTGATCCTAATGATATCAATGCGCACATACTATTGGCAGATATACACTCCGCTTCGGGGGATGAGGAATCCGCGATAAAAGAGTATAATAATATTCTCGAACTCGAACCCGATCATCAAAGAGTGAGGATGGTCCTGGCGACCATCTTTATCAGAAAAAGACAATATAATGATGCATTGAATCATCTGGATATACTGATACAACAGAATCCGGATCTGATTATTGCCCATTACTACCGGGGCAGGATACATCTGGAATCAGGGAATAATCAGGAGGCAGAGAAGAGTTATCTTCATACCCTTGAATTAAGCAAGAGTATGGAACCAGCTCTCTTTGATCTGGCCAGTCTGTATCAGAGGCAGAAGCGCTATGAAGAGGCTGAGGAAATCTATAAAAAGTTATTGATATTATACCCGGCCAATATAGTCGCAAAAGAGAGACTTATCAATATCTACCATACGCTCGGTGAGGAAGAAAAAGTCCAGGAACTGGTGGAAAAGATAAAGGAAGAATCAAAACCAGGAGATCCGAGACGTCAAATTCTTGGCCTTACCTATCTTCGGCATGGCAGGCTTGATGAAGCCATCACCGAACTTGATTTAATTGTTTCAGCCTGGCCACAGGATTACAAGTCCAGATACTACATTGCCTTGGCCTACGAAGAAAAAGGAGAAGCGGAAAAGGCCCTTGAGCACTTCAGGTTGATAAAAAAGGGAACCGAGTATTACATCAATTCCAGTATACATATGGCTTACATCCTGGAGGACCGGAAAGAGTACGACAAAGCCATTGATGTCATTAATAAGGCAATTGAAGCGAAAAAAGGGGAGATTGAACTCTATCTGGTGCTGGCCTCTCTCTTTGAGACACAAAAAGAATACGGAAAGGCCTTGAAGGCTATAGAAGATGGCCTCCAACAGGATGATAAGGACATCGAGCTCATATTCCGACAGGGCGTTGTGCTGGATAAGTCGGGGGATAAAAAGAGCTCTCTCGAGAAGATGAGAAGGATCTTGGAGATCACGCCTGATCACGCGGACGCCCTTAATTATATAGGCTATTCCTATGCTGAGCAGGGGATAAAACTGGATGAGGCCATGGATCTGATACAGAAGGCCTTGGAGATTAAACCGAACAGCGGTTATATCATAGACAGCCTTGGTTGGGTCTATTACCAGAAGGGGCAATATAACGAGGCCTTAAACTCTCTGGAAAAGGCCTTCAACTTAATTCCGACCGATCCTACCATTGCCGAACATTTGGGCGATGTCTATTTAATAAAGAAAGCCTATCCGAAATCCCTTGAGATGTATCAAAAGGCCTTGTCCCTGAAGCACCTCCAAGAGGATAAGATCAAAGAGAAGATCAAAGAGGTGAATAAATTTTTAAAGTAATTATCCTGATAACATCTCTTATCTTCATCCTTTTCCCGGGCTGCGCCACTATTTACGGGCCCGCTCCAGGGGAGCCTCTCAGTATTCATGAGGCAACTGCCGTTATCTCAAGGATTCGGGATCAGGCAAAGAAGGTCTCTTCTTTTTATACCCACGGCAGTATATCGGTAAAAGACTGGAAATGGGAATCAGAGGCCGATATCCTGATAGCCGGAATCAAGAATCCTCTCAGAATAAAGATCGAGATCACCCATCCATGGGGGCGGCCCATTCTTCATATCCTGATCGATAATGAGAGACTTAAGGTCATCTCCTTTAACGAAAAAAGACTATATCTTGGCGATTTTACACCCGACTCGTTATCACGATTTTTCCCGGGAAAGCTGTTCGACACTGATCTGATCTGGGCCGTATTAAGGGGATATCCTCACCTCATAAAGCATGACAGTATCTCATCCCTCAAGGCAAATCAGATCAGCCTGCTAAATCAGAAAGAGAGGGAGATAATCGATCTTTTTCCGGAAAGCCTTCTCCCCGGACTTGTCTCCTTTCCCGCACAACAGGTTAATCTGGCCTTTTCAGAATTTCAGGATACTGACGGTATCTATTACGCGCGGGAAGTAAGGGTGAATAGTATTAAAGATAAGAGAACTCTTGTCCTTAAAAATAGGAAAATGGTCTTCAACAAAGCCATCCCTGAGCAGATCTTTACCTTAAAAAAACCGCCGATGTTTGAGACCGTCTACCTGGAAGAGAACATTGATAGTGTAAAATAATTGACTTCTGGTAGCTTTCTGCTGAATCAATGTGAAACAGATTGTGCGGGCTGAGAGTTAAGGGTTTGGAGGCCCTATCTTCTCCCAGGTCTGAGAAAACCGGCCAGGGCAAAGAAGACCACAAGGAGACCGAAACCAAAATAGATCCAGGTGAAATGGCCTACACTTTCCGAGGCAGTTTTGAACATATACGTCCGATTCAAGACATATCCCCAGTAGAGCGTAAAAAGGTAGGTAATCATCAGGGCCAGTTTTATTCTCCCAAAAAGGAGCGCGACCGTAGTCAACATCAGGAGCATGGCCATCTGTGTCGCAGGAATTGTTAGTTCACTTGAAGACAGGAAATCCATCGCTATCCCTTTCAATTCGAGATTATTAGAATCGATTGATAACACGGAAGTGAATACCGGATCTGTTATTATATCGGCATATGAGCCGGATTCTTGAGGAAAAACTTGGGCGGGCCATAAACCTGGAAAAGAGATAAAAGGGCCTTTCAGGTTGATTGTTGATTCTTCTGAGGTATGGTATGGGGATCTTCCGGTAAGGTTTATTAACCACCGATGCTGGACATCTGTCGCACGCACTTTCGAGGCCCCGGCCTCAATACTCCCTGGCTATTGTCTTTCTTTTCAATGGCCCTGTCCAACAGCTCCAGGAGGGAGTCATCTCCTTTTCCCTCTCTTAGAGGCGTCTTTATATCTATCTCATGGTCGGAAAAGAGACAGCTCCTTATATGACCTTCGGCTGTGAGGCGCAACCGATTGCAGATATCACAGAAGTGGCTACTCATCGCCCCGATCATCCCGATCTCCCCTTTACCGCCCTCGAGGACGAATCTCTGGGCAGGACCATCCAGGTTGTTGCGCCTGTGGATGGGTTTAAGATCCCCCAGGCCCTGGATAATGCCATGTATCTCTTCAACAGGGATAAAGTTGTCCAGGGTGCTGTTCTGCCCGCCGATGGGCATGACTTCGATAAAACGTATGTGATAGGGCTTCTCCAGTGTGAGGCGCGCAAAATCAGCGATCTCATCATCATTGACTCCCCTGATGGCCACCACGTTGATCTTGATGGGGCTGAAGGTCTGGCGCTCAGCCTCCTGGATCCCTTCCCATACCTGCTCAAAACAGTCATGCCCTGTGATTTGGAAGAATCGGTCGGGTCTGAGCGAATCCAGGCTTACGTTTATGCGATGGACGCCACCGGCCTTGATGTCTGCTGCGTATTTTTTCAGCAAAACCCCGTTTGTAGTCAGGGTGACCTCATCCAATCCTTCTATCTTACCCAGTTGTTTGATGAAATCTATGCAACCCTTGCGGACCAGGGGTTCCCCTCCAGTCAATCTTACCTTGCGGATACCCCTCTTGACGGAAAGCCTTACAATGTGAATCATCTCTTCATATCTGAGGATCTCACTGTGCGGGAGGTAGTCGATTCCCTCCTCAGGCATGCAGTATTTGCACCTTAAGTTGCAGCGGTCTGTTATGGAAAGGCGTAAATAGTTTATTTTACGGTTATTGTTTATGTGATTCTCTTTGTTCATGTCTGTCTCTACATATCTCCCTGAATATACACTGCCTGCTTCGCTTATACTGCTGCGGGTAGAGGGTGCCGGGAGCCGGTAACTCGCCCTCTCGGATCTGTGGATCTATGAACCGGGA